>CACAWS010000022.1 GCA_902536295.1 uncultured SAR86 cluster bacterium | reverse complement strand
GCGTCTTCGACGCTTATGTCAGCAGTATAATCAAAAGGCATCATAACTGTTTTAACTTTTTCTTTACCTAAAGCGTCATATGCAATAACAGTAGTTAATGCAGAGTCTATGCCGCCTGAGGAGCCTATAATGACTCCTTTGAAACCATTTTTTTCAACATAATCCTTGGTTCCTAGTACTAAAGCATCATATATATCGTCGAGTTTATTCGGATCAGTATTCTCTTCATTCATAGAGGTAGTGAATTTTGAATTCTCATAATTAAAAGAGAGGAAATCAGTTTTGAAGCTTTTCAAAATTTTAGAGTTTTCTTCTTCAAAACCAATTATTATAGAAGAGCCATCGAAAACTAACTCATCTTGACCGCCAATTTGATTAATGTAAATAATTGGAAGATTATATTTTTCATAATAATCATTTAGCATCTGGATACGTGTCTCTTTTTTTGAAATGGTAAAAGGCGAAGCGCTTAAATTTAGTATGATTTCTGCCCCATCATCTACTAATTTATTCACAAATGTTTCTGACCAAATATCTTCACAAATAGAAAGGCCTAAGGAAACGTCTTTAATTGATATAATTTTGTTCTTTTTGCCTTTTCCGAAGTATCTTTTTTCATCAAACTCTTTGTAGTTAGGTAATATTTGTTTGAAGTAAGTACCTACATGGTTTCCATCTTTAGCAAAAATAGCTGCATTATATAATTGATTGTTTTCTTTTATAGGAGCTCCAAAAATTAAAGAAATATTTCTAGTTTTAGAAACGATTGCATCAATGGATCTTTTAATTTCATCGATAAAATCTTTTCTCATCACCAGATCTTCGGGAGGATATCCCGACAAAAACATTTCAGAAAATACTAATAAATCCACACTTTCTTTTACAGCGGAGTCCAAGTGTCTTTCTATCAGCTCAGTATTACCCTTAATATCGCCAACCCTGGGGTTTTCTTGAATAGCTTTGATCTTGATCATTAATTGTTAATAAAGCTTTAATTTAAAGTCAAAATGTTTACAATCTGTCTTCTGAGCAATGCAATACCTAACTGATAATACCAGAATAACTGGACTTATGGAGGTCTCTCCTCCGAATGAAGTAATTTCAGAAATGCCTATCACTCCAGAGTCTTCTGAGCTAGTTTTTAAATCAAGAAAAGAAATTTCAGATATTTTGCATGGGAAAGATGATCGATTAGCGGTAGTTGTGGGCCCTTGCTCAATTCATGATCCAGAATCTGCAATAGAGTATGCTAATAAATTAAAAAAATTAGAAAACAAATACTCGGATAACTTAAAAATTGTTATGCGAGTGTATTTTGAAAAACCCAGAACAACCGTCGGCTGGAAAGGTCTTATAAATGATCCAAATCTTGACAACAGTTATGATGTGAATCTCGGGCTTAGAAAAGCAAGAAAAGTTCTCTTAGACATAAATAATCTTGGACTGCCAGCAGGTACTGAATTTTTAGACATGATAACTCCTCAATATATTGCCGATCTAATTTCATGGGGAGCTATCGGAGCCAGAACAACCGAAAGTCAAATTCATAGAGAATTGGCTTCGGGTTTATCGTGTCCTGTCGGATTTAAAAATTCTACAAATGGTTCTATACAAGTAGCAATCGATGCAATTGGATCAGCCTCAAATTCTCACATTTTTTTGTCAATAACTAAGGAAGGAAAATCTGCAATTTTTAACTCATCAGGAAATGAAGATTGTCATGTGATTTTAAGAGGAGGATCGGATACTAATTATGAGGCATCCTTTGTAGATTCAACTTCTAAGGAACTTAAAAAAGCTGATAAAGCAACAAAGATGATGATTGACATGAGTCATGGAAACAGTAAAAAACAATTTAAGAGACAACTCATCGTTAACAAAGATATTTCAGACCAAATTGCGTCTGGAGAAGATCGGATTTTTGGAGTGATGATAGAAAGTCATCTTGAAGAAGGAAACCAGAAAATTGGACCTTTGGATCAAATTAAATATGGACAAAGCGTAACTGACGCTTGTGTTGGTTGGAAAGACACTGAAATAATGATTAATCAACTCTCTA
>CACAWS010000020.1 GCA_902536295.1 uncultured SAR86 cluster bacterium | reverse complement strand
TTGATTTAATAATTACAAAAACAGAATCCGATGCTCTGATACTAGAGCAAAGTTTAATACGTAAACACAAGCCTCCATATAATGTTCAGTTTAGAGATGACAAGTCTTATCCAATTATTCATATCGCATCCAATAAAGATTTTCCAAATATTTTTATTTCTAGGCAAAAACAAAAAAAAGGTGTTTCTTTTGGACCTTATGCAAACGTAAGTGCAATGCGTAAAAATTTAGAAATGTGTAAAAAGATATTTAAGATTAGAGACTGTAAGGACCTAGTCTTTAAGAATAGAACAAGACCCTGTATTGAATATCAGATTGGACGATGTTCCGCTCCCTGTGTAGGCATGATTTCTAAGAGTGATTACAAAAAAGATGTTAAGAGGGCAGAGCATTTTTTGAATGGTAAGAATGAAAGAATTTTGAAAGACCTTTATGAAAATATGGATATGTATTCAGAAAAAAAAGATTATGAAAGAGCAATTTTGTTTAGGGATAAAATTAACGCCATAAGAGATATTCAAAGAAATCAAACTATATTAACTTTATATAAAGATATTGATGTTATTGCTTTTAAAAAGAATAAATTTAGTATTTGCATAAGCCTAGTTGAGGTTAGAGAGGGGTGGATAAGCATGACCAAGAACTTTTTTTTGGACGATCAGAAGCTTATGACAGATAAAGAAATGCTATTAAAGTTTATTGAAAATTATTATTCAGATTCTTCAGACCAAAAAATAAATTTACTTATTAATGTAAATGTTTCAAATCAAAAAAACGATTTAGAAAATATTTTAAATAAAAAAATAAAGTTTTTCCAAAAATCAAAAAAAAATACACCTTTATTAGAAATTGCTGAGTCACAAGCTTTAGATAGGATTAATAGAAGAAATAGTTATGATTGGATCAAAGAGTCATTTAGTCGCTTGAAAGAAAATTTGAACTTAAAATCATTAAAGAGAATTGAAGCTTTTGACATTAGTCATAATCAAGGAAATCAAGTTACTGCGTCTTGTGTAAGTTTTTCTGAAAATGGACCAGATAAGAAAAATTATAGAAGTATGAATATAAAATCAGAACAGAATAATGATTATTTAGCCTTATCAGAAGCTGTTAGAAGAAGACTAAAAAACCTAAAAGATAATGATAAAAGTTTTCCTGATTTAATTGTAATCGATGGCGGTAAGGGGCAATTAAATGCTGTAACTAAAGAATTAGAAAAGAGTCATTTCAATAATTTGAACTTAATTTCAATTTCTAAAGGACCGCAAAGAAATGAAAAATATGATGAAATTCACATAAAAAACTCACCATATAAAATCAACATCTCTGACCTTGAGGGGTGTTCGAAACTTATTCAATTGATTAGAAATGAGTCTCATAGATTTGCTATAAAAAAACATAGACAGAGAAGAAATAATTCTTATTTAAAATCTGAAATTGATCAAATTCCTTCAATCGGTAAAAAATACGCAAATCTTTTGATAAGACATTTTGGAGGAACAAGAAGGCTGAAAGAAGCATCTTACGATGATCTCTTAAAGGTAAATGGAATAGGAGCTCAAAAAGCGAAACTTATTAAAAAATATTTCAGTTAAACATATAAATATGAAATACCTCCCAAATATACTCTCCTCTTTAAGGATTTTTTTGGTGATCCCAATACTGTATTTATTAAAAATTGATTTTATTATATCGGCAGCAATTTTATTTCTTTTTTCTTCGCTTACTGACTATTTTGATGGATATCTAGCAAGAAAATATTTATCAGAATCAGATTTGGGAGCATTTTTAGATTTAATCGCAGATAAGATTTTAGTTACGAGTTTACTAATCTGGTTAGTTTTTTTATTAAATAATCAATTCTTTACGATAATTACAATACTGATTATTTTAAGAGAACTTATCATTACTTCCTTTAGGTATTATTTAGTTTTAAACAATAATGATCATGATTTAATCAAAGCAAATATATTTGGAAAAATAAAAACAGCTTTTCAGTTTCTTTCAATTTTCTTCATCATCCTCAGTCCTCTTTTCGATGATTTTTACTTTAGCTTTGTTTTAATTCTTCTAAGCGTATCTGTATTATTTTCATACTTTTCCCTCATGGTTTATTTTTTAAATTGGAAGAAAAAATAAAATTATGGACAAGTATCAAATAGATTGTCTAATAATTGGTGGAGGGGTTGCTGGACTAGCATCAGCTAAATTTCTTTCTAAAGAGTTCAAAAAAACTTATTTGATTGAAAAAAATAAATACTTGGGTATGGAGACTTCTAGTCGAAATTCTGAAGTGATTCACGCAGGAATTTATTATCAAAAAAATTCTCTAAAATCCGAACTTTGTTTAAAAGGTAAAAAAATGCTTTACCAATATCTTAAAGAAAGAAATATAAATTTTAATAATTGTGGTAAATACATTGTAGCTACAAATGAAGAAGAGGAAGATACATTAGAATCGATAAGATTAAACGCCATGGATTGTGGTTTAAAAGATTTAAGTTATGAACACAATTTAAAAAAAATGTATCCTTTTCTTGAAGTAAAAAATTCTATTTTTTCTCCTTCTTCAGGCATTTTCGATAGCCATGAATATTTTAAGTCTTTGGAAAAAGATTTCTGTGATAACGGTGGTCAAGTATTGGTTGGTAATGAATGTATTGAAGTCGAAGAAGTAAATGATTTTTTTGAGATTAAAATAAAAGATTTAAATAATGATTTGTATTATATTTTTCAGAC
>CACAWS010000019.1 GCA_902536295.1 uncultured SAR86 cluster bacterium | reverse complement strand
AATTGTTCAGGTCGAAAAAGATGAGAGAGGTAATAAAGGAGCTGCTTTAACTACACTAATTAGTATTGCCGGAAGATTTCTTGTTCTAATGCCCAATAACCCTAGAGCATCGGGAATTTCGAGAAGACTTAATCCTGATCAAAGAGAGATTTTAAAGAAAAAAATTACTGATCTTAACGCTCCTGAAGGTATGGGTGTCATTGTAAGAACTGCTGGAGAAGGAAGAGATCAGGATGATTTGAAATGGGACCTGTCTTATTTGCTTAATGTTTGGGAAGCTATCTTAGAAGCAAATGCCTTAAAAAGTGCTCCTTTTTTGATTTTCAAAGAAAGTGACATTTTAGTAAGAACTTTGAGGGACTACCTTAAAGAAGATGTTGACGAAATATGGATAGATACTAAAGAGGCATATGAGCAAGCTGAAGAATTTATCAGTAGCGTCATGCCTGAACAATTAAAAATTCTAAATAAATACGAGAATACTCTACCTTTATTTACTAGGTACCAAATTGAATCACAAATAGAAACAGCCTATCAAAGAGAGGTCAGATTAAGTTCTGGAGGGGCCATTGTAATTGATGACACTGAAGCACTAGTGGCTATCGATATAAACTCTTCTCAGGCTACTCAAGGAAAGGACATTGAAGAGACTGCAACAAACACAAATTTGGAAGCAAGTCGAGAGATTGCTAGGCAGTTTAGGCTTAGGGATATTGGGGGCCTGGTAGTTATAGACTTTATTGATATGATGAAAATAGAAAATAAAAGAGCTGTTGAAGATGAAATGAGAAAAGCTCTATCTGTTGATCGAGCAAGAGTTCAAATTGGAAGGATTTCCAGATTTGGTTTACTTGAATTATCTCGACAAAGATTAAGATCTTCTTTATCTGAGAGATGGACACAAGACGTAAATACTTTATCTACATCGGTTTTAAGACTTTTAGAAGAAGAAACAAGTAAATCTAATACAAGCGAAGTTAGAGCTGTAGTCTCACCAGATATGTCGTCATTACTCCTTAATGAAAGACGTATAAGATTGAATGATATTGAAGCAAGATCAGGAGTGAAAGTTGTTGTAATATCTGATGCTACCAGGCCAGATTCAAGATTCGAAGTTATAAGAATAAAAGATGGCAAAGTTCAAGATCCAAACAAAAATGAATCTTCCATTTCAGCCGCAGAGCAATTTGAAAGAAAGTCAAAAAAAATTAAAAAACCTAAAGAAGATCCAGCAGTAAAAATTATGCCATCCTCTAGACCGAAAAAAAGTTTATTTACAAGAATAACCAGTCTTTTCAAATCAACTTCTAGTTCCAACAAGGATATAAAAAACCAAAAGAAGTTACCTAATAAAAGAAAATCGCAGCCTAGGCATAATAAAAATCAAAATCGAAGTAACAAAAAATTTGATAACAAAAATAAGAACTTTCAAAAAAATAAGTCAAAAAAAGAATCTTTTACAAAGCCTAAGAAAAATTTAACTAATAAAGATAATAAAAATATTGTTGAAAAAAGCAAAAATTTTGAAAAAAAGAAAGATTTCCCTTCCTCAGAAATAGCTCCAAAAAAACTTAGTAGACCCAAAAGACCTGAAGTTTTAAATGTTGAAAACGAAGTAAAAAGTTCTGAAAAAATCAACATCAATGAAAGAGCTTCTAATGACCCAAGAAATAAGAATTAAGAATTTTCTTTTACGTAATATTCTATTAACTTACCTGATATAGAAATATTTGAGGGAGGAGTATTGGGTAGATTATTCAACTTAAACCAAGCGGCCTCATCTATTTCTTCTAAGTCTGGTTTAATTTCGCCACTAGAAAATTCTGCAAAGTATCCCAGCATTAACTGACTTGGAAATGGCCAAGATTGACTGCCGAAATATCTTATGTTTTTTACATTAATTCCCACTTCTTCTTGCACTTCTCTTACTAAAGCAGATTCGACAGATTCACCAGGTTCTATAAAACCCGCAAGAGTACTAAAAAAATTATCTGGAAAGTTCACATTGTGTGCTAATAGGATCTCATCATCTCTATGGATTAAAGTAATTACGCATGGAGAAATCTTTGGATAAGCCGGAGGAGCATTGCAATTAGAGCAAATCATAGCTCTTTCATTGGCATCTTCTTTTAGTTCGCTTCCGCAATATCCACAAAATTTGTGAGCATCAAACCAATGTTGGATTTGAATTGCACGTGAAATTACTGAGAATAAATCGTCTGGAATTCTTCCAAGCATTGATCTTAAATCGCTAAAGTGCACCTGATCTAAACTACATTCACCCTCAGCGGAAACGACAAAACATGGTTCGTTATTAAGATGACCGAGGAAATGTTTTCTTTTTATATCTAAGCCAGACCAATTTAATTCATCGCTACTAAGTGGTCTTAAAAAATTTTCATTTTTAAAAGATAATATTTGATTAGAATTTATTACAAAGTATTTTGACTCTGGAGTATCTTTTTCAATAGAATTAGCAGGTTTAAATATATTCAAAATATTATTAAGTGATCAGTAACCTTTATAACAATTTTTTGGGATCTTCTGCAAATTGGTACAAGAATCTAATTATTACATTTCTTTTCAGTAATCCTATTATTTATTTTATTTTATTGAATACAAATTTAGATGCAGGTTTTATTTTAGGCTGGATCATACTGGGTCAATTTATAGTTACTTTAGCAATGGCTTTAGAATGCTACCCCTTACAGCCGGGAGGCTTAATAGCTATTCAGTCTGTGATCCTAGGATTAACAACCTCTAAACATGTTTACCAAGAAGTTGTAT
>CACAWS010000018.1 GCA_902536295.1 uncultured SAR86 cluster bacterium | reverse complement strand
GTCTTCAGAAATAAGGGATTGCAGGTTTCATTTATCGTTCCTACAGAGACTGGTTTAAAAAAATCGATTATGGATGCTACACAACCACTTAGAGATTTTTTATCTAATACAGGCACTCATAATTTCGATAAACAAAAACAAGGAACTGCTAATAAAAAAATAATAGAAACTATTTTAATATCTAAAGATAACTTTCTTCAGACTAAAACCTCCCTGTATAGACCAGAAACAAAAAGCGGTGATCCAAGAATCTGGATATATGAGTTAAGCAAACATGCTTCGCAGGGAGATCTTCTAGCATTTTTATCTGCCGAAGAGAGATTAATAGTAATTAATTGCAGCAATAGCAACCTTGTGGATGCATTCGAAACCCTAAATTTAAACATTCAAAGCATTCTATCTTTTAAATCTTCAGCAGTATCCGAGGAGTTGCTCTCTAAAATGAAACAAATATCTAATAGAGGTTTTATAAAATCTCTTAGGGAGGGTGACACTGGTGTTGGGTTTACTCTCGAAACCTTATTGGGCATTCCAGCAAATTCTTCAAAGAAACCAGACTATAAAGGAATTGAACTCAAATCAATTAGACAAAGAAACCCAAAAGGTACTTTTTTCAGCATGGCACCCAACTGGGAAAAAAGTAATCTTTCGGACAAAGAACTTATAGAAAAAAGAGGATATTACACAGAAAAATTTGGTCCTCTTAAGTCTCTTCACCAAACATTATCAACTAAAAAAAATAAACGTAATTTAAGATTAATGCTTGAAGAGCAGGACATATATGGTGGTATAGAAATAAATAATATTTTTGAAATGGATGTTTGTTGGTCCTTAGAAGAACTCGAAAGAAGAATTACAAGTAAACATAAAGAAACTTTTTGGATTGATGTTGAGACAAAAGGGTCAGGTACAAACGAAGAGTTTAAATATAAAGCAATAACGCACACCTCTGATGTTGATATAGGAGTCATTCCCATATTGTTAGAAAATGAGATCATCACTCTTGATTACCTTCTTTGGGAGAAAGGAGAAAACTGGAAAAGTTATACCAAAAAAAGTGGTTATGATTATTTATGGAAAATAAAAAAAAAGAATCTAGATGCTTTATTTAAGTTTATTAAATTCTATGACTTGTGAACGACTACTTTTTCAATAGTTTAGAAAAATGTTTTCCAATTTCAAAAGCAAGTTTTACTGGAACGGCATTTCCGATCTGAGTGTATTTGGGGACTTCCCTTTCAAAAATTGATTCTCTAGGATTGCCTGCCCTTCTAATTCCACCAGTCGTTCTTTTCCCAGCAAATTGATACCAATCAGGGAAAGTTTGAAGTCTTGCCCATTCCCGCACCGTAGGAGATCTTGCCTGAGAATAATGCACAAAGTCATCTGGCAAAGATGTTGCTGTTATAGTTGGTCCCTTATCATCCCACTTTCTTGGTAATAATCTTTGAGCAAACTTTTTTGTTTTAAAATTTTCAGGAATCTCACCTTTGTTTTTAATCATATAAGAAAACTTTTCTCTTATCTTGTCTGAGTGATTGCTATATTTATGTTCAGTTAACGAATCACCCTTTAAAAAGGTTTTATTAGACCTAAACTTCTTTCTAATATCTTCTTGCCAATAATTTTTTGGATCAGACGGATAATTTTTGGTTGTGCCACCGTATTCAAATTTATTATCAATAAGATCTGAGAACACATCTTCTATGTTTGGATAATCATTTGTTGGTTTTGGTAAAAATCCATTTTCTAAAGCATCATTATCTTCAATCACTTTTATATTTAAATCTTTTCTAACCCCAATAACCAAAACCCTTGGTCTATTTTGCGGAACACCATAATCTTTTGCATAAACCAATTTATATTTAACATCGTAGTTGGGAATTTTTCTGAAAGTTTCTAGGACCTCATCAAAAATTTCACCTTTTTTTCCACCTGAGGTCCACTTAGATCTCATTAACCCCTGCACATTTTCGAATAGAAAAATTTTAGGTTTTACCTTATGAACAAAAAATGCCATATCTTGAAAGAGATGGTTGGAGGGAAGTTGTTCTTTATCTACAGAATAAGATCTTCTAATTCCAATTCCAGAAAAACCTTGGCACGGAGGCCCACCCGCAACCACATCTACTGTATGCTCTGCAAAATCTCTTTCAAAGGCATCATTTAAATCTTTAAATAATTGAGTAAAAAATTTTTTTTCATAAATAACATTCTTTATGTCCTTTGAATAAAACTTATTCCGAAGATGAGGGTAATGCTTATCTCTATTTATAAGATATGTTTCTAAAGCATCTTTATTAAGTTCATTAACATAAAGTGGGAAAAACCCTGCTTGTTCTAAACCAAGAGATAATCCACCACAACCTGCGAATAAATCTATAAACGTTAGGTCTTTTGGTTTTAGTTTTGGCACTCAAGTATTGTAGTTGATTGAATTAAAAAATCCAGGCAAAGGTAAAAAGTTTTAAAATCAAAAATATTCAATCAAAAGAGGAGAGACCTCTTTTATTGTAGAAGGAATATCTTTACGAAAATGAATATGAAGTTGATTTGTAGTAACCGTAACAGTGAAGGTAAAGAAACCCCACCCGTTAAATATATTCCGTAACAGTGGAGTAAGCGGGAAAATAATTTGAATTAAAAAACGAACAATTGCTATTTTCTTGCTGTAACTATCCAGGTTGCACTTGGAAACAACAGTCCATCACCATTATGAAACTCTGAAAACTTAAGAATTAATGCTTGAAGAATCTCATCTTTCAGCTCTTCTTTTGAATTTTTAAGCATTTCAGTCACTACAGGATTAATAGTTAAATAGTCTTCACAAGCTTTTTCAATAGATTTTCCTGAAAACATAACAATGTCTTCTTGATTATCTTCTATCTCTATATCTTTAAAATTAGATCGATTGAGAATATCTGAAATATAATTTTTGTCTTCAAACGCAAAGGGTCCAGGACTCTTAGGAGGTGGAGAGGGAAGATCGAGATAATCTTTTATAACTTGTAAGGATAAACTCTGCCAAGGATTTAAAGATGGATTTTGCCAGCATACAAAACTGAGTTGACCATTTTCTTTTAAAGATTTGTATATGTTTGAAAATGCCTGATATGGATCTTCAAAAAACATAACGCCAAATCTAGAAAAAGCAATATCAAAATCCAATGGCATATCATCAACTTGCACATCTAAAACTTGAAAATTAGCATTAGATAAAGATTGATCAGAAGCATTTTTAGCTGCTCTAGCTAGCATAGGCTCGGATATATCTACCCCTATGATTTCTCCTTCTCCAAATTGCTTTGCAATTTCTAGAGTAGTTGCGCCACACCCACAACCAATATCAAT
>CACAWS010000017.1 GCA_902536295.1 uncultured SAR86 cluster bacterium | reverse complement strand
AGCTTTTTGGTGTGGGTTTTCTCCATATCTTAAATTATCAGATTTATAATAAGCCCCAAAAATTGATTTTGGTAAATCCTCTTGGTCAAAATTTTCAAAAAAATCTGAAATAGACACATCATATTTAGTAACATTACTAAAAGCTGTTTCTGCAAGCTTTAATCTAGTTGCATATGAGATGGCTTGATTTTCCTCAAACTCTTCAATAAAACTTTCGTATTCATTAGGCGAAGAGAGGATAGATACATAATAAAAGTTTTTTGCTGAAGCTCTTATCATTGTTGGACCGCCAATATCTATATTTTCAATCGCCTCTTCAAATGTTCCATTATTTTTAACTGTTTCTTCGAAGGGGTATAAATTAACCACTACTAAATCAATTTCTTCAATTGAATTTTCTTTTACTTCATTTTTATCTTTATTTCTTCTTGAAAGAATTCCTGCATGAACTTTTGGGTGAAGTGTTTTCACTCTTCCGCCCATCATTTCGTTAGATCCCGTGAATTTAGAAATATCTTTAACTTTTATGCCTGCCTCTTCTAAGAATTTCAATGTCCCTCCAGTTGAAATAATTTCTACACTTTCTTTTTGTAATGATTTTGCAAGATCTAAAATATTTGTTTTATCAAAGACGCTTATTAGGGCTCTTTTTATTTTCACTGGAGAATTTTTCGACATATTAGATGAGTTTATGTGCTTTTAGCTTTGTTCTAAGAGTGCCTCTGTTAATTCCCAACATTTTACATGCTTCTGATTGATTACCGTTGCAATGAATCATTACTTCCTCTAATAATGGTTTTTCTACCTCTTTCATAACCATTTCATAAACATCTTTAGCTTTAGAACCGTCAAGATTCTTAAAGTATCTTCTCATTGAGAGGCCAACTTGATATTTAAGAGTTTTTTTTTCTTCGTTCACTGACATATTTAATTTATGTGCGTAGATAGCTGGGTTCCTAGATTTACTAATTCAATTTTTTCGTGATTTACATCTAACTCTGTTATTGAGCAATTATCTGGATAAAAATGAACCATTGAATGATAATTTTTTGCATAACTTACTATAGTATTTATTACCATAAAATGGGAAAAAATTATCGTTGGATTTTTAATCTCCTTAATCCGAGAGATTATGCTTTCACGCCAATTTAATTGTGGTTTTTCAAGTTCATTAATATTTTTATTAAAAATTTCTTTCAGCCATTGCTGCCTTTTATTCAATGGAATTCCTGGAGATGGTATTTCAGTAAACACCGGATCAATGAATAGATCCTTATTTAATTTTTCTTTTAATTTTGTTCCAGTCTCTATTGCTCTTCTAAGAGGGCTACTTTTCAAATCAAAGTTTTCAATTCCTTTAACTTTTATGAGCATGTTCGAACATTCTTCGGCTTGGAAGATGCCTAAATCGCTTAATCCTGGATCGGAAGATTCTTCCCAAGAGGCCGAGGCTTCACCATGTCTTACTATTAATAATTTTGTCATAGTTTTATTTTTATCAAGATTGTGAATAATAACTGAATGAGAATACCTAGGATATATTTTCCTGAAGAATTAAAACCAAATTCATTAATCGATCTTCCTTTAAATGCATCAAATCATTTGAAAGTCTTGAAGAAAAATATAGGAGATAAAGTCGAAGTTTTTAATGGAAAGGGCATGATTTCATTAGGATGCTTAGAAGACTTAAAACGCAGCAAAATTTCTTTAAGACTTGAAGATAATATTTTGCAAGAAAAGCCTTTGATTCCAGAAATTAATTTAGGAGTCTCTAATATTAAAAATTTTGATAAAGTTGTGAAAGACTCTTCTCAGCTTGGTGTGAGTTCTCTATCGTCTTTAATTACTGAAAGAACCAAGCATCGTGTTACTAAAAAGGTTAAATTTGAAAGATGGCAGCTTATTTCTGCTAGTTCTTGTGAGCAATCAGGATTAAATTGGTTGCCAAAGATTTCTCAGAAAAATTTGAAAGATTGGCTAGATGAATCAAAATCAAAGAATAGATTTTTTCTCGATCCTAGAGCAGATTTTTATATTGGTAATATAAAAAGATTTTCAAGCATAGATATTGCAATGGGTCCTGAAGGAGGATTTTCATCAAAAGAAGAAGATTTGTTTAAGAAATATAATTTTATTGGAATTAATTGCGGGAACTTAGTCATAAAGACCGAATCTATGCCTATAGTATTATTGTCAATGCTAAAGGTTTTAAGCGAGGCTAATTAAATGAAGAAAATTGGAATAGTAATGAACTCAATTGCAGAAATTAATTTTCAAAAAGATTCAACATTATTGTTGATGAGTGAGCTACAGAATCAAGGTAAAGAACTTTATTACATAGAAAATTTAAATTTATATTTTGCTAATCAAACGCCGATGGCAATTGCACAAAAAATAGAAGTATTTATGAACGAAAATAAATGGTTTGATTTACAAGATCAAGAGAAAATAGAGCTCACTTCTCTAGATCTTGTATTAATGAGACAAGACCCTCCTTTCGATATGAATTTTATAAATAACACATATGTTTTAGAGGCAGCAGAAAATAAAGGTCTTAAAGTGGTTAATAGACCTTCTAGCTTAAGGAAATTTAATGAAAAATTATCTATCTTAAATTATCCAAGCTTCATAACTGATACCTTGGTCACTTCTAATAAGTCTCTGATGGAAGAATTCATTAACACTCACAAGAAAGTAGTTTCAAAACCTTTAGGACTTATGGGCGGTGAAGGTGTTCAAATAATTAATACTGATAATAGCTCTGAGGCCCTCAGTAATATTTCTTCAGATAATTTAGAAATGTTGATGTTGCAAAAATTTATAGATGAAGTTTACCTCGGAGACAGGAGGATTTTATTAATAAATGGAAATTTGCCAGAATCAGTTGTTTTGAGAAAACCACCAGAGGGCGATTTTCGTGGGAACTTAGCAATTGGTGGAACTGCGTCGACAGAAATTTTAAATGAAAGAGATAAAGAGATAGCAAGTGTCATTGGTAAAGATTTAATAGAGCAAGGAATTTTCATAGCTGGTTTAGATGTAGTGGGGGGCTTTTTAACCGAGATAAATATTACCTGTCCAACATGTTTTAGAGAACTATTAGATCAAACAGGAGAGAATCTTGCCAAAAGCTTTGTAGATCAATTAAAGATAGCAAAATCATGAAACTAAAAATTTATGCATTCTTATTAATTTCATTTGGCTTACATGTTTTTCTTATTACAGGGTTAAGTTTTATTACTGATGAAAACAAGTTTGATCAAAATGTTGTGAGCGTAAATTTGAATTTTTCAGATTTTAAAGAATTAGATAGTCAATTAAATTTCGAGATAACAAAAAGGGCTAATGGATTAGGTTTAGAGGACAAAGTCG
>CACAWS010000016.1 GCA_902536295.1 uncultured SAR86 cluster bacterium | reverse complement strand
GTACGGCTTTGTTAGGCATATCAAATTCGTTATCAGGTTTTTTTATTCTCTTATTTGCCCCTTTTTTAGGAGCGTTAGCAGACATCACTTACAAAAAGAAATATATGCTTGTTTTCTTCATGTTAATTGGGGCTATCTCAACGGCAACTTTTTTTTTCATTGATGAAGGTAATTGGACAATTGCAATCATTGCTTACATTTTAGCTACTATTGGTTTTTCAGGAGGAAATATCTTTTATGATTCCTTAATCATAAATGTTTCAAATGCAGAATCGAGGAATCAAGTCTCGGCTTTTGGTTACGCAATGGGATATCTTGGTGGAGGACTATTATTTGTTTTAAATGTACTTATGTTTTTAAAGCCAAGTTATTTTGGTTTGAATTCTCAAGTAGATGCAGTTTTATTTTCTTTTTTGAGTGTCGCAATTTGGTGGTCTCTGTTTACAACTCCATTAATTAAATATGTAAAAGAAAATAAAGGAGAAGATTCACTTTCTTCAGTCTGGCAAGTAATTAAAAATTCTCTACTTAGGGTATTGAATACTTTCAGGGAAATTAGACAATATAAAAATCTTTTTTATTTTTTACTTGCTTATTGGTTATATATGGACGGTATTGATACCGTGGTTAGAATGGCCTTAGCTTTTGGGACAGATATAGGGTTAGTCTCATCGCAATTAATAATTGCTCTGATAATTACACAATTCGTGGGATTTCCTTCAACAATTATTTTTGGATTATTAGCTGAAAGATATGGATTAAAGTTACTTTTATACATTGGAATAGGAATTTATATTTTTATTTGCTTTGGAGGTCTTGTAATTTCAACTATTTTTGGTTTTTATCTTATGGCGGGGGTAATTGGTTTAGTTCAGGGCGGGATTCAGTCAGTGAGTAGAGCTGTATTTTCAAAAATGGTTCCTGAAGGAAAAGATTCAGAATTTTTTGGATTTTATAATTTAGTTGGTAAATCGGCAGTAATATTCGGACCACTAATGGTTGGTCTAGTAAGTTATTTTTTCAGCGATCCTAGAGCAGGCATTTTGAGCTTACTTATTCTTTTTGTTCCTGGATTACTAGTTTTAAGTATGGTTGAGATTAGAGAGAAATAGAGTTTTTTAATAAAACTTTTTTTAATGCCTCAGGATTGTCTGTCATTATTCCGTCGACACCAAAATCTATCAGTCTTTGCATGTTATCTTCATCATTGATTGTCCATATATGGACCCTTAAGCCAAGAGACTTACATTTTTTCAATAGGTTTTTCGAAAAAACCCTTAAGCCTTTCCAAGTTTCGGGAATTTGAATGACTTTTGAATTTTTATTAACTTTATTAAAAAATTTTAAATTCACAATATCTCTGATACCCATACTTGTAAGGATAGAGGGGTTGAGCAGATGAACCTCATCCAAATTTTTTGAATTGAATGACCCTATACACACTCTATTTTCTGCATTCATATCTTTAAGAATTTTTAAGACTTTTTCGCTAATTTTTTTTTCTTTTAAATCTATATTAAAAAAGGTGAAAGGAAATTCTTCCAAGAGTTCATTGAGAGTTGGGGTGTGACCAGGTTGAAAAAAATTCAGGTTATTCAATCTTTTGTGATCAATATCGAAAACTTTAATATTATCTCCACAAACTCTCTTAACGTCGGCATCATGAAAGGTGATAATCTTTCCATCTTTAGTCTTTCTTAAATCCGTTTCAAGATAATTAAATCCTAAGTTTTTTGCTTCCTGGAAAGCCTCGATAGTATTTTCTCTAAATTTTTTAGTATGGCCTCTGTGAACAAATGCTTGAAAATTTGTATCTAAAAAACATCCCATAGATTTATTATTTCACTAAATTAAGTATTTAAAAATAATGTAATATAAAAAACGTTAATGAACAGCGAAAGTTCTAAAAAGTTAGGGATTACAGAAGTCGTTTTAAGAGACGGAAATCAATCTTTGTTAGCAACAAGAATTAAGATTGAAGACTTGATACCTATCGCTAATGCTTTGGATCAGATAGGTTACTGGTCTATAGAATCTTGGGGCGGCGCAACTTTTGACGCTTGTCTTAGGTATCTTAAAGAAGATCCTTGGGAGCGATTAAGGCTGTTTAAAAAAGAAATGCCTAACACTCGTCAGCAAATGCTCTTGAGGGGACAAAATTTGTTGGGGTATAAACACTTTCCAGATTCGGTGGTATCAAAATTTATTAATAAAGCATCTGAAAATGGTATCGACGTTTTTAGAATTTTTGACGCTTTGAATGATATTAATAATTTAGAATTTTCTATCAAGCAAGTTAAAGAAAATTTTAAACATGCTCAAGCAGCAATGGCTTACACTGTCAGTCCAGTTCATAAATTAGATTATTGGCTTGATTTAGCAAAAAGATTTGAAGATTTGGGAGTGGATTCTATCGCAATTAAAGATATGTCTGGAATTTTAAAGCCTTATATTGCTTTCGAAATGATATCCAGGCTAAAAGAAATTATTTCAGTACCAATTCATATGCAAACACATGCTACCGCAGGATTGTCAACAGCGACTAACTTGAAGGCCATAGAGGCGGGCATAGATAATATCGATACTTCTATTTCTTCAATGAGTTTAACTTATGGGCATTCCCCTACAGAAAGTATAGTTTCTTGTTTGGAAGATACGGAAAGAAATACGGAATTAAATCTTAATGAGCTTCAAAAAATAGCTGATTATTTTAAGGAGGTAAGATTAAAGTATTCTGAATACGAAGGTAGTCTTAAAGGAGTAGATACTCAAATGTTATCAAGTCAAGTTCCGGGAGGGATGCTTTCAAATTTAGAATCCCAATTGAAAGAACTGAATAAAGTAAATCTTTATAATGATGTCATAAAAGAAATCCCTAAGGTAAGAAAAGATTTAGGTTATCCGCCCCTTGTAACTCCAGTCTCTCAAATTGTTGGGGCGCAAGCAATGGTGAATGTTTCGGATAGTGTCTCGTATAAAACTTTGTCTAAGGAAACAATTAATTTAGTTACGGGTCATTACGGAAAGCTTCCAGGCAGAATAAATGACGAGTTAGTTAAGTTAGCTGAGAAAGAACAGGAAGTAATCAGTTCAAGACCAGCGGATTACATTCAAGATGATTATAAAGACAGAAAAAAAGATCTTAAAAATTTCTGTAATCAAAATAATTTAAATGATTTCAGTGAGAATGAAGAGCATTTACTGAGTTTCATTCAGTTTCCTTATAGCACTACTGATTTTTTAAAAGATTTTAAATAAAAAAAAGCCTCTCATTAGAGAGGCTTTTTTTCATGAAGAAAAATTACATAGCTAAAGTTACAACAAATGCATCTTCGTCAGCATCTCCTGAGTCAGATTCAAAGTCTGTGTAAGCTAAAGATAAAGTAAAGTCTCCAACAGGAATGTCATAACCGATTACATAGTTAGTTCCAGCGTCTTCATAGTCTCCATATGAGAGACCAATAGAACCTGGTCCTGCGTCAAAACCGTAGGAAATTTCAGCGTAATCACCGAACTCGTCTCCAGCTGAGTAGAATAGTCCTACTCCCATGATGTCTAATCCAAGATAAGTCTCAGAAAAATCTAAAGAACTTGCACCTGGGTAAGTAACTTCTATGAAACCGATGTCATAGCCGATGTCGCCTATTGAGCCAGCATAACCAGCGTAGTAGTCAACTTCTATGGTTGATGAGTCTATGATTTCATCACGCATAATATCGTCACCATTTGCGTCATCCTCACCAGTGTCGATAGCATCTTCGTCAAGTATGTCGAATTTAGCAGTACCAGTCCAAGTTCCTAGATAGAAACCTGCGTCAGTTTCTAAATCGAAACCTCCTTGAAAAGACACTTCTCCTTGGTTTTGAGTCATTCCACGCCAGATGTAATCTGAAGTCAGTGAAGCATTTCCGGAAACTGAAACAGCATGAGCAATTCCAGAAGAAATGGTAAGCACTAGACCAATGACTAATGTTTTAAGTTTATTCATATTGTCTCCATTTATAAATTTATAAACAGTCAATATTTTAAACCTAAAATAATTGAACCGGAAATAAAAAAAAAGTTACTTATAACGTTTTTTTGCCCTTTTCAAGTACAAAATAGGTTTTTTTTTACCTTTTACGCAATATTTTAGTGCATTGTTGATTTTTCTGATAAAAATATGAATTGAAATTTCTATCATTAACAGTTT
>CACAWS010000015.1 GCA_902536295.1 uncultured SAR86 cluster bacterium | reverse complement strand
TCTAATTGTGGTCTAAATTTACTAACATGATTTTTGAAAAGAGTATGAATATCCTCTAAGTCCTCTTTAAACTTTTTTCTACCTTCTTCTGTCGTTTCACCAAAAGGAGTAATAGTTCTTTTAAATTCGCCTGCAGTATGAAGTTCATAGTCGATGTCATTTTTCTTAAGAATCTTATGAAAATTAGGAATAGCGGCAACTACTCCTATAGAACCAATTACTGCAAAAGGTGCAGATATAATCTTGTCAGCTAGTTTTAATTTAATTCCTTTTATTTTCATTCTTCCTTTATTAATAATCACTAGATTAATTAATGGCTTATTAGGAAGCGCAGTAAGGCCGGCAGCTGGAGGAAGAATTGCAGACCTTACCTCCCCAGAAACCAGAGCAGCGGGATTCGCAAGATTTGATGCAGGATGGCAAATGGGAGTTGTAACTGGTCCTATATTGATAGGAGTTTTATTATCAATTTTCAACAATAACTTATTTATCCCTTTTTTATTTATAGCATTATTAGGAATTTCTTTAGGCTTTTATAATTTTTTCCAAATGGGAGCTTCTGATCAAGAATTTAATGAAGAGAAAATGGAATCGAAAAAAAAAATAAGCATGTTCGATTCAAGAGTCTGGCCATCATTGTTAGTTGCATCTTTTATGGGGCTTTCAAATGCAGGATTAGTTTTGACAAGTTCTATTTTTGTGAAAGATGTCATACTTACTAATCAAACCGAGGTCTATTCGACCGTCGCAGTTGGGTTTTCAATAGTTGCCTTGGCCTCTATGTTTTCTCAACTTGTAATAGTTCAAAATTATCGAATAAGCTCTTTGAGCTTAATCAAATGGGGTTTAATGATAGTATTTTTAGGTTTCCTTTTACTTTCTCAAGCAACCTCAATTCCTGGGCTTTATCTTGGATTAATGTTGAAAGGGTTAGGTATGGGTTTGACAAGAGCAGGAAATGTAACAATGTTATCTTTATCTGTTTCTAAGTCTGAACAAGGAGCGGCGAACGGGCTTTTAAACATGGTTTTCCCGATAGGACATATTTTAGTACCAGTAGTTATAATGCCTCTTTATATAATCTCTCCAGAGATTCCATACATTCTGCTTTCTTTGCTAGCAATCTTATTAATAATATTTATACTTTCTAATCAGAAAAGATATTACATAGTGGAGAAAATTTAATGTTTGATAAAAATTTACTTAAAGGAAAGAGAATTTTAGTTACTGGCGGGGGTAGCGGCTTAGGAAAAGAAATGTCTAGGCATTTTCTTACTTATGGGGCAGAAGTAATAATTTGTGGTCGAAGAGAAGAGGTATTGCAAAAAACTGCCAAAGAATTAAGTGAAGAGACTCAAGGTAAAATCACTGCACAAAGTCTTGATATAAGAGATTCTTTAGCAATTGAAGAAAAAATTAATAATATTTTTGATGAAGGCCCGCTTGACGGGCTGGTTAATAATGCTGCGGGAAATTTTATTAGCAGAACAAATGATTTATCACCAAATGGATTTAACGCAATTGCTTCAATTGTATTTCATGGAACTTTTAATATGACAAATACCGTTGGGAAAAAATGGATTGAGCTTAATAAACCTGGCACGATCCTCTCTATTACAACTACATGGGTTTGGACTGGTTCTCCATTTGTTGTGCCTTCGGCCATGTCAAAATCAGGAATTAATGCTATGACAAAATCTTTAGCTGTTGAATGGGGGCCTAATAATATTCGACTTAATTGTATAGCGCCTGGTCCATTTCCTACCGAAGGAGCTTGGTCTAGATTAAGTCCAGACACGGAGGCAACAAGCGGCTCTATGGATCAAAGCTCTATGTCTTCAAATCCGATGGGTAGGGTAGGAGAAATGAGTGAATTAGGAAACTTGGCCACTTTTTTAATGGCG
Source organism: uncultured SAR86 cluster bacterium (assembly GCA_902536295.1). Taxonomy (GTDB): domain Bacteria; phylum Pseudomonadota; class Gammaproteobacteria; order Magnimaribacterales; family AG-339-G14; genus AG-339-G14. Next base: position 3,869 of record CACAWS010000015.1, on the reverse strand, counting down.
GATGGTTGTGATTATCTTACTGGCCAAACAATTGCTATCGATGGTGGAGCCTATCTCTCAGCAGGAGGCACTTTCTCAAGTCTTGGAAAACTTAAAGACGAAGACTGGACAAATATCCGAGAAACCATTAAAAAAAGTAATGAAAAAGACAAAAAATTGAGATCTTAATCAAAAAAGGAGAAATATTATGTCGAATGAAACAATTCAAGAAATGGAGAGTATTTTAAAGCTCCAAAAGAAACTTTATATAGAAGAGGGCATTCCTAGTTTAGAACTAAGACAAGATGGGCTTTCCAGGTCGATAGAGATGATTAAAAAATATCATGAAGAAATTCTTGAGGCTATTACAGCTGATTTTGGAAGCAGAGACCCCAGAGCAGGCTTCATGTCAGAAATAATGAGCACTATAGGATCTTTAAATTATGCTCGAGAAAATGTAAAAAATTGGATGAAGGACGAAAAAAGAAAAAGTAATTCATCTCAACCATTTGTTGTAAGAACCTTGATGGGTTTGCTTGGTGCAAAATCAAAAGTTAAGTATCAACCTTTAGGAACTGTAGGAGTGATAAGTCCCTGGAATTTTCCAATTAATTTGGTTTTAGCTCCACTTGGCACAATTTTTGCTGCAGGTAACCGAGTCATGATAAAACCTTCAGAATTTACTCCGGAAACATCTGAACTTACAAAAAAAATGTTTCAAGAATATTTTGATTCTGCAGAAGCTGCAGTTTTTACTGGAGGTACTGATGTGGGAGCTGCTTTTAGTTCTCTTCCTTTTGACCATTTACTATTCACTGGTAGTACAAATACCGGAAGATTGGTGATGAAATCAGCAGCTGAAAATTTGGTTCCAGTGACATTGGAATTAGGCGGTAAATCTCCAGTGATTGTTGATGACGATGCAGACATGCAAGCAGCGACTACTAGAATTATGCGTGGTAAAACTATGAACGCTGGTCAAATTTGCTTAGCACCAGATTATGTCATGGTGCCTAAAGGAAAATCAGAAGAATTCTTTGAAAAATCTAAAGAAGCAATTGAAAAATCCTATGAATCTTTGAAATATAATCCCGATTACACTTCTGTTATCAACGAAAAACATTACGATAGGCTTAATGATTTAATTGAAGATGCAAAAGAAAAGGGAGCAGAAGTTAAAGTAATTAATCCTGCAAATGAAGATTTTTCTCAACAGGAAGTACATAAAATTCCTCCTACATTAATCATGAATCCAACTGACGACATGCAAATCATGAAGGAAGAAATATTTGGTCCAGTGTTACCAGTTAAGGAGTACGAAGATTTTCAAGAAACTATAGATTACGTAAATTCTAAAGATCGTCCTTTAGGACTTTATTATTTTGGAAAAAACAAAGATAGAGAGGATAAAGTTCTGAATAATACTATCTCTGGAGGAGTAACAATTAATGACGTTATTTGGCATATAGGGCAAGAAGATCTTCCTTTTGGAGGAGTTGGACCTAGCGGTATTGGAAATTATCATGGGTTTGATGGATTCAAAGCTTTCAGCCATGCCAAAGCAATTTATAGACAGTTTTCCGCAGATTTGTTAGCTCCTATGATGCCTCCTTACTCTGGAAAACAATTTGAATCGACTAAAGAACAAACTTTAAAGTAACCGATTTAAAATAATATAAAATGGCGCTAAAAGATCTTTCTTTTTTGATTGCCATTAGATTTCTTAAGGCTAAGAAAGCGGGCTTTCTTTCTTTCGTGACAATTTTGTCTTATACATGCATTGCTTTAGGTGTGGCAGTCCTTATCGTTGTCACTTCAGTTATGAATGGTTTTGAAAGGGAATTAAGGGAGAGAATTTTAAATACAATCCCACATGCTTCAATAGAAGGAATGAAGCCAATTGAAAATTGGGAAAGAATCTATTCCGAATTAAAAAAAAATGAAGAAATTATTGGAATAGCTCCTTTCATTGAAAGTCAGTCTCTCCTAACTCATAAAGGAGAGGTTTTTGGAACCAAAATCTTTGGGGTCATACCTGATTTGGAAGAGTCAGTTTCGGTTGTCAGTGGCTTTATGATCCAAGGATCAATGGATTCTCTTGAAAAAGATTCTTTTAACATTGTATTAGGACTAACTCAAAGCAGGAGACTTGGAGCGGGCCTTGGCGATGAAATAGCATTAATGATTCCTGATTTAAATTCATCTTTTGCAGGATATTTCCCAAAAATTAAAACTTTTACAGTATCTGGAATATTTCGGGTTGGCTCACCAGAATTAGATCAAACTAATGCATTTATAAATATTCATGATCTTTCTGTACTCACATCTTTGGACAATAAGGTGACAGGGCTTAGATTAAAGTTTAATGATCTATTCAAAGCTAATTATCTTTCTCTATTAGCTCTATCAGAAGCAGAAAAAGTTTCTAACCAATTTTTAACGACAAGTGATTGGACAAATTCTTATGGCTCGCTATTCGAAGCTATAATGCAAGAGAGAGTTTTGGTTGGATTATTACTTTTTTTGATAATAGTTGTTGCAGCTTTCAACATAATTTCAATGTTAATGATGATTATTAATGACAAAAGATCACAATTGGCAATATTAAAGACTATCGGTATGTCTAATTTTGAAATCCAAAAGATCTTCATTTATCTTGGGACTATTATTTCTATAATTGGAACAATAATAGGTTTTGTCATGGGCCTTCTCGTTACTTACTTTTTGTCGACAGACTACATGGAAGTGTTAATGAGTCTTTTGATGCGTGATTCGTATTTTATTAATTATTTTCCAACAGACATTAGATGGAATTGGGTAAGCACTATTATGATATCGACTTTAATTATGACCATATCCGTTTGTCTTTATCCAGCAAGATTGGCATCGAAAATTTACCCATCAAAGGTTCTAAGGAATGAGTAATATTTTAAAAGTCAGTCAGTTGACTAAGGTCTTTAATCCAACAACTTTGCCTATTGAGGCTGTAAAAGAGGTAGATTTAGAAGTAGATGAGGGGAAAATTATTGTAATTACAGGAAGGTCTGGTTCAGGTAAATCAACTCTACTTCATCTTTTAGCAGGGTTAGAACAAAAAACCTCTGGAACTATCTTATTCAAAGATAGTAATTATGATGAACTTACCTCAAGTCAAATAACAGAATTGAGAAGAACAGAGATGGGATTTGTTTATCAATTTCACTACCTCTTAAACGAAATGACAGCTATTGAGAATGTTTCATTACCTTTACTGTTGAATAACTTCGACAGAGAAACTGCAATTAGATTATCTAGAGAGATTTTAAATTCTTTGGGATTAAGTCATCGATACTCGCATAAACCAAGCGAATTATCAGGAGGTGAAAAGCAAAGGGTAGCTATTGCGCGATCTATGGTTCATTCTCCAAGTTTAGTTATTTTGGATGAGCCAACCGGCGATCTGGATTCTGCTACGTCTAAAGAAGTAATTGATTCTCTCAATAACTATGTAAAAGATAAAAAAGCTAGTCTTTTGATTGCAACTCACGACGAAAATTTTACAAAAATTTCAGATCAGAACTTAATTATTGATTCAGGCATAATATAACTTCCAATGAGCTATATCATTTTATCCGGCGGAGTAATAATTTGGCCTATTATTTTGCTTTCTATTATTTCTTTAGCAATCGTTCTTGAGAAAACTTGGAATCTATCTAGAGACATTATTGTTCCAAGAAATTTAACTGAAAATTTAATTTCTCTGGTCGGTGATGATTCATTAACCGAGAAAAAAATAAAAAAAATGTCTAATGACTCTGTTCTAGGAAGTATTTTTGCTAAATTAATAAATGAAAAAAATTATGACAAAGCTAATTTACGTTTGAAAGCAGAGGAAGTAGGAAGATTTGAAG
>CACAWS010000014.1 GCA_902536295.1 uncultured SAR86 cluster bacterium | reverse complement strand
ACCCATTTCTAATCAGAAGAGGCTGAGGGCAGGGATAGCCAGAGATATCATCGGAGGCATCTTTATATAATCCTGAAGGAAGATGTGGAAATTTAACTCCATAGCCTTCATTATCGTCAGGCGTAAATTCTTTTCCTTCTTGTTGTGCACACAGCCCTTCAATTATCTTGCCAATTGAAACTGATTGAGCAACTGTCCACTTAGCATGAGGGTATCTTTCTGATTGATATGTATCCAGAATCGAATCTTCAGCTTTGTTAGACAAAATTAAATCTAGCTTCCAGAATAAATTCATGGCGTCCCTAATACCTGTACCCATCCCAGCTCCCATAAAGGGTGGCATTTGATGAGCAGCGTCTCCAGCAATAAGACAATTATCAATCCTCCAAGTTTTTGCTAAAGCAGCGTGAAATTGATAAACGTCAGCTCTTTCTAAAGTAGCGTTGTTTGGGTTTATCCACGGAGATAGTAATTCCCATACCTTCTCTTCGCTTTCTAATTCTTCTTTAGATTCACCAGGCATTAATTTGAATTCAAATCTTCTATGTCCTCTACGTCCAGGTACATAAGTAGCAGGTCTTTTAGGATTGCAAATCTGTTTTGCATGGTGTTTTGGAATATCTGTAGTTTTAGTGAGGTGAGCATCTGCTACCAACCAATCTTGGTCGTAGCCTAAATCGTCTCTTTCTATATTTAAAAGTTTTCTGACGCTACTGCTAGCACCATCACACCCAATTAAATATTTACTTTCAAAATTAATTGATTCTCCGTTCGAGGTGCAATTTAAAATTACTTTGTCACTCTCTGTTTTAAAACTCTCTAATAAGGTAGATTCCTTGATTTCAATATTTTCTTTGGATTCTACTGAAGTTCTTATAATTTTTTCCAGTTCAGGCTGATAAAAAAGTAGTTGAGGAGGCCAACCCATTGCACCAACTTCTAATGGCTGATCTTGGGTGATTATTTCATTTAATTCAGCATCCGTGAAAGATACTTTATCAATGTAACCAGTATTAGAAACAACTTCGTCAGCAAATCCTAAAAGGTCAAAAGTACGACACTGTTCACCATCAGTGTTTATAGCCCTGGCTGTTGGACTTGTTCCTTGATTGGCATCAATGACTAAGACTTTATAACCTTTAGTAGCTATTAGGTTAGCCATTATCGAACCAACAGGTCCATATCCAATAATTGCGACATCAAACATTGTTTTGGATTTTAACTTATTTTAATTAATAAATTTATTCAAAATTTAGTCTAAATATACTAACTTTTTGTCGGTTTTATATTCTTGATAATCTTTTGAAGAATTATTAATATTTTCATTGAGGAGAAGATTATGGAACCAATTATTAAAGCTAAAGATGTGCAGTATTGCACACTTCAGTGTCCTGACTTAGACGTACAAGAGCAATTTTTAATTCATTTTGGGATGCATACTGTAGAGAAAACAGAAGACCTGTTATTAATGCGAGGTGAAGGACCACAACCATTTATAGAAAAGTGTGTGAAAGGAGATAAAAAGTTTGTCTCTGCTACTTTTGTGGCAGCTTCAAAAGAGGACTTAGAGAAATTAAGTAATTCGGATGATTTCTCAGACATAGAAGAGCTATCTACTCCAGGGGGAGGATATGTAACTAAAGCAATGGATCCTGATGGAATAGGTGTCGAGGTAGTTTTTGGAATTGAAGAGAGATCTGATTTTTCTGAAGTATCGCCTTATCCTACCAATGAAGGTACAAATATAAATAGAGTAAATCAGATCAAAAGATATCCAAAAGGTTCCTATCCTAAAATAATTAGATTTGCTCATTATGGAATTAATTCAAATAATATTTCTTTAGCGCTTGAATGGTACCAGCGTCACCTTGGAATAATTCCAAGCGACAAACTTTGGTTTGGAGATTCTGAAGATTCTAATACACCCTTAATGGGATGTTTTGCAAGATTAGATAGGGGTTCTACTCCTGCAGACCATCATTCAATTTTTTGGCTTGATGCAAAAAATCAATCAGAAGGTGTTCCGGGGCTTAATCATGTTTCTTTTGAAATGTTAAATATTGACGATGTTTTTATGGGGCATGAAATTCTTCAACAAAAAAAGGAAGAGTTTGACTATGAATTAGAGTGGGGAGTAGGTAGGCATTACCAAGGAAGTCAAATATTTGATTACTGGAGAAGCCCCTTTAAACAAACACACGAGCATCAAACTGATGGTGACATGTTGGATAATTCTGTTCCTTGTGGTCATATAAATATGATTGAAAACACTGGCGGTATGCCTGGGGATGCTCCAGGACCTTCTCAATGGGGGCCTCCGATAAATTTGGAAACTTTCGGCGATAAAAGAGGCGTCTGATTGAATCTAAACATTTCTGGAAAGAAAGCTATAGTTTGTGGTTCTAGTAGGGGATTAGGCAAAGCTTGTGCGGAGTCTCTTGCAAAAGAAGGCGTAGAGATCACCATCAATGGAGTGAACGAAGAAAATCTTGAAAACACAAAAAAAGAATTTGAAGACAAAGGTTTTAAGGTTCAGTCAGTTTTAGGACCAATGGAAGATGAAAATACGCGAGTGGCACTTTTAAAGGCATGTCCTGAACCTGACATTTTAATTAATAACAGCGGCGGACCTCCTCCAGGAAATTTTTTTGAATGGAGAGAGGATGATTTTTTATCAGCTATTAAATCTAACTTTACACAATCCGCTATGTTAATGCAGTCAGTTTTACCGGGAATGAAAGAAAGAAAGTTTGGTCGAATAATTAATATTCTTTCTGCGATGGTAAAAAATCCTCACGTAATTATGGGATTATCAACCTCGGCTAGATCTGGTTTGCTTGGACTTTCAAAAGGATTATCTAGAGAAATGGCCCAATTCAACATTACCATAAATAATTTACTACCAGAAAGAATTGATACTGATCGACAAACACGGGTAATAGAATTCCAAGCAAAACTTGCAGGCATCTCCTTTGAGGAAGCTAAACAAAATATGGAAAATGAATTAACCGCAAAGAGAATGGGCACCGTTGAAGAGTTTTCGGATTTAGCAGCTTTTTTATGTTCTGAACAAGCTGCCTATATTTCTGGCCAAAGTATCTCCATCGATGGTGGGAACAGTACTAATTTTTATTGACCTTTAATTTTTCTTGAAGACCTTTGTTGGATGTCGTGTATCCAAAAGGAACTCTTTCTCCAGGGTTAATTCTTTTGAAAGCCTCTTGAACAGCTAAAGTGGTTTCATGGAATCCACAAAGAATAAGATCTAATTTTCCTGGGTAGGTATTAATATCGCCTACTGCGAAAATTCCATCTTTAGAGGTTTGAAAATTTTCTGTGTTAACTGCAATTTTCTTTTCTTTTAATTCGACTTCCCAATCAAGAATAGGACCTAATTGTTTATTTAGGCCAAAGAAAAAAAGAGCTTCATCACAAGATATAGTTTCTATGTCCTTACTTTCAAAGTGCATTAAATTCACACCCTCAAATTTATCTGTTCCATTTATGTCTTTAATAACGTAAGGAATTTTGAGCTCAATTTTCCCCTCTTTTACAAGTTTTCTCATTTGAGATTCGGTATGTTTTGCTCCTCGAAATTCATCTCTTCTATGAACAAGAAAAATTTTCTTCGCTGTCTTTGCTAATTCCACAGACCAATCAAGCGCACTATCCCCACCGCCGAAAATAGTAATTTCTTTATCTTTATATTTCGATTTGTCTCTAACGGCATATTCAATACCATTTCCAAGAAACTTATCAGGATCTTCAACTGGTGGTCTTCTGGATTCAAAAGAACCTGCTCCAGCGGCTATGAAAATATTGTGAGTTAAGAACTCTGAACCATTGTTAGTTTTAACAACCCATTTTTCTTCTTTAGGTTCAATTTTTTCAACTCTAGTATTTAAATGAACATTGTAATCAAATGGTTTAATTTGTTCCAAGAGGGCTTCGATATGCTCCTTGCCTGTTTGATTCGCTACCCCTGGGATATCATAAATTGGTTTGTCTGGGTAGAGTTCGATACATTGACCTCCAATTTTATCCAGATTATCCACCAGTTCACAATTCAATCCTAAAAGGCCAGCTTCAAAAACCGTGAATAAGCCTACTGGGCCAGCACCGATGATTAAAATATCTGTTTCTTTCATTTAGGTTACTTTATCTCCTGGCTGGGCGCCGCTTTCCGATGCAATTAAATAAACCCCTTCATCATTGCTAGAGGCTAAAATCATACCTTCCGAAGTTCCAAACTTCATTTCTCTATGCTTGAGGTTATTTACACACACAACTAACTTTCCAGTTAAATCATTAGGTTCATAGAATTTTTTTATTCCCGCAAAAACTGTTTTTTGTCCAAATTCACCTAAATCAAGTATTATTTTTAACAGTTTATCTGCATCCTCAACATCCTCGGCAGATAAAATTTTTGCAACCCTAAGATCAACTTTTGCAAAGTCATTAATGTTAATTTCATCCATTTTGACTGATCTCATTAAGCTTGTTTATTTCCACGTCTTCAATTCTAAACATTAAGGGTTTAAAAATATCTATTTGATGATTTATTAAGTTCGTTGATAAATCATCGAGTGATTGATTAGATTTTAAATAATTTTTTATTTTTTCAGAAGTTTCAGGTATCACTGGTTCTAAATATAGATTTAAAATTCTAAAAAGATTAATGGCAGTGGAAGCAATTTTTTTCACATCTTCTAAGTTATCTTCGTTTTTATTCAACTCCCATGGTTTATGAAAGTCTATATATTGATTGGCTTTATCGGCAAGCTGCATAATCTCTTTGATTGCTTTTGAGAAATCCCTAGAAAGAAATAAGCTAAATATTTCTTCTTTTTTACTTATAAATTTATCAATAATCTCTAAATCTAAAGACTGACTAAGTTTATTGCCATCTTTTTTTAAAAAACCCTGAGATCTACTGGCTATGTTTACAAATTTACCAACAAGATCTGTGTTAACTTTTTTCTGAAAATCTTTGAGATCCATATCTAAGTCATCAACTCCAGTAGATAGTTTTGAGGCCAAATAATACCTAATCAAATCTGGTTTCAGAACATCAAGATAATCGTCAACTAATAAAAAATTTTTTTTTGACTTCGACATTTTTTTTCCATTAAGAGTCATAAATCCATGAATAAATACATTTGTAGGTTTTTTAAAACCTCCAGCCTCGAGCATGCATGGCCAGAAAAGAGTATGAAAATTCATTATGTCTTTTCCTATAAAGTGATAGATTTCTGTATCACTTTTTTCACCCCAAAGATCTTTAGAAGTTTTATTTTTTTCCTTTTTCAAGAAATTTTCTAGACTCGCAATGTAACCAATAGGGGCATCCAGCCAGACATAAAAATATTTATCATCGTATCCAGGTATTTTGAAACCAAAGTAGGGCGCATCTCTACTAATGTCCCATGGTTTCAAGCCATCTATAAACCATTCTTGAATTTTATTTTTAACAGATGATTGGAGTTTTGTTTCTTTTATCCATTTTTGTAAATTGTCGATACATGCTGCTACATCAAAAAATAAATGTTCACTTTCTTTTATGGATGGTTTTTTTCCTGAAAAGATAGATTTAGGATTTATTAATTCAGTAGCCTCATATGTTGCTCCGCAAATTTCGCAATTATCTCCATATTGATTCTTTGCTCCGCATTTTGGACATTCTCCTTGAACATATCTGTCTGCAAGAAATAATCCTTTAGTGTCATCAAAAAGTTGTTTAATTTTTTTTCTAAGAATTAGCCCTTTTTTATCTGCACTATTAAAAATATGCTCACTGAAATATTTATTTTCTTCCGAGTGAGTAGTGTAGTAATTATCGTGTTGTATATTAAATTTAACTAAAGAATTTTTTTGTTGTTCAGTGACCTTTTCAATTAGATCTTCAGGAGAAATACCTTCTTCTTCAGCCTTGAGCATTATTGGTGTCCCATGTGCGTCGCTAGCACAAATATAAATACAATTTTTATTCATCGCTCTATTCGTCCTGACCCAAATATCCGTTTGAATGTGTTCAAGAAGATGACCAAAATGCAAAGGTCCATTAGCGTAAGGAAGTGCTGAAGTGATGATTAGAAGATTATTATTCTTTGTCATATAATTTTTCTATGAATGAATGTATTTCAATTTTAAGATTTTACTTATCTTGGGTAGTTATCTCTACATTAATTATTTTTATTTCCCCTGACCTCAAAGCTTATGAAAGTTTCGAAAATGACAAAATAAAATTATTTGAATCAAAGTTTGAAAATCTTTGGTCTTTATCTTTAGACATGCAACCATCTTATGACGATGTTTCAGTCTACCAAATAATGTTGGCAATTCAGGATTTAAATAAATCCGCTTTTGAAAAAAATAATATCAATTATCTGAAGCGTACAAGTATTCTTGAGCTTCCAGAAGCTAATTTTATTTCGAGCTTTGATAAACAAGAATCCATATTTGAAGTTGCTAGGCAAAATTCGTTAGTCAATAGTAAGTTTACGTTTTTTTCAATTTTAGAGCCTGATAAATATGAGCCATTACCAACTCGAAATAAAATTTCCTTCTCACAAGAAGATAGTGATTTTTTTTATGAAGATAACAAGGATCCATATGAAAAATTTAATAGAAAAATTCATGATTTCAATACATCTTTAGATGAGATTTTTTTTAAACCTGCAGCTGAAATTTATGCGTCTGGAACTCCTGAATTCTTGCAGATTGGAGTATCTAATGTTTTTGGTAACTTAGGAGATGCAAGTTCTGCAGCTAACAACATTCTGCAATTGAAACCTAAGGCATTTTTAAAGGATTTTTCAAGATTCATTATTAACTCGACTATGGGAATTTATGGAATATTCGATATTGCTTCTGAAATGGGAATTGAAGGAACAAATGAAGATTTTGGTCAAACACTTGGGCACTGGGGAGTTTCTCCAGGACCTTATGTTGTTATTCCATTTTATGGCCCAAGCAATTTCAGAGATTCCTTTTCAATTATTCCAGACTTGTATTTATATCCTAATGTACCAAGCGATGATTCAGCAAGAATTGCTACAGGAGCATTGAATTTATTAGATTTAAGGTCTGACTTATTGGGAGTAACAGAAATTACAGGAAATGATCAATATACTTTTTACAGGGATGCTTATATTCAAAGACGCGAATATCAAATCAATGATGGACAGATTGATGAAGAATTTATCTTTGACGAATTTGATTAATCCAAAAAAGAACTGTAAACCATAGATTGCATTTGAACCCTTATTGGATAATAACCAGAAGGCATTAATTGCGTCATAAGAATACAAATCAGCTCTTCTTCTGGATCTACCCAAAAGAAAGTACTTGCTGCGCCTCCCCAGTTATAAGCGCCGAGCGAACCGCTGTTTTGAGTGCCAGCAAGATTAATGTTCACTCCGAACCCAAGACCAAAGCCAACACCTTTATATCTGACTTCACTAAAACTTCCTTCGGAGCCCATTGAAATCATATCTTGATTATCAGGCAAATGATTTATCGTCATTAATTCAACCGTTTTTCTTGAAAGTATTCTTTTTCCTTCAAATTCTCCTTTGTTAAGCAGCATTAGACAAAAATTATGATAATCTTTTGAAGTAGAAACTAATCCTCCTCCTCCAGAATAAAAATTAGGTTCCTTTGAAAAGACGCTTTTAATTCCTGACTCATCATTTAAATGCAAATAAGTTTTAGGAGTTCTTTCATAACAAGATGAAAATCTATTTAATTTAGATTTTTTAACGTAAAAATCAGTATCGATCATTTTCAGAGGAGAAAAAATATTTTTTTTAAAATAATCTGAAAGCGACATACCACTTAAAACTTCAATTAATCTTCCACAGATGTCTGTGGAAACGCTATAGTTCCATCTATCACCTGGGCTAAATTCAAGAGGAAGAGAAGCTATTGTTTTAGAAAAATTATTAAGATCCATTGGCGGGAATGAAAAATCTGAATTTTCACCTCGTGGACCGCTCCAAACTTTTCTGTAGGCATGATCAACATTTGTTTGATAATGAAAGCCATAAGTCAGACCAGAGGTATGACTTAATAAGTCTCTAATGGTAATTTCTCTATCAGGATTTGTTGTAATAAAGTTTGGGTAACTTCCTGACTGAAACACACGAGATTTTTTAAATTCAGGTAAAAATTTCCCTACTGGATCAGCTAATTGAAAAAGACCTTTTTCAAACAACTGCATTAATGCAACACTTGTTACTGGTTTAGTCATCGAGTAAATTCTAAAAATTGTGTCTTTTTGAATTTTTTTTGAATTTTCAACGTCTCTATAACCGTTAGAGTGAAAATGAATAATTTTTCCTTTTCTTGAAATTAAGGTTTGAGTTCCAGCTAGTTTACCCTTGTCGGTATAATTTTTTTTAAAAAAAGTTTCCATGTCGGCCAGTTTATTTTTTGAGAGGCCTAATGATTCTGGGTTATATACTTTCATTTTTTACTTCAATTTTAGCTTTTATAAAATCTTCATGTGAAATATAAATAAGATCAGATACTTTTCTGATTACATATTCTTCATATTTATCTATATTCCCATCAGCGAAGGCAATTTGCCACATAGATTTAATCAAATCATATTTTTCTTCAAAGCTAAAATCGTCATTGATTATTCTTGTAAACTCATAAAGAGAGGTAGATTCTTCTTGCGTCTCTTTCCCTTTAGCGATTAAAGAAGATATTTCAGATTGTTCAATATTAAACTTTTCAGAGAGCGTCTTTTTTAAACTTTCTATTTCTGACTCTTCAATAAATTGATCAGCAATACTCACTTCAATCATCAAAGATATACAGGCTGAAACGACTTTATCAATAGGCTGATCATCAGTGATTTCATCTTTTTTAAAAAATTTAGAAAATAAATTTTTCATGCAGCTTCATTAATACTTTTCTCTAAAATTGATAATATTTTATTTTTTGCTTTTTGCAAATAAACACTATTTGACAATAGAATTCTGATTTTTTTTGCTTCTGTATGGCCATTAAATAAACCATGCATATGAATCAATCCTCTTTTGACATGGCTGGTATTTTCCAATGTTTCAAAGTAATCAAACATTTCTTGAGTAATCTCATACAAAGAAATGCCTTTATCCAATTTTGACTCTATTCTATTGTCAGCATCTTTAAAAATTAATGGATTTGAATAAGCTTCTCTTCCAATCATTATCCCATCTAAATTTTGTAGGTTATTATCTTGAAGAAAACTTAATTTTTTAATTCCTCCATTGATTATTATTTTTAAGTTAGGGTGATCTTCTTTTAATTTCTTTACTCTTTCATAATTAAGAGGTGGAATCTCTCGGTTTTGTTTAGGAGACAAGCCTTTTAAAATCGCTTTTCTAGCATGCACATAAAAAACCTCAATTTTGCACGATTCAATTTTTTCAACAAATTTATCAAGCGTTTCGTCTATATCATTGTTGTCAGTTCCAAGTCTAATTTTCACAGAAACTTCTTTATTAAAATTTTCTTTTATCGCATTTAGACAATCACAGACCAACTCAGGATGATTCATAAGAGCTGCTCCAAATCCACCTTTGCTTACTCTAGGACTAGGACATCCAAGGTTTAAGTTAATTTCATCGTAATTAAATAAATTAGCGATTTTGGAGACTTCAGCAAGACTATCCGGATTATTACCTCCCAATTGCAGAACAATAGGATTTTCATTTTCGTTATATTCTTCGAGCTTATTCTTATTACCATATAGGATGGCATTTGAATGAATCATCTCAGTAAATAAAATCGTCTTTTTTGAAAGCAACCTAATTAAATATCTAAACTGACTATCTGTTCTTCCCATCATCGGGGCAACTGAATAAGTTCTTTTCATTGCTTTATAAGAAATAAATTACTGAATAAAGACCGACTGCGGTCAAAACAAAGGTGTAGGGTAAAGCCATTATGATCATTCTTAGATAAGAAAGATTTATTAATGGCGCAATAGAAGAAGTTAATAAGAATAAAAAGGCTGCCTGCCCATTAGGAGTTGCTACACTTGGTAAATTGGTTCCGGTATTAATTGCAATTGCTAACAAGTCAAATTGATTTCTATCAATTACACCAGTATCAAAAGCATTTTTAACTTCGCTAATATAAATTGTAGCAACGAAAACATTATCACTAATCATCGATAAAATACCATTTGCAAGAAAAAACATTGGAACTTGCAAGTCAAAATTTAAAGTTAATACGTAATTTATTACAGGTGAAAATAAGTGTTGGTCATGAATTACGGCTACAATCACAAAAAACACAACCAATAATGCTGTGAATGGTAAAGCTTCTTCAAAAGCTTTTCCTAATTGATGTTCTTGAATTACTCCATTGAAAGCAGTTAATAGAATGATTACCATCAACCCAATTAAACCAACTGCAGCTACATTGAAAGCTAAAGCGAAAATTAAAATTAGTGCAACTAAAAATTGAATCAAAAGTTTAGTTTTTTGCGATGAAGTTCTTGCTGCATCTTCTCTAGCGCCGAAATCATTAATAATATCTCTTATTTTTGGCGATAACTCAGCTCCATATCCAACTATTTTAAATTTCTCTATAAGATAGCAAGTAAAAATTCCAAAGATGAATACAGGTAATGACACTGGAAGCATTCTTATAAAAAACTCAATAAAATCCCAATCTGCGACTGATCCAATCAAAAGGTTTTGAGGTTCTCCAACAATAGTGCTAACTCCTCCTAGAGCTGTTCCCACGGCACCATGCATTAACAAATTTCTTAAGAATCTCTTAAACTCTTCAGTCTCTGTGTCAAGATCATCGGTTTCTAAAGAAGAC
>CACAWS010000013.1 GCA_902536295.1 uncultured SAR86 cluster bacterium | reverse complement strand
AGAAATTTTTCTATATCTCTGAGAGATAATACGGTCCCAGTTGGGTTATTAGGAGATGCTATAAAAATTACTTTGGTATTTTCTTGGATAGAGTCGGCCATTGCTTCAAGGTCATGACCCCAATTCTTCGCCTCAACTTTTATCGCTTCTGCTCCACTTGCCTTTATCGCAAGAGGATAGATAGCAAAACCATGTTTTGAATAAATTGCTGTATCTCCAGCCGATAAAAAACATTTAGCTATGAATTCAATAATATCATTTGATCCGTTACCAACTGTGATCATGGCTGGAGAAACATTAAAAGAAGAAGCAACTTTATCTTTAAATGCTGATGCATTTCCATCTGGGTATCTGTTTAAGTCAGCTAAAGCAGATATCACATCGTATGCTTTAGGACTCATTCCGATTGGGTTTTCGTTACTAGCTAACTTAACTATGTTTTCCAGGCCTAATTCTTTTTCTGTTTCTTCAATTGGTTTCCCTGGTTCATATGGCTTTAGACCCAAAACTCCTTTATTAACTCTATTTTTTAGTGAATCTGACATCAAAGGGCTTTAGGGTAAGATCCTAGTAATTTTAGCGAAATAGAGTTTTTTTCTAACTTTAATAACAAATTTTTGACCTTTAAATTATCGAAATGACCTTCAAAATCTAAAAAGAAGGAATAACTCCATTTATCTATTTTTGATGGCCTCGACTGTATATAACTCAAATTAATTTTTGAAAGTTCAAATATTTTAAGGATATTTGATAAGGCGCCGGGCTTATTTTCCAATGAGATAATGATGGAAGTTTTATCGATCCCACTTTTTAGAGGAGAGCTCTTCCCTAAAATGATAAATCTTGTCGTATTATTCTTTTCGTCTTCAATATTGTTCTTCAACACTTTTAAACCATTTTCTCTTGCAAATGATTTATGAGCTATACAAGCGTTAGATCTTCCTGAGCTGGCTTTTTTTAGGGCCAAACCACTACTTTCTACAGGCACAACCCTGGCTTTAGGTAAAAACTTAGAAAGTTTATTTTTGCATTGAGCGAGAGATTGTTGATGTCCATATACAGTTTTAATTTTTTCCAAAATACCTTCTGTAGCTAACAAAGAATGTCTAATAGGCATCTCTAATTCTCCGCAAATATTAAGATCTGTATTTTGTAAAGCGTCAAGCGTGGCATTAACTGCGCCTTCAGTCGAGTTTTCTAAAGGGACTATCCCATAGGAATTTTCATTATTAATAGTTTCAAAGATTTCGGGAATCGTCTTACAAGCATACGAATTTACTGAACTTCCAAAATTTTTCTTACAAGCCAATTCAGAATAAGTACCTTTTGGCCCTAAAAAATAAACATCAATTTCTTTTTCTTTAACAAAACATGCTGAAATAATTTCTTTATAAATTGTTTCTAAACTTTCTTTTGAAATAGCACTATTGTTTTTTAATACTATATTTCTAATAATTTGAGCTTCCCTTTCAGGCTTATAGAAAGACAAATCATTATTTTTTTTCTTAATTTCACCTGCTTGGACAACATATTTAACTCTTTCGCTCAATGCTTTAAGAATTACAAGATCAAGTCCATCAATTTTTTTTCTTATTTGATTTAATGACAGAGGTTTTCTTTGACTAACCATTTTGTTTTTCAAAATTTTTCATAAATTCAATTAGTGCATCAACCCCTTCTTCGGGGACAGCGTTGTAAATACTTGCCCTCATACCTCCAACAGATCTGTGACCAGCTAGGTTCAAAAGGCCAGCCTCTTCAGATTCCTTTAAGAACTTAGGATTTAAAGATTCATCATTCATTAAAAAAGGGACATTCATTATCGACCTAGATTCTATACCTACATCATTTGTATAAAAGTCACTTGAATCTATGAAACTATAAAGTTTATTAGCTTTAGATTCATTTTCCTTTTTTTGGTTCTCTAAACCCCCTTTATTTTTCAACCACTTAAAAACTTTCCCTGAAAGATACCATGCAAAGGTTGGAGGAGTGTTATACATTGAATCTGAGTCGGAATATGTTTTATAACTCATCATTGCTGGTAAATCATCTCTATCTATTAATAAATCCCTTCTGATAATGATGATTGCTAAGCCTGCAGGCCCAATATTTTTTTGAGCACCTGAGTATATTAATGCGAATTTTGAAACATCCAGAGGTTCAGACAATATACATGATGAGCAATCTGCTACTAAATCAATGGCTGGTAAATTATCATGATTTCTCAAACAAGCCCCATCAATTGTTTCGTTCATTACTAAATGAAGGTAGGCAGCGCTATCATCAATTTGCCAATTATTTGGGCTTGGGTAGTTTTTAAAAGAGTTATCCTCTGATGAAGCAGAAATATTTAATTTGCCATATTTTTTTGCTTCTTTTATTGCTTTCTTTGACCATTGCCCAACGTTTAAATAATTACTTAGAGAATTGGAAGACGATAATAAATTCATAGGCACCATTGAAAACTGTAAAGAAGCTCCGCCTTGAATGAATAGAACATCATAATTTGAATCAATTTTTAATAAATCAATAAAATCTTGTTTAGCAGTTTCAGCTATCTCTACAACCTCTTTACTTCTATGGCTCATCTCCATTACAGATAAGCCATACTTTTTCCAGTCTAAAATTTCTTCTTTTAATTCTTCTAATACTTCAGTTGGAAGAGCAGATGGACCTGCACAAAAATTATACTTTCTCATATTTAGTCTTTTTCTAGAGCCAAGGCTAGTTTGTTTAACTTTTCGTTTTCCTTAAGTTTTATTACTCTCACTCCTTGTGTATTTCTTCCAAAAGTACTAATTTCTGAAACTTTTGTTCGCACTAAAGTACCTTTGTCAGTAATTAAAATCACTTCATCTTCATCTACAACTTGAACTGCCGATATCAATTTACCATTCCTTTCCGACAACTGCATTGCAATAACACCTTTTGCTCCTCTTTTAGTCTTTCTAAAGTCTGAAATAATTGACTTTTTTCCATATCCATTTTCAGATACTGTAAGAATTTCATCTTCGGTACCTGGGACCATTAAAGAAATTACTTTTTGATCGTTTTCTAATTCAATACCCTTTACTCCTCTTGTATCTCTTCCTAAAGGTCTCGCATCCTTTTCATCAAAATACACAGCTTTTCCGGCATCACTGATTAACATAATGTGTTGTTGTCCATCTGTAATTTTAGTTCCAACTAATTCATCATTAGCATCTAATTTAATCGCTCTCTTTCCATTTTTTCTTGGCATGCGAAAAGCTTCTAATGGTGTTTTTTTAACCACTCCTTGCATTGTTGCCATAAAAACATAACCATCGTTTTCGAAGGACTCTACATTTAATAAACTAGTTATCCTTTCTTCAGGATCTAATTGAATTAGATTTACAAGTGGCCTTCCTTTAGCTACCCTTGAAGCTTGAGGAATTTCATAGACTTTCAACCAATAAACTTTTCCTAAATTAGAAAAACATAAAAGAGTATGATGTGTATTTGCAACAATTAATTGTTCTACAAAATCTTCTTCTTTAACTGAAGCAGCTGTTTTTCCTACGCCTCCTCTTCTTTGAGATTGATATACTTCAAGAGGCTGAGTTTTTGCATAACCTAGTCTTGAAATAGTAACCACCATGTCTTCAGGTTTTATTAAATCTTCAGTCGTAAGATCTAATCTTTCTTCAATTGGCGATCTTCTTTCATCTCCATATTCTTTTCGTATGTATTCAAGCTCTTCTTTAATTACACTTTTTAATACATCTGGATTAGCTAAAATTTCCTGTAAATCTTCAATTTCCTTTAAAATTTCTTCGTATTCATTTACAAGATTATCCTGTTCTAGACCTGTCAATCTTTGCAATCTTAAGTCTAAAATTGCTTGAGCCTGAGATTCTGATAATTTATAACTGCTTCCATTTAATCCAAACTCTTTGCCTAAGTCAGATGGCTTTGTGGATATTAATTCCGAATTTTTAATTAATTTAGTTACTAGTCCAGCCTTCCATTTTTTTGCAAGTAATTTGCTTTTGGCGATAGATGGATCCTTAGAGCTTTTTATAAGATTTATAATCTGATCAATATTAGATAAAGCTACGGTCAACCCCTCTAAAATATGACCTCTACCTTGAGCCTTATTTAGATCAAAAGCAGTTCTTCTAGTTACAACTTCACGCCTATGAGAAATAAAAATTTCTAAGATTTCTTTTAAATTTAAAACCTTAGGCACGTTATTAACTAAAGCTACGTTATTGATTCCATAGGAGCTTTCCAATGGAGTTAAAGCAAATAAGTTATTTAAAATAACCTCAGGATTTGTGCCTGTTCTTAATTCAATAACGATTCTTACTCCATCTTTATCTGACTCATCTCTTATTTCCGACAAGCCCTCTATCCTTTTGTCTCTAGCTAATTGAGCTATTTTTTCTACTAAACGAGCTTTATTTGTTTGATAAGGTATTTCTGAAACTATAATTTTTGATTTATCTTTTTTATCTGTCTCTATATCAGCTTTAGCTCTTAAGACAACTTTTCCTCTTCCAGTTTTTGCAGCTTCAATTATTCCTTGAGTACCATTTATTATTCCTCCTGTAGGAAAATCAGGCGCTGGAATAATTTTTAATATTTCCTCTATTTCTAATTCTGGTGATTCTAAAACTGCAATTGCAGCATTTATTGATTCGGTAAGATTGTGAGGTAACATATTTGTTGCCATGCCCACTGCGATACCTGAAGAACCATTTATCAGCAAATTTGGTATTTTTGTAGGTAAAACCTCTGGTATAGATTCATTACCATCATAATTTTCAACAAAATTTACCGTGTCTTTATTTAAATCAGCCATTAGTTCGTTAGAAATCTTAGACATTCTAATTTCTGTATACCTCATAGCTGCAGCTCCGTCTCCATCCATAGAGCCAAAATTTCCCTGACCATCAATTAGGGGATATCTCAAGGCAAAATCTTGAGCCATTCTTACGATAGTTTCATAAACAGCAGAATCACCATGAGGGTGATACTTACCTATGACATCTCCGACAATACGAGCTGATTTTTTGTGAGCTCTGTTCCAATCATTATTTAAAACATCCATAGCAAATAAAGTTCTTCTATGAACTGGTTTAAGGCCATCTCTAGCATCAGGCAGAGCTCTTCCCACGATTACACTCATGGCGTAATCCATGTAAGAGGATTTCATCTCCTCAGAAATATTTATGGGGATAATTTCCTTTGCTATGTCATCCATAAAGTCTTGCTTAGAGCTCTAAAAAAAGGGGAAAATTAAAAAAAAAGCCCTTCTATATAGGCCTAAATTATAACATTTTAGAGGTCTAAAAAGGCTTATTTTCAGCCTTTTAAGACTTAAATTCAGCTACTAATCCTGATATAGATTCTTTAGCATCGCCAAACAACATTCTCGAATTTTCTTTACCAAAAAGAGGGTTATCAATGCCAGCAAATCCAGCTGCCATCGACCTTTTTAAAATAAATACTGTTTTACTTCGATCTGCCTCAATTATTGGCATCCCATATATGGGACTGCCTTCATTTTCCTTTGCATCAGGATTAACAACGTCGTTTGCACCTATTACAATACAAACATCAATCGTGTCCATAACTGGATTTACGTCATCCGGTTCTTGAAGTTGATCATAAGAAACATTTGCTTCAGCAAGAAGAACATTCATATGACCTGGCATTCTTCCTGCTACTGGATGGATCGCATAATTTACCTCACATCCGTTTTCTTCTAACAGCTCTCCTAATTCTCTTACAGCATGTTGTGCTTGTGACACGGCCATTCCGTAACCTGGAACTACCAAAACAGAATTTGCTGCTTCAAGAATTAAGTATGCATCGGAAATATTAATTGGTTTAATTTCTCCAACATCCTCAGCGTTTATATTTGAAGATGCTGTACTCGAAATGCTCCCAAAGACAACATTTGCTAATGATCTATTCATTGCTTTACACATTATGTTGGTCAAGATTAGACCGCTTGCTCCAACCAGAGCGCCTGCTACTATCAAAACGTTATTATTAATAACAAAACCTGCAGCAGAAGCTGCTAACCCTGAATAGCTATTCAACAAAGCTATAATAACGGGCATGTCTGCACCTCCTATTGGAAGAGTAATTAAAAGTCCAATGACGAGAGCAAAAAATATTAATAATAAAAACGAGTAAACTGGACTCCATCCAGACAAAGAGAAGTTAAAAATTAAATGGGCTCCTAAAGTTAATGCGATGAAAAAAAATATAATTAAAACCACCCTTTGACCTGTAAAAGTAATTTGTCTACCCGGTAAAATTTCTGACAATTTGCCGTAGGCGACTAAGCTACCTGAAAAAGTTACCCCTCCAATAATCAAAGTTAGAAAAATTGCTGTTAGAGAAATAAGACCTAAACTGCCAGTACCCAGATATTCAGCAGATCCAACTAATAAACTAGCAATGCCGCCAAAACCATTGAACAAAGCAACTAATTCAGGCATTGAAGTCATTTTTACTAGTGAAGCGGCAGTGGCTCCAACTAAAATTCCTAATATTAAACCTATCGCTAGCCACTCATATGAAATAATTTGGTTATTAACAAGTGTTACCAATACTGCAAGTAACATTCCTGAAGAAGAGATTAAATTTCCTCTTTGGGCAGTTTCTGGAGAACCTAACTGTTTGAGTCCAAAAATAAATAGCATTGAAGCAAATATATAAGACAAATTAGCAAAGATTTCTGACTGCAAGATTTCCATCATTTTTTCTTAAACATTCCTAACATTCTGTTGGTAACTAAGTATCCGCCTACAACATTAACGGTTGCGAAGAAGACCGCAGCGGTCCCCAACAAAGTGGTCCACAAACCACCATCAGATCCAGAAGAAATCAAAGCTCCGACTATTGTGATTCCTGAAATCGCGTTGGCACCAGACATCAAAGGTGTATGAAGAGTTGATGGAACTTTATTTATTAATTCAAAACCTAAAAATATTGCTAAGACTAAAACAAATATAAGTAATACAAAAAGATTATCCATTATTTATTCCTCTCTTTTACGCTGGGGTTTATGTAGTCACCTTTATAAGTAACTAAACAATTTGAAAGTATTTCATCATTTAGATCGTATTTAAAAGAAGAATTTTCTTCATCCCAAAACTCATCTATTAAATTGAAAATATTATTTGCGTAAACCTGACTTGAGTGGGTCGGTACCTCTCCAGGTAAATTTGCATTTCCAATAATTTTTACTCCTCCCACTTCAACTATCTCGCCTATTTTTGAACCTTCAACATTTCCACCTGATGCAACCGCCATGTCTACAATAACACTACCTGGTTGCATCGCATCAACCATTTCTGAGGTGATTATCTTGGGAGCAGGTTTGCCAAAAACTTGTGCTGTAGTAATAACAATGTCTGAATTAGCACAGACTTTCTTCATACCCTCTTGTTGCTTTTTTATTTGTTCCTCAGTTAATGCTTTTGCATAACCTTGATTAGTTTCTTCAGTTTCACCTAAATCAATTTTTATAAATCTTGCACCCAAAGATTTTACTTGATCTTCAACTACCGGCCTCGTATCAAAAGCCTCTACTCTGGCTCCAAGCCTTTTTGCTGTAGCAATTGCCTGCAGTCCAGCCACGCCAACACCAACAATAAATACTTTGGAGGGAGAAATAGTCCCCGCTGCCGTCATCATCATTGGTAAAGCTTTCTCTAGCAAATTAGAAGCAATAATCACAGCGGAATACCCAGCGAGATTGGCTTGAGAACTCAACGCATCCATTTTTTGAGCTCTTGTAGTTCGAGGAATTAATTCCATACTAATTGAAGAAATAGATTTATTTTTGAACTCTTCAATTAATTTTTTCTCGTTGAAAGGATCCAGAAAACTTATAACTAAAGCATCAGGATTTATCTTATCGACATCTTCCAAAGATAACTTATTGAGGTTACAAACAATATTAGCCGAATTTAATCCTTCCTCTCTTGATAAGATATTTATAGAGTTTTCTTTGATTAGTTCTCTCAATAAAGTGTCTTGAAAATCTATATTTTCTTCAACAGATAAATTAATATTTTTCTTTAAGAACTTTTGTGCAGTTTCCCCCGTAAGAGAAAATCTTGCTTCATTGTCCTGTTCTTTGGGAAAAAAGATGTTCATGACATAATAAGTATTTCATAAAAAACAACATATTAAAAAGATTCTCTTTATAAAAATGACTGTGAATATTGATCCAGCAGAAAAAGAAAAATTTAACAAAATAGCAGATGAGTGGTGGGACCCAAATGGAAAATTTGCTCCCCTACATATTATCAATCCGCTTCGCTCTGATTACATATCTGAAAAACTTGATGTTAAAGGAATAAAGGCAATAGATGTTGCTTGTGGAGGTGGATTACTTGCTGAATCCTTACATAGCAAAGGAGCTAGAATGACTGGAGTGGATATATCCGATGTTGCTATCCACACGGCTATTACGCACGCTGAAAAACATAATCTTTCAATCAAGTATTTAAACTGTGAGGCAGAAGATCTACTTCCTGAAGAAAAAGAATCATTTGACCTAGTAACTTGTTTGGAAGCCATAGAACATGTTCCTGACCCAGCTAAACTTGTAGAGACTTGTTCAAATCTATGCAAACCTGGTGGAACAATTATTTTTTCAACAATAAATAGAAACCCTAAGTCTTTTCTGTTTGCAATTGTTGGTGCCGAATATGTCTTAAATCTTCTACCCAAAGGAACTCACGAATACAAAAAATTCATAAAACCCTCAGAGCTATCATCCATGATGAGAGATAATTTTCTGGAGGTAATTGAAGTCATAGGAATGAGCTATAACCCAATTACAAAAAATTATTGGCTTGGAAAAGATGTAGATGTGAACTATCTGATTCATGCAAAGAAAATATAAAGAAATAAAACAGATATTTTTTGATCTTGATGGCACCCTACTAGATACTGCACCCCAATTTCATTCAGCTTTATCTAATCTTATTAAAATGAAAGGGGTAGAGAAGGTAATGTTTCAAGATGTGCGTAAATTAGTTTCTGATGGAGTTAACGCTCTTGTGAACCTTGCTTTCAAAATAAACGAAGAAGATAAAAATTTTAAATCCTTGAGAGCTGAATTATTAGCTGAATATTCAAAGAATTATTTACAAAGCCTCCTTTTCCAGGGAACTGAAGAACTTTTGAAGACATTGAACGAAAAGAAAATAACCTGGGGAATAGTAACAAATAAACCAAAATTTCTAGCTGAAAAAATATTTGAAAATTTGAAATGGTCTGAAAGCACAAACATTCTTATATGCCCTCAAGATGTTGCAGAAAAACGCAAGCCGGATCCAAGTTCATTACTAAAAGCGATTGAACTGGGAGGGTTTTCTCCTGCAGAGACAGTCTACGTCGGAGATAATTGGAGAGACTCGGAAGCATCAATAAGAGCTAGAACTAATTTCATATTTGCAAATTACGGTTACGGAGACTCTTCATCTATTGATATTAAAAATTTAGAAAAAAAGATTAACACTCCTCTCGAGCTTTTAAGAATCTTTAACTAACTTATGAAATTCTTTATTTTCTAAAAATCTGAATTCTCCAGGCTTTAAATTTGCTGGAAGAAATATTGGACCCAATCTCACTCGTTTTAGCCTAGACACTTCATAACCTATGTTATTCCAAAGTTTTCTAACCGCTCTATTTTTTCCTTCCTTAATGACCATGGCAAACCAACTATGTGAAGTAGTCTCACGGCCTTTGACTAAATCAGTGAACTTTAATATGTCTCCATCTATTTTGATTCCTCTTAAAAGTTTATCTAATTCTTCTTTCTTGGGTTTTCCCCTAATTCTTGCTAGATATTCTCTGTCTAGGTTATTGCGAGGGTGGATGATTTTATCAGCCAAATTTCCATTATTACAAAACAAAAGTAACCCGGTTGTATTAATGTCAAGCCGACCCAGAGCGATCCATCTTCCTGTCTTTAGTTTTGGCAAATTATCAAAAACTGTTTTTTTCTCACCAGCAACTTTCGCGGTTTCTTCTCCTAAAGGCTTGTTGTATATGAGAATTTTTAAATCTTCATCAACATCTATATTAATTTTTTTCCCATCGATATAAACCTTATCCCCTAATGAAACTTTATCGCCTAAATTTGCTTTTTTATCATTCACAAAAATTCTACCCTGACGAATCAAGTCTTCTGCTTTGCGTCTTGAGGTAAAGCCTGCATCGGCTATTGCTTTCTGCAATCTTGTAATCATTTAAAGTGTTTAGGCGTTGTCTTGTGTTTCTTCAAGCAAGTTCATTTGAGCCTCTGCAGGTATACTTCCTATTTCAGGTAACTCAGGTAATTGGGATAGCTTAGAAATATTTAAGTCGTCTAAAAACTCTTTGGTAGTTGCTAAAAGCGCAGGCCTGCCAGGAACATCTCTGTGCCCCACAACTTTAACCCAAGATCGATCGAGTAAGGTTCTAATAATTTGACTGCTTACGGATACACCTCTCACTTCTTCAATTTCTCCTCTAGTAATAGGCTGTTTATAAGCAATTAAAGACAATGTCTCTAAAAGTGCCCTAGAATATTTTTGAGGTTTTTCTGACCAAAGTTTTGAAATCCATGGGGAATATTTTTGTTTTATTCTAAAACGATGACCACTGGCCACTTTCACTAATTCGAAACTACTATCTTGATATTTTTTTTGTAAATTAGATATTGCATTTTTTATTGCATCAAGATTGTAAGCTGGATCATCTAATATTTTCAGCACTTCTGAAGTACTTATTGGTCTTGATGCAGAAAAATAAAGAGATTCTAAAATATTTTCAAGTTCCATTTATTAATGCACCTCATCTTTCGAAGAAAGATTAATTATTCCAAAATCTTTGGATTGAATAATTCGAATTAGAGAGTCTTTAGCTAGTTCCAAGAGAGCTAAAAAATTAACAATAATCCCAATTTTTCCCTCTTTAGAGTCGCATAATTTATGAAACTCAATATTTTTTTCTTTAATAAGTAAATCTAAAATATATGACATCTTTTCTCTAGTCGATAGTTTTTCAAATTCAATAATATGACTAGCAGAAAGTTTCTGTCTTTGTACAAGTTCAGCAAAGACGTTAGATAACTGATCTAAATCTACTTCTGGCAAATCTCTGGTTGATTCAAATTCAGGAAGTGCAGAAGAAGCTAGGTAAAAATCTCTTCCAGCCCTAGGTATTGCATCGAGGCTTTTTGAAACAGTTTTATATCGTTCGTATTCTTGCAGTCTTCTGATCAACTCTGATCTAGGATCTTCCTCTTCGTCTTCAGAATCATTTTCTTTAGGAAGCATCATTCTTGATTTTATTTCGGTTAAATAAGCAGCCATTACTAAGTATTCTCCGGCTAAATCGAATTGAATTTTTTCCATCAAATCTATGTAACGAACATACTGATTTGTAATTTCAAGTACGTTAATGTCTACAATATCTAAATTTTGCTTTCTTATGAAATATAAGAGTAAATCTAAAGGTCCCTCGAAAGATTCTAAAAAGATTTTGAGAGCATTTGGAGGTATATATAAATCATCAGCGGAAAAAGAAATTTCCTCGCCATTGAGCACAGCAAGATTCAATTCTTGTTGTAATGGCTTTAATTCAGTCGAATTATCCATATATGACAAGAATTATAAGCTTTTTGGGCAATTTTGCCCATCATATAGTGTTTTAAATTATATTTAATACTACATTTAGGGCTTCCAAGAATTTGTAATTGGATATCGTCTATCCTTTCCAAAGTTTCTATCAGAAATTTTAATACCCAAAGGAGCTTGCCGTCTTTTGTATTCGTTAAAGTCAATCAAAGAAACTACTTTCCTAACCTCTTCCTCATCAAAACCTTCTTCAATGATCTCTTGAATGCTTTTATCTTTTTCAACATACATTTCTATTATTGGGTCTAATCGATCATAATCTGGTAAGGAGTCTGTATCTTTTTGATCAGGAGCTAATTCAGCAGAAGGAGGCCTATCTATAATTCTCTGAGGAATTACAAAAGATCTCTCATTCCTATATTTTGCCAATTCATATACTAAGGTTTTACTGACATCTTTTAAAACGGAAAATCCCCCAGCTGTATCACCATACAAAGTAGAATAACCAACTGCAGCCTCGCTTTTATTCC
>CACAWS010000012.1 GCA_902536295.1 uncultured SAR86 cluster bacterium | reverse complement strand
CATTTGTTCGCTCCAATAATTTTTGTCTAGTCCAGGGCCTAGACAAATAATTGATGGCAAATCCAAATAATTTTCTAAGGTTTGACCAGTATCAACCTGTTTGGTCATAACTTCTGGACAATAACTTAATGCTGCTTGAAGATGAGCTGACCTAGTGGCTAAGGTGACTAAGCCAGCACCACTTTTTAATGAGGCTTTAGCAGCAAGTAAAGCCGCTCCCCCAAAACCTAAATTGCCAGCTATAACTAGTACATGACCATAATCTCCTTTATGAGTATTGGATTCTCTAGATAATTTTTTCAACAATTTTTTAAAATTTATGACTTTTGGTTTCATTTGATAATGGATCAGATAATAATTAATTTTCTTCTATCTTCTCATTGCTAAGAGCCCTATTAAAGAGATAGAGTATGTAGATTAAATTATTTTTAAAGGAGAAGAAAATGATCAAAACAAAAATAACTGAAATGTTTGAAATAGAACATCCAATAATTCAAGGAGGAATGCATTATGTAGGTTTTGCTGAGATGGCCTCTGCAGTCGCTAATGCTGGAGGGTTAGGTATCATAACTGGCTTAACTCAAAAAACTCCAGACGATTTAGCTAAAGAAATTGCTAAATGTCATGAAATGACAGATAAACCTTTTGGTGTAAATTTAACTTTTCTTCCAGGTTTTCAGGAACCTGACTATCCTGGTTATATTGAAGCTATTGTTAAAGGTGGCGTAAAAATAGTTGAAACTGCAGGTAGAAGCCCTGAGGCTTATATGCCTGATTTAAAGGGGGCAGGCATAAAGGTTATTCATAAGTGTACTTCTGTTAGACACTCTCTTAAAGCAGAAAAAATAGGTTGCGATGCAGTGAGCGTTGATGGCTTTGAATGTGGTGGCCATCCCGGTGAAGACGATATCCCAAATATGATTCTTCTTCCTAGAGCGGCGGAAGAGTTATCTATTCCATTCGTGGCATCCGGAGGTATGGGGAATGGCCAACAACTAGCTGCTGCGTTGTCTATGGGTGCAGATGGCATAAATATGGGAACTCGATTTATTGCGACTAAAGAAGCTCCAGTTCATGACAACGTCAAAGAGGCACTTGTGGCAGCATCTGAGTTAGATACAGAGCTCATTATGAGACCTTTAAGAAATACTGAAAGAGTGCTTGCAAATGGAGCTGTAACTAAAATTTTAGAAAAAGAAAAAGCTCTTGGGGACGATATTCAGATTACCGACATAATTGAAGAAGTAGCAGGTGTGTATCCAAAAATTATGCAAGAAGGAACTATGGACGCTGGAGCCTGGAGTTGTGGAATGGTAGCCGGATTGATTCATGACGTTCCAACTTGTAAAGAACTAGTTGAAAGAATAGTTTCTGATGCTGAGGAGATAATTAAAAGTAGACTTTCAAAATTTGTTGCTTAGAGACAATGTCTGATAAAACCAACTCAAAGCCTCCCTTTTCAGAAGATATTGATAGTTCAATAAATATTAAAAAGGGAGGCTCTGGGGAAGAGCCTTCGGCTCCTAGACCTGCAGCTACTGTACTTTTAGTCAGAGCACCACTTAATGAAGTTGAGGTGTTTATGATTCAAAGAAATGCCAAAACTAATTTTGGTAACGCCTGGGTCTTTCCTGGAGGAAAATTAGATGAAGTTGATGGAATCGATGAAGCCAATGATTATTGTTTCGGACTGTCTGATGAAATGGCTTCTCAAATTCTAGGTCTTAAAAAAGGAGGTTTGAATTATTGGGTTGCTTGCATAAGAGAATGTTTTGAGGAATGTGGAGTTTTATTAGCTTACAGGGAAAATGGTGATTTATTGGATGACCCTTCTAAAGATGAAATGACAATTTTGGATAGATATAGAGATTTACTCAACCAAGGGGAACCAGTTTTGTATCAGCTTTGTAAAGAAATGAATTTAAAGTTGGCAGTTGATAGACTTGCGTATATTTCTCATTGGGTAACACCTAAATTTGAAATGAAGCGTTACAGTACAAGATTTTTCATAGCTTTAGCGCCTGAGAATCAGAAAGCAGAACATGACGGTGGAGAAGGCGTGAAAAGTACTTGGATAACTCCTGAAAATGCTCTAGAAAAAGGAAAGACAGGAGAGTTTCCAATCATTCTACCCACGATTAAAAACCTTGAATCCATTGAAGGCTTTTCAAGTACTAGAGACTTAATGGAGGCAAAAGTAAAATTTCAAAATGAGGTTTCTTGTATTGAACCTAAATTTTTTATGAAAGATGGAAAGATGGTTGGTCTGCTTCCAGGAGACAAAGGTTATGAAGATCACTGAGTTATCACCTTTAGTTAGAAGAATCACTGCTGACAATTCAGGAGTATTCACAGGACCCGGAACAAATACTTATCTAATTGGGCGTGATGAAATTACGGTAATAGATCCTGGTCCTGCATCAAAAGATCATATTGAAAATATAGCTAAAATTTGTGGGGAAGATATTAAACAAATATTAGTAACACATACTCATAACGATCATTCTCCTGGTGCGAAACTTCTTCATCAGAGAACTGCGGCGCCAGTTAAAGGAATGAAGGCTTTGCATAATGAGATGCAAGATCCTACTTTTAAGCCACATTCAATTCTTAAAGATGGAGACATAATTGAGCAAGTTGACTACTCCTTAAGGGTGATTCACACCCCTGGCCATGCCTCTAACCACTTGTGTTATTTTCTTGAGGAAGAAAAAATGATTTTTACTGGAGATCATATTATGGATGGTTCTACGGTTGTAATTGCCCCTCCGGATGGAAGCATGAGTCAATATTTAGAGTCTCTTAAGATTCTCAAAGATGAAGATTTAAAATACATTGCACCTGGACACGGTGATTTAATGGAAAATCCTCATGCTGTTGTAGATTGGATTATTAGTCATAGGATGTTTAGAGAAAAAAAGGTAATCGATGCAATAACGGAGTTGAATAGAGCTTCTTTAGAGGCTTTATTAGAAAAAGTTTATGATGATGTTGATTCTAGATTGCTAAGCATTGCTAAATATTCTCTTCAAGCGCA
The DNA here is from genome assembly GCA_902536295.1 of uncultured SAR86 cluster bacterium. Taxonomy (GTDB): domain Bacteria; phylum Pseudomonadota; class Gammaproteobacteria; order Magnimaribacterales; family AG-339-G14; genus AG-339-G14. The sequence continues at coordinate 10,282 of CACAWS010000012.1, read as the reverse complement.
TCTAATAAAATTGATAGAAGAGGAAAGAGTTGTTCAAGATGAATTAGAATTCGTCTGGCAACATTAATCTGTATCAATTTTAATTCCACATCCTCCATGGCCACAATAGCCTCCAGGATTTTTTGCTAGATATTGCTGATGATATTCTTCCGCAAAGAAAAAATTTTGTATTTCTTTAATTTCAGTTGTGATGGGTTTAAAACCATTCTTTGTCAGAATCTTTTCATAAGTTTGTTTAGTTTTTTCTGCTAATTTCATTTGGTTAGCGTTGGTAACATATATACCTGATCTGTACTGAGTGCCAATATCATAGCCTTGCCTCATCCCTTGAGTAGGATCATGATTTTCCCAAAAAGCCTTTAGCAATTTTGTAAATTCTATTTCTCTAGGATTAAATATGACTTCTACAATTTCATTGTGAGCGGTTTTTCCAGAACAAACTTCTTCATAAGTTGGATTTTTTGTAAAACCATCTCCATAACCAACTGAAGTAAAAAATACACCATCTATTTCCCACATATATTTTTCAGCACCCCAAAAACAACCCATTCCGAAATAAACTTTTTCTAGATTTCCGTTATCTTTAGGATATTGAGCTTTATTAACAAAATGAATCGTGGGCTCAAATATTTTTTCATTTCGTCCCAAAAGAGCATCTTGTTCTTTAGGTAATTCTGTTTTAGTAAGAAAGGATAGTAGCGACATTATTTATTTAATCTGTTGTTTATAAGTTCGTTGACAATACTAGGATCAGCTAAAGTAGATGTATCTCCTAGATTATCTAAATCGTTAGAGGCAATTTTTCTAAGAATTCTTCTCATTATTTTACCAGATCTTGTTTTAGGCAAATCATTAGTAAAATGTATTAAATCAGGTTTTGCAATAGCTCCAATTTCCTTATTTATTAAATCGGTTAATTCTTTTTTGAGCCCTTCACTAGGAGAAGTATTTTTCATCATATTTACGTAACAATAAATTCCTTGGCCTTTTATAGAATGTTCATATCCCACAACAGCAGCTTCTGCTACGTTTTGATGCAAAACTAGAGCACTTTCAATTTCAGCTGTACCCAGTCTATGTCCAGAAACATTTAGCACGTCATCTACTCTTCCAGTTATCCAATAAAAACCGTCTTCATCTCGTCTTGCCCCATCTCCAGTGAAATAATAACCTGGATAAGTTGTATAGTAAGTGTCGACACATCTTTGATGATCTCCATAGACTGTTCTTATTTGAGAAGGCCATGAATCTCTAATTGCCAAATTACCTGAACCCGAACCTTCTATTTCGTTCCCATTTTCATCTAGAAGAACAGGAACAACTCCAAAAAAAGGTTTGCAAGCACTGCCTGGTTTTTGGTCAGAAAAACCGGCTAATCCAGAAATCATTATGCTTCCGGTTTCAGTCTGCCACCAAGTATCAACAATGGGACATTTTTTTTTGCCAACTTTTTCATAATACCATTCCCATGCTTCAGGATTTATAGGTTCACCCACTGTTCCAAGCACTTTGAGAGATTCTCGAGTGGATGTATTTAAAGGGTCATCTCCGAAAGCCATTAAAGCTCTAATTGCTGTTGGAGCAGTATAGAAAATATTTACTTTATGTTTATCGATAATTTCCCAAAATCTTGATGCGTTAGGATAAGTCGGAACACCTTCAAACATTAAAGTAGTCGCTCCATTAGATAGTGGTCCATAAATTATATAAGAATGACCGGTCACCCATCCTACATCTGCAGTACACCAGTAGATGTCGTTGTCAGCATAATTAAAAATGTACTTATGAGTTAAGGTCGCGCCAAGTAAATAACCTCCTGTAGAGTGAAGCACTCCTTTAGGTTTTCCTGTTGATCCCGACGTATATAAAATAAATAAGGGATCTTCTGCAGACATAGGCTCGCAATCGCATATCGCATCAAATTTTTCTTTTTCAGTGAAATAATCGACATCAATTGAATTTTTTAAATTCAATACCTCATCAGCTCTGCGGACTACAATTACAGAGTGAACATCGGGACAAGATTTAATTGCCTCATCAACATTTTCTTTTAAAGGGATTTTTTTGCCACCCCTGACGCCTTCATTTGCAGTGATTATTGTTTCGCAACTTGAATCTAAAATCCTATCTTTAAGGGATTCTACTGAAAACCCTCCAAATACCACGGAGTGAATAGCCCCAATTCGAGCGCAAGCCAACATCGCGTATGCCGCTTCTGGGATCATAGGCATATAAATACAAACTCTATCCCCTTTTTTTACTTTTCTGCTCTTCAAAAGGTTGGAAAACTTACATACTTCATCATGCAATTCTTGAAATGAAATTTTATTCTCGATAGATGGGTCGTCACTTTCCCAAATAATTGCCGTTTTGCTTGGCTTATCTAAATGCTTATCTATGCAGTTATATGAAGCATTAAGTATTCCATCTTTGAACCATTCAATTTTGCCTTTACGCATGTCACAAGAACTAATTTGAGTGGGTTCCTTGATCCAAGTTAAGTTTTGAGAGGCTTGAGATCTCCAGAAGGAATCAGGATCAGCTATCGAATTTTTATACAATGAATTAAAAACGTCTTCACTAAGATTAGCTTTAGATTTTGTAGATTCTGCAACCGGATATTTTTTACTCATTAAGTTGTAAGACTTTTCTCAAGGTATAATCTTAATAGTTTAAGTTTTATTTTTAACTTGTGTGCAATTAATTTCAAGTAATGGCTCAATAAAAAAACTTCTATTTTGCCAATCATAATGCGGAATTTTGAGATTAGGTTTATTTACTTCAAGATCGTCGTAAAAAACTATGTCTATATCTATGGTACGAGGCTTCATGTGAGAATTCTTTTCTCTTTTAAGTTTTTTTTCCACTTGTTGAAGATTCTCCAAAAGAGCTATCGGTGAGAGCTTAGTTTGAATTTTTATAGCCATATTAAAAAAAAATGGTTGTTTAAAAGGTCCGTAAGCAGGCGATTTATGTATTTTGCTTTTTTTTAGAATAATTGTATGAGGCAGGGCGTCTATTTCGGACTCAGCATTACATAGGTTTTTATTTCTATTGCCAAGATTAGTACCCAAAACTAAGTACGCAATATGTGAAGACATTAACCGAATTGTTGTTTTTCTTTTATTTCGTCAACAGTTTTGCAGTCAATACATTGAGTGGCGGTTGGTCTCGCCTCTAGTCTCTTTATCCCTATTTCGATCCCACAAGTTTCACAATATCCATATAAGTCGTCTTCTATATCTTTCAAGGATAAATCAATTTTTAAAATTAATTTTCTTTCTCTTTCTCTTTTTCTTAGCTCCAACATAAATTCTTCTTCTTTTGCAGCTCTATCAAGAGAATCAGGAAAATTGCTTTGATCTTGTTGGATTAACTGCTCAGTCTTTTCTTGCTCAGATTCAAGAGCTTGCTTCCATGAATTTAGAATAGAAATGAAATGTTTCTGCTGAGATTTATTCATATACTTTTCAGTCTTATTTGGCCTATAAGGCGTAAAGGTCTTTGCAAAGGATTCAAAATCAGAAGGATTAGAAACTATTTTTTTTGGATTAGCTTTCTTATTTGTGCTAGTTTTTTTATTAGTTTTCTTTGGCGCTACTTTTTTTGAATTAGCTACAGGCTTTTTTCTAACTTTAGATTTTGCTTGTTTTGGTTTGGAAACTGGTTTCTTTTTTGTTGTCATTGAAAAAATTTGAGGTTGTGAAATTTACCAAAACCTTCATCAAGTTGCTAGTCAAATTTTAGAAATTTTTCATAAATCTCTGAATATTTTTCTTGAGGCAATCTTGGGCCAATATTTTCTACTCCTTTTGAGGCTAAGAAACATCCAAATCTTGCCGCATCTTTAAGCGTCCGACCCATAGTCATTAAGTTTAGAGTCCCTCCGGCAAACATGTCTCCGGCGCCATTTGTATCTATCGCTTTGGCTGGAAACCCATTTATTGTTTCAATAGTTTTTGAAGAAATAACATAAGCTCCTTCAGATCCAAGCGTGATAAAAATATTTTTTGCAGAATGCAATAATTTTTGTCTAATTACTTCTAAATCACTTGAAGAGCAAAAGGTTTTAGCTTCTTCATAGTTACAGAAAAGATAATCTATTGGATCTAGCATCCACTCTGTCAATCTAGTTTTAAATGCCTTGACAATATTTGGATCAGATAAACTTATTGCAATTTTTGAGTTATTTTTCTTCCCGGCTTCAATTATTTTTTTGCTTGCTTCAAAACAAGAATCGCTGCTAACTAAGTAGCCTTCAAGATATATTATTTCTGACTCATTAATTAAATTTTCGTCGACATCGGAGAAATTCAAATCCGCACTGATGCCTAAACAAGTACTCATTGTTCTTTCTGCATCTTCAGTAATCATGATTAGACAAGTCCCTGTATTTTCATCTCCTTCTGAAATAACACTATTTAATATTCCAATTTTTTCTAGATCATCACTATAAAAGTATCCATTTTTATCTTTAGCTACTTTCCCTAAAAAACCGCATTGGCTTCCTAAAGCAGAAGCAGCGAAAACAGTATTAGTAGCAGAACCTCCGCAGGCGTTTTTACTATTCTTAAATTTTCTAGAAAGTTTTTCAAAAAGATTTTCCTGATAATTTTCGTCACAAAGACCCATAGTTCCCTTGTCTATTGATATCTCTTTTAAAAATGACTCATCAATTAGAAACTGTTTATCGACCAGAGCATTTCCAACGCCTAAGATATTAATCTTTTTCATTATTTATTTTTATAATTTCCTCTATTTCGTTTGGCCTGTTTGTAAATAGACCTTTTGAAATTGCGAATTTTTTATATCCTAGCATTTTTAAACTAGTAATATTTTTGTTACTTATACCTCCAATAGCATAAAGCGTTTTATTTGTTCTGAGGGGCGCTTGCATCATGATTTCCTTTGATGGAGGCATAGAAACATTAAGTTTTGTGTTTGTCTCAAAAAAAGATCCTACAGCCAGATAATCCCATTGGATTATATCTTCTGGAGGGTTTTCTAAGATTTCTAAGTTCCATTTACATGAAAAACCTTTGATGTAATTTTCGTTAATTAAATTCGTGTTGTTCTTTAAGAAAAGCTGATTTTTCTTATTCAAGTAGTCTGCAAGACCCAGATGAAAACCATCAGCACCTATTTCTATGGCAATTTCTGGAAAATCATTAATGATTAATTTTCCATTTTTTCTTTTAATAGTTTCTAACAAACTAGAGGCCTCATTTTTGATCTTATTTAAATTATTCTCTTTCGATCTATATTGAAATAAAGTTATTCCGGCATCTAATAAACTATCTACTTGTTTTAATAAGTTCTCTAATTTCTCATTAGGAGGTGTTATCGCATAAATAGATTTCATTATTTAAAATTTATGAATTCTTGATAGCCAGTATAAATAGAATTTTTTAGCCTCTTTTCTAAAAATTTATTTGCTTTAGAGCAACTTTCAATTAAGTTATTTGTTTTAATCAAGCTACATAATATCGAGGTGGATAGCGCGCATCCTGTTCCCCGAATTTTTTTATTTATTTTGGTTGTTTTCACTTCAAATTCTAATTTTCCGTCTATGTACAGGCGATTTATTATTTCTTTTTTTACGTCTTGCCCTGTTACATATATTTTATTTATCCCCAAGTCTAGTAATTTCTTAACTGAGTCATCTTCATTTCTTAAACCACTTAAAGCATTTAATTCATAAATGTTTGGGGTCAATAAAGTTGCGAGTGGATAGAGATTTTGAAGAGCAAAATCTTTATCTTTTTTATTCAAAAAATTTCCACCGCCTCCAGCCGAAACTATTGGGTCTATTATTAAAGGTATCTGTTTAATTTTAGATAAAAAATTAGCTGTAGTTTCAATTATTTTGGTAGAAGATAGAGCGCCGATTTTTATGCCCGAAATTTTAAAATTATTATTTAAATTTTTGAGGTTTTTTTTGAAAAGCTTTGCATTTAATTCCTCTATCTTGTGCAACTTTTTTGCATCTTGCACAGTCAAATTAGAGATAGCCGATAAACAATGCATATTAAATTCATTAGCGACTAATAAGTCAATTGAAGTTCCAGCAGCATTTGTTGGATCATGACCTGCTATGGATAAGATAAATTTTTTCTGACTCATGCTTATTAAAGTCATTATAATGCTGCTCTTAAACAAGCCAAATATAAATAGAAAATGGGACTAAAAAAAATAGGTATTGTTGGCGCGACTGGATATGTTGGCGTTGAATTATTAAATCTTTTGGATCGTCATAGCGATGTTGAGGTTTCTTTTTTGTCTTCAAATAACAGCTTAGGCGAAGAGCTTTTTAAAAAAATTCAACCATATGCAAATATAAAGAATCAAGAGTTTTTACCTGCCGATTTGGCAAAATCCAATGAATTAGATTTTATTTTTTTTGCTACTCAACATAACTTTTCTATGGATTTAGTGCCGGATCTAATAGAAAGAGGAACAAAGGTAATTGATTTATCTGCTGATTTTAGAATTTCGGATACCGCAATGTGGGAAAAGGCTTATGAGGATAAACATAGAGCTCCAGAACTTGCACAAAATGCAGTTTATGGCCTTCCTGAATTAGGAAGAGAAAAAATTAAAGAAGCAAAATTGGTTGCAGTTCCTGGATGTTATCCTACTGCCTCAATTTTGGGAATCATTCCTGTAATTGATTTCGTTGATAATAAATCTGAAATAATTTTGGATGTAAAATCAGGAATCAGCGGCGCTGGAAGAAATAAAGTAGAAGAGGGGCTTTCCTCAGAAATAAAAGATAATTTTAAAGCTTACTCACCTGAATTTCATAGACATCAAACAGAGATAAATTATTTTTTAAAGAAAAATTACGGAATTACTCAAGAGATTATTTTTACTCCTCATTTAATTCCAATATTCAGAGGAGAGTATGTAACTTGTTATATCAAGCTGAAGAATCAAAGCGAAGATTTTCAAAAGATTTACGAAAACTTTTATGATGGTGAAAAATTTGTTAGAGTACAAGAAAAAGGTACGGTCCCTGAATTGAAAAAGGTAAAAAATACAAATTTTTGTGACATTTCTGTTTTTCAGAAAAAAAATGTTTTGACTATACATGTAGCAATAGATAACCTACTCAAAGGTGCTGCTAGCCAAGCAATTCAATGTTTTAACATTATGCTCGGATCTGATGAAGAAAAAGGTTTAGATTTTAAATGATAGAAAAATATACTCCCCAGGAACTAGTTGTTTCAGATGCCGCGGTTTCTAGAATAGATAAGTTAGTCTCTGATGAGGTTAATAAAGAATTATCTTTGAGAGTTTTCGTCACTGGTGGAGGGTGCTCTGGTTTTCAATATGGCTTTAGATTAGAAGACCAGCTTGACGAAGAAGATACTGTTTTAAAAAAGAATAAAATTTCCATCGTGATTGATCCTTTAAGCATGCAGTACATATATGGCTCAACTCTTGATTACAAAGAGGACTTAGAAGGCTCGAGATTTGTTATAGATAACCCTAATGCTGTCACTACTTGTGGTTGCGGATCTTCTTTTTCAATTTAATAACTGTAAATCTCTCCCGTCAAAGCTAAATTAGCTCCAGTGGATGCTTTTAAATCTACTTTTTTATTCTCAAGTCTTTGCTTTGCCAGCCATCCAAAAGTAGATGTTTCTATTAACATCGGATCGATGCCTAATGTGTTCGTAGTACCTATTGACCAATTTTTAGGTAATTTATTTTTTAATCTTTCAATTAGATAGTAATTTTTCGAGCCTCCTCCACAGAGATAGATATTTAATTTTTTTACTGGACAATTTTGTATTAAGGATTCCATTATTGTTATTGCAGTTATTTCGGTCATAGCTGAAATCCAGTCAAACTTAGTAATGCTTTTATCTTCAAAGTATAAACTTGAAAAATCATAACTTTTAGTTGAATCGCTTTTAGGTAAATCTTGATTGAAATAACTTTTATTCAATATTCTATATATTGTTTTATTAAGCTTAGTGAAATCCCCTTTTTTGCCATAATTACCGTATTTATCGAACAATTTTTTTTGATTTGTAAAAGTTCTAATACTCTGATCGATCAAGCAATTTCCAGGACCTGTATCCCAACCAATTGATCTTTGATTCCGTAAAAGTAAGGTGACATTAGATATTCCGCCAATATTTAATATAGCTCTATTTTTTTTGTCGTCCCTAAAAAAGGCTTCATGAAAAGATGGAGTTAGAGGAGCGCCAGTGCCGCCATTTGCTATATTAGTTTGACGAAAATTACCAACGGTAGTTATACCTGTAAGCTTTGCGATAATTTCAGGATTGCCAATTTGAAGAGAATATGGTTTTTTTGAAAATGGGAAATGTTGAATTGTTTGACCATGTGAGCCAATTGCTTTAATTTCATTTTTTTTAACGTTATTTTTTTTTAATAATTTTTTTATTGCTTTTACTGTCAGAAGAGTGAACTTCTCGTCTGCCTTTTTTAATTCTTTTGTTGGTTTAAGCAAAAGATTACTTTTTGTTTTAGAAAGTTTGGACATTAATATAAATAAATCTTGAGGCATTTTTAAAGAAACAGTATTAATTATTTTAATTTTCTTGGTAATTTTTAATAAGGAGACATCTATAGAATCCATGCTTGTACCAGATAAAGCTCCTATGTATAAATTTTCTGTTTTTTTAATTGACTGCATAGATTTGGAGATACAAATTATCAATTCTATTAATCATTTGAACTGCAAGACTTTGAAATCTTTCTTTTTCTGAATCACTGATAGGTTCTGCATCAGGCAGCTTTACTGTTAAGGGGTCTGTATGCATGCCGTTGACTCTAAATTCATAATGCAAATGATATCCCGTAGCTAATCCGGTCTTGCCTACAAATCCAATAATTTCTCCTTGAGATACTTTGTCTCCAAGTGATAATCCTTTTTTAAACTTATTTAAATGTGCATATCTAGTTGAATAATCTTCTGAGTGTTTTATTTCAATTAATTTTCCATACCCCCCTTTATTTCCAATAAAAGAAACAGTACCAGAGCTAGTTGAAATAATTGGTGTGCCTTTTGGAGCTGCATAATCTACTCCAGTGTGCGCTCTAATTTTATTTAATACAGGATGTTTTCTATTAAGATCATATTTAGAACTTATATAACTAAATTCCACAGGCGTTCTTAGAAAGGCTTTTTTAACGTTTTTTCCCATTAAAGAAAAGTATTCTTTGCTGCCATCTTCGTAATAATATCTTATGGCAGTAAAGACTTTATTACCTCTCAGAAAACGTGCTGCTTTTATATCTGCATTTTTTACTTGCTTTCCATTCCAATAGTAATCTTCATATAAAACATCAAATTTATCGCCTGGTCTTATGTCAAAGATGAAATCTATATCCCAACCAAAAATGTATATCAAATCCATTATTAAGCTATCTGAAAGACCGGCGGATAATGCTGATTCGTATAAAGAATTTTCAATAGTAACCGAAGCAAATCTTTCAAGTTTATCTAAAGGCCTAGAGAATTTTTTTATAGTAAAAAAACCATTTTTATATGTTGCTTTAATCCCATCTAATTCATTTGATGTTAAAAAAATTTCTTTTGGTTCTCCATTTACAGAATTTTTAATTTCAAGAATGTCTCCCACTTTTATTTGTGCAAGTTTTTCTGAACCACTTGTTTTAATCAAAGCTCTTATATAAGCGTCTTTAATCCCAGATCGTTTAAGTAAATTCAATAATGTATCGTTTTTCTCAACCTCAAACACCTGAATTGATCCTTCAACTTCAAACATCGTTAACAGTCTATTATCTGTAAATAAAACTTTTTCCCTAGTTACTTCTTTTTGTTCGTAATCAGAGCCTAAAGCGTCATCTGGTATTGGGGGAAAAAAAATAAGCGCTAGAAATAAAAAAATAAATAAAGAAAGAACGATTAAATAATTTTTAATTTCAAAAAAAAGATTTTTCATTTTTTATCTTCAATTATTTTATCTGTTAAAGTTATAAATATTTTTATCGATTTCCTATTTAATGCGCACAGTTAAAGAAAAAATAGAAATTCTTCTTCGAGGAGTTGAAGAAGTAATCCCTAGAAAAGATTTTATATCTTTGATCGAAAAGAAACAAAAGTTAACTATAAAAGCAGGCTTCGATCCTACATCTCCAGATTTACACCTTGGGCATACAGTTTTAATTAATAAGTTGAAACAATTTCAAGATTTAGGTCACAAAGTAATTTTTTTGATTGGTGACTTTACAGGGTCAATAGGAGATCCTTCCGGCGTTAGTGAAACTAGACCGGTTTTAT
>CACAWS010000011.1 GCA_902536295.1 uncultured SAR86 cluster bacterium | reverse complement strand
TGTGACAGGTACTGCCACTGGTTCTGGCACCGATTATACTCTGGCCAATGGCACTCTAACTATAAATGCTGCGACAACGTCTGGCACCATTACTATTGGCAGTATTGTTGACGATTCATTGGATGAGCCGCATGAGACAGTCATTGTTACTTTGTCGAATCCAAGCAATGCAACGCTGGGTAATAACAACGTGCATACTTATACTATTACGGATAACGATGACGCTCCGTTAATTTCTTTTGAAGCGACCAGTTCTAGTGGGGCAGAAACAGAACCTACCAAAGATGTTATAGTCAATTTGTCTGCAGTTTCAGAACAAATCGTGACGATTAATTATACAGTCACTGGAACTGCTACTGGCTCTGGCGAGGATTACACTTTAGAAAATGGAGTGCTAACCATTGATGCTGGAGAAACATCTGGAACAATTACAATTGCTGGTATTGTTGATGATGGAAGTGGCGAGGGAAATGAGACCGTTATTCTGACTTTATCAAATCCAAACAATGCAACTTTAGGAAGCAATGATGTTCATACATTTACAATTTTGGAGCCTCTAATAGGGGAGGGACCATCAAGAGATATATCTTTTGTTGAACCTAACTCAAGTGGAGCTGAATCCGAATCTTCCACTGACCTGACTGTTCAAATGTCAGCATCATTTACTGCTGACGCTACAATTAATTATGCCGTTACAGGAACAGCAACTGGCTCAGGCACCGATTATACTCTGGCTAATGGCACTGCAACTATCGCAGCTGGTTCAACTTCTACGACGATAACTATTGCTGGCATTATTGATGATTCTCTAGACGAGGTGAATGAAACAGTAATAGTTACCTTATCTAATCCTACTAATGCTAACCAAGGTTCAATTCTGGTTCATACTTATACGATTATTGATAACGATAATGAACCAGAGGTTAGCTTTGGCGATACTAGTTCAAGCGGAGCTGAGTCTGTTTCTTCTGCAGGTTTGACTGTAGATTTATCTGCTGCATCAGGAAAAGATGTAACAATAAATTACGTGGTTACTGGTACTGCAACCGGCTCGGGCACCGATTACACTTTAGCGAATGGAACCTTGACTATAAGTGCAGGAGAGACATCTGGGACTATCAATATTTCAAGTATTATCGATGACTTAATAGATGAAGCTGATGAGACGGTGATTGTTACTTTATCGAACCCAACCAATGCTGTATTGGGAACTGAAAATGTTCATACCTATATTATCAATGATAACGACAGCGCTCCGGTGATTGATTTTAATGCCATCAGTTCAAGTAGGACTGAGTCAGTTTCTTCTACAGATTTGACTGTCGATCTGTCTGCAGTATCAGGTCAAGATATTACAGTCGACTATGTTGTGACAGGAACAGCCACTGGCTCAGGCACTGACTATACTTTAGCTAATGGCACTTTAACTATTGATGCAGGCGCAACAAGCGGGACCATTACGATCGATGGCATTATCGATGATTTAATTGATGAGGCGAATGAGACCGTCGTCGTTACTTTATCGAATCCTAGCAATGCAACTTTGGGAGCTGATAACGTGCATACTTATACCATTACTGATAACGACAACGCTCCAGTGGTTGGTTTTAGTATCCCTAGCTCAAGCGGAGCTGAATCAACTTCTTCCGCAGCTATCACGGTTGATTTGTCAGCAGCTTCAGGACAGAACGTTACAGTTGATTTCGCAGTATCGGGTACTGCTACGGGCTCGGGCACCGATTATACCTTAGCTAATGGCACTCTAACTATAGGTGCAGGAGTAACATCCGAGACAATTACGATCTCTGGCATTTTTGACGATGCGGCCGATGAAGCTGATGAGACAGTAATCATCACTTTATCTAATCCATCCAATGCAACTTTAGGGGGTAATAGTGTTCATACTTATACCATTACGGACAATGATGATGCTCCAGAGGTTGGCTTTAATGCTAACAGCTCAAGCGCAACAGAGTCAGTTTCTTCTGCAGGTTTGACTGTAGATTTATCTGCTGCATCAAGTCAGAACGTAACAGTTGATTATACTGTCACAGGAACAGCAACTGGCTCTGGCACTGATTATACTTTAGTCGATGGCTCCTTAACTATCAGCGCTGGCGCGACGTCTGGACTTATTACAATAGCAGGAATTGTTGATGATTCACTAGATGAGCCGAATGAGACTGTCGTCGTTACTTTATCGAATCCAAGCAATGCAACTTTAGGTAGCAATATTGTTCATACTTATACCATCACCGATAATGAAGACGCACCTACTATCGACTTTAACTCTGTTAGCTCAACTGGAGCTGAATCTGTATCTTCGAAAGACATCACCGTGAACTTGTCTGGGCCATCTAGCGAAACCATAATTGTCGAATATATTATCACGGGAACAGCAAGTGGCTCTGGAACTGATTATACTTTAGCTAGCGGTACTCTAACGATTGATCCTGGCGAAACATCGGGAATTATTTCAATTGCAGGGATTATAGATGATGCTCTTGATGAGGCCGATGAGACAATAATTGTAACTTTATCAAATCCAACAAATACAACTTTGGGTAGTAATAGTGTTCACACTTATACGATCATTGATGACGATGATGCTCCAGTGGTTGAGTTTAATACTACCAGTTCGGACGATGCTGAATCTGTATCCTCCAAAGAAATTACAGTAGATTTGTCGGCAGTCTCAGGACAAGATGTTACAGTTGACTATGTTGTGTCAGGAACAGCCACTGGCTCTGGCACCGATTATACTTTGGCCGATGGCACCTTAACTATCAGCGCTGGCTTGACGTCTGGCATGATTACAATAGCAGGGATTGTTGACGATGGTTTAGATGAGCCAAACGAAACTGTGATCGTCACCCTATCGAATCCAAGCAATGCAACTTTAGGTAGCAATAGCGTTCATACATACACCATTACTGATAATGAAGACACGCCAACTATCGACTTTAACTCTGTTAGCTCAACTGGAGCCGAATCTGAATCTTCGAAAGACATCACTGTGAACTTGTCTGGGCCATCTAGTGAAACCATAACTGTCGATTATGCAGTCACAGGAACCGCAAGCGGATCAGGCGATGATTATACTTTAGTAAACGGGACCTTAATTATAGACGCAGGATCTACAAGCGGTACGATTACTATTGCCAATATTATTGACGATAGCACTGATGAAACAGATGAAACGGTAATCGTAACTCTGTCAAGTCCAAGCAATGCTACCTTGGGAAGTAATGATGTTCACACTTATACGATCATTGATGACGACGGAATGCCTACAGTAGAATTTAATGCTAATAGTTCAACTGCGGCAGAAGATATTTCATCGATAGCGTTAACAGTGGATCTATCTGCAGCATCTAGTAATAACATTTCAGTAAATTACTCTGTGACAGGCACAGCTACTGGCGGAGGAACCGATTACATGCTGGCAAATGGAGTATTGACAATAAATGCAGGCGCAACATCAGGCACGATCACCATTGATAATATTGTTGATGACTTAATTGACGAGGATGATGAAACGGTAATTATAACTTTATCAGGCCCTAGTAATGCCGTTTTGGGGAACAATAGTGTCCACACCTATACCATAAGAGATAATGACGGCACCCCAACAATAGAGTTTTCTAGTTCAACTTCTGCAGATTTGGAATCCGTTGCTTCAAGATCAGTAGATGTTGTAATTCCTTTTGCATCTCTAGCGCAGATTGAAGTTGATTATGAGGTCACCGGAGGCACTGCTGGAGCAGGCACAGACTATACAATGACATCTGGCAGTGTTGTCATTCCAGATGGGGCGACGAGTGGAACTATAGTTATACCAACGATTGTCGATGATTTAGCCGATGAAGGTGATGAAACAATAATTATCTCTCTATCCAATCCTGTTAATGCAACTCTTGGAGTCAATACCGTTCACACTCTAGTAATCAATGACAATGACGCTAAACCACTTTTAATAGCTACCAGCCCTCAAGATGACAGCACAAGAGTGCCTATAGATAGCGACATCATTTTGACATTTAACGAAGTTGTTAATTGTGAATCAGGCACTATTAATATTTTGTCAGATGATAATTCATCTTCATTTGCTGTGAGTCTGCCAAGTGGAATTGTTACCGGTTGTGGAACAGAGACGATCACAGTTAATTTGCCTACAGATCTTGAGCATGGAACAGACTATTATGTATTGATTGAAAATACAGTTTTTGAAGACATTCACGGTAACACCTTTGATGGAATAAACGACCCCACAGAGTTTAATTTTAAAACTAGTATTGAATTGACAGATCCAACATTAAAGCAGCCTGTAATTGACAATGCCAGAGCGATGAATCAGATCGCGACTCGTTGGGTGGATCAAAATATTAATGTAATTTCTAAACGGATGATGACTTCATCACGACAAGGCTTAAGAGTTAATTTTAATAATAAGATTATTGACTCAATCAAAACCATAAGAACTAGTGAGCCAGCTAATAATATTGTTGAGGAGCAAGATAAGAGCAAGGTTGAGGAGCCATTAGAAAATAATTTTGACGAGGAGCCAATATTAGAATTTTGTACGATTAATTCTAGTGGTCCTAAAACAGACCCATCTCTGAAAATAAAAGTGCATCTATCAAAAATTGCACTCGAAGATGTCATTGTAGATTTTAGAATTACTGGTTCATCAGACGAAGAAAACTTTTCATTTGGAGAAGGAATATTAAATATTGAAGCTGGTCTCAAATCAGCTTTCATTATTTTTGATGGGATTCCTCAAGATGTATTTGGTTTTACTCCAGGGGACAGAAAAATCTTTGTGACTCTATTAGAATCTTCAAATGCACAATTAGGTAACAACTTGGTTTATACCCATACACTTACTGATGATTTAAAAGATTGGATAGATCCAAACGCTAATTATTTTTGTATATCAGATTTTGATAACCCTAAATCAAGAAGTCTTGTAGAAGCTAATCCTGAAATCAAAACGTCGAAATTAAATAGTGATTTCGAATCTAACGCTTTTCAAGATCCCGAACAATTAAAGTCAACAGTTCAAGATCTATTATCAGACCCAGTAAAAATTACGGCTGATGGAGAGCTCAGTGAAATTATTGGCGATTGGTCTATATGGATTGATGGAGAATTTGGAGAATTAACACTAGGCAAAAACAATCCTAATCCAAATGTTTTGGATGAAAGATCTTTTCATATTGGACTAGATAAGTCACTAAGTGATGACGGAGATTTATTTGGCTTTGCTTTGGGCTTAGGAAAAACTAAACCAAAAGATAGAAATCGTGAATCTCATGTTGAATCAAAGAATTATAGTCTTTCGACTTATGGTAGATTCGATAATAAAAGCAATGCGTTGCAATTTATTCTTGGGATCACTAAATTAGAATTTAATTCAGACCGATTGGATGGAGAAGAGCTGCTCAAAGGACAAAGAGAGGCGAATCAGCTTTTTGGATCTCTTGCGTTCATTCGTTCATTGATTAATGAAAACAGCAATTGGCTTGTTTCTCCTTACCTAAGAATTGATGGTTCATATACAAGATTTGATAAGTATAGTGAAACAGGCGGAGAGACCGCGTTAACTTTCGATGAATTAACATTATCAAATGCTAAAGCATCAATTGGCGCAGATATCAGCTATCTTTTTGAGGAATCAAAATATAATGCAATGCCATATATAACCTTAGAATATGGTTTAGATTATTCAAGAACTTCCAGCCAGAATATGTATTACTCTATAGAGGGTCCAAGTATAAATTACATATTAGATCTAGACGATGGAATGAAAGCTCATAATTGGGAAGTTGATATCGGATTGATGCTTCAAATATCCACTGGCTTATCTACTAATATTGGTTGCAGATGGCAAGGCAGATCTAACTACCTGTCCGACTTTTCAAGCATTTCTAAGAATGATCTTTCATCATCAGAAGTTTGTTCGCTTGATTTATTATGGAACTTTTAATCAAGCGATTGGTTTCAATGATGTTTCATCAATAGATATTAAAAATTACAACAATTTATATGGAACAAAGAATATTCGAACCTTTTGGCACTGTCAGCTCGCTGACTTTAGGGGGCGGAGGAATTGGAAATGTTTGGGGAGAAACTTCTAGAGAAGAAGCCATTGAAACTGTAAACCTTGCATATAATTCTGGCATTAATCATTTTGATGTCGCCCCAATGTATGGAAAGGGCGAAGCTGAAAGGGTCCTTGGCTTAGCATTAAAAGATAAAAATTTAGAAAATATAAAAGTAACTACTAAATGTAGACTTGGCAATCCGAAAGATTCAGAGGTATATGAAGTTTTAAATAATTCTTTGTGCCGAAGCCTCAAAACGATGCACTTAGAAAAAGTAGATTTATTTCTTCTTCATTCTCAATTAATTGAAGACGATTTTCGTTTTTTTAAATTTGATGAAACAAGAAAATCTAGTGGAACTACTCTTTCATGTTATTTTAATGCAGTAATTCCAGCTTTTGAAAGACTAAAGCAGGAAGGAAAAATAAGTCATTGGGGTATTGGATTAGGTCAAGAGGAAGCATTAATTAAAGCAATTAATTCTTCTTCGCCACCTGAAGCAATGCAATGCGCAGTTAATGTTTTAAATTCTATTGGAGCAATTGGCTACATTAGTGAAACAAACAATCCAAATAAAATATTGCAGGAATGCCAAAATAATGAGATTCCAATATTAGCCATAAGGGCTGTGCAAGCAGGTGCTTTGACTTCGGCGATGGATAGAGAGCCGAATAGTTCAGGATTAGATGAAGCTGATTTTAAAGACTTTGAAAAAGCTTTGCCTTTTAGAAAATTTGCAGACGAAATAAATGAAGATCCAGCTTCTTTAGCTCATAGATTTGCACTTAGCACAAATAAAGTAGGATCAGTTATTCTAGGGGTAAAAAATAGAAAAGAATTAGCGGAATGCATAGAAGCAGAAGAAAAAGGGTTGCTTGATGAAGAAGCGATGTCAAAGTTAAAAAATCTTTTTAAAAATACAGAGTAATTTTTATGAATTTTAGGTTTTTAAAAAACAAAATATATGTTTTTATGTTGTTTAGTATTTCCTTGACTGCTCAACTCTATGCAAACGAACTTAAAGTAGGATTTGCAGAACTTTCAATTACCCCTGAGATACTTGATGAATGGGAAGACGTAAATAAAGATGCTCAGTTTGATCAAGAGATTGATAAGTGGGTTGACGGAAACGGGAACAACCAATTCGATCCCGTGTGGATGGCAGGTTTTCAAAATAAACGAGCTGCTCAGGGTGTAAAGGATGACCTCATGGCGGTAGCAGCGGTTATTGATGACGGACAAAGAAGGATAGGAATTATAAGCGCTGACACAATAGGGCTAATGAGAAAATTTGTGCTCAGTGTCCGTGAGGATGTTCCTGAAGAGTGGGGCTTAGATTACGTCATGGTGCATGCAACACACAATCATGAGGGCCCAGACACTCAGGGCCTCTGGGGCCCAGGTTTTTTAAAAAGCGGTGTTGACGAAGTTTACATGGAGCGTCTAAAAAAAGAATTCATTAATGCGTTAAGCTTGGCAATAGATAATTTGGAACCCGCGCAAATGAGTTTGGCGTTAATTCCGACTAATCCTCAAACACCAATTAAAGACAAGCGAAAACCCATCGTGATAGATGATGATATAAGAGCAATTTTATTTAGCCGTCCCGATGGAGCAATCATAGGCTCGCTGATTAATTTTGGAATTCATGTCGAACTCACATGGGATAAAAATTTAGAAATAACTGCTGATGTTGCAGGCTACTTAAGAAAGGGTGTCAGTGAAGGAATTTATTATGATGATCAGCTCATTAAGTCAGGACTGGGAGGAACCACATTATGGCTTACAGGAAACATTGGAGGTTTAATGACATCCGGGCCAAACGACCCAATTTATGATCCTGTCATGGAAAGAATGATTATAAAACCGAGTCATATTAAAGCTAGAGCATATGGATACAGCTTAGCCAACAGCGTTATAGATGCTTATCATGCTGGTGATTTTGTGCCTTCTTCAAAGCCATCTATAACCGTCCATTCAACTGAAATTGAATTAGGTTTAGAGAATTTCATGCTTTCATTGGGTACTCTGCTCGGCATCATTGACACGGATTTAAAATTTAGTTTGATACCTCCTTTTGTGCGCTATTTAAGTGAGGTGGCATTCATACAATTAGGAGATGCTTCGATTATCGGTATTCCCGGTGAACTTTATCCAGAAATTGCTATTGGAGGTATAGAAAACCCTGAAGGCGCTGATTATGTTATCGCTCCTCAAGAAGTTCCACATCTCCGCAGTCAACTTCCAGGCAAAATTAATTTAATGGTGAATTTAGCTAACGATGCCATCGGATACATCATTCCAAAAAGTGAATGGGATGATGACCCTCCTTGGATTTACGGAGAGGAAGAAGAAACTTACGGTGAAGTGGTGTCTTTGGGTCCAAATACTGGGCCAATAATTCATGAAAATATTGTTAAGTTAATAAAAGAATCAAAAAAATAAATAAGTTTCTAATATAAAATTATTACGATTTATTTTTTTGGCACATAATTTTTTGAGTATATCAGGCGAAATTCTTTTGAATCTAATGTTAGAATTAATAAAAAACTAAAACAAACCATGAAAACTAAACTCTTTGCTACTTTCTTATTTACAATCATAATTTCTCCAGTAATTTCAACGCAATCTTTCGATGATTTTACTCAGTCTCTAGGAAATTTTTTTAAAGAAAAACCTCTTTTTCAAAAATACGCCAATTCAGCGGTCAATTACTCGAGCTTAGTTGAAAGACAAGGTCTAAAATATCAAGTTAATTCAAATACGCCATTTTCGGGAAATTTCATCATGTATATGGATGACAATATTTTCTGTGTCGAAGAGGCTGGAAGTTATAGGAATGGCAAGCTCCATGGACCGCTGGAAGGTTATGAAGGCTGCGGCGTGGCTTACTCATTTAAAACTAATTACAAAAATGGTCTTGAAAATGGTGAATATCAAGAATTTACTGAAGGTTATCTTTCTATGGAAGGAAATGTAGTTAATGATGAAGTTGATGGAGAATGGAATGGATATGAATACGGTTATAAAACTTGGACAGAATATAACGACAATGGAAATCTTTTATATTATTTAGAATATTCTTACCATCAGAATGGGCAACTTGCTTCTAAAGAAACATTTAATGCTGAAGAGCAGCTTAACGGAATTTCTGAAACATATCACCAAAATGGACAACTTGAATCTAAAGTAAATTATCAAAATGGTAATGTGGTTAAAGTAATAGAAAGGTATGATTACAATGGAAATCCACTTAATTGAGAAAATTCAAAGAAGCAGCACAAAAAAAAATTAAAAATTATCTGACCATAAATTAGATTTGGGTTTTTCCAAATATGATTAACCAAAAGAAAGGTATTAATAAAAGTGAAAAAAGCTTTGATGCCCTAATATTGGCTGCTGGAAAAGGCAAAAGATTTAGAGATTCAGGAGGATCGGTTTTAAAACAAGTTGCTGAATATGAAAGCGTTCCCGTTATAAAAAGACTTTATGATCAACTTTCTGCAAATAAAAAAATTAAAGAAATAATTGTAGTTTTAAGTAATGATAGTTCCGATCAAGAGGTTATTAAAGCTGCTATAGGAAGTAACAAAGTTAATTATTTAATTAATCATGACTGTGAAAATGATAATAATCTGATTTCATTTTTAGTTGCCGCTCAAAATGTTGAAAACAATCTAATAGTTTTAGAATGTGATTGTGTCTCGGAAGAAACAGATATAGACAAAATGCTGTCGAGCACACTACAAAACGACATAACATTTTCAAATCTAGGATCGATTGATAACTATAAATATGGCGGGGTAATTGAACTTTCAGATAGCAAAGAGCCAAAGAAAATACATGTTTTTAGTGAAGAGGAAATGATTTTATTCAAAAAAGATTTTCAAGGAGTCAAGCTATTTGGTGCTACATGTTTTGGTAAAGAAGCTTTAACAAAATATAAAAAGATGTCTCAAGAATTAACCGATAAGAAAAATAAATACTTTCTTGAGGTTGCAATCGCTTACCCCAACTCTTTTGTCTTCAAGACTGTTAAAATGAGTCGTAATTCTTTTCATTTTAATACTTTAAATGAATTCAATAAAAAAAGTTAAATCACAACAAAACTTAAAGCTTTTGAAAGTTAAGTCGATCTCTCCGATTGAAGGGCATAGTAAAAAGAGAGTCGATTGGTTATTGAAGAAAATTTGTGATGAAGGGGTCTGGAAAGTTCCAGTCAAAGTTGAGAAAACAAAATTCTTGCTTATGGACGGTCATCATAGATTTGAAGTAGCAAAACTTTTGAATTTAACTTTTATACCCGTAGAATTATTTGATTATTCTGAAGTAGAAGTTTTTAGCTTAAGAAAGAATCGAAAAGTTAATGTTGATATAATTTTTAAAAATCATGAAGAAGGAATTATTTATCCTTATAAAACAGCTAAGCATAATTTTAAAAGTAGCAATAAATCATTTGAGGGAATAAGTTTAAATGAGCTCAAATAAAAATTTAGTAATACTTGCTGCGGGAAGAGGTATAGGTATTGATGGATTCAATAAATTAAATCTTGTTTTCCCTAGTTCCAAAGAATCGATTTTAGAAAGGTACTTAAGACAATTTGATGCAGAAGTTAAAATTGTTGTAGGTTACAAAGCCGCTGAAATTATGTCACTAAATCCAGATTTAAATTATGTTTACAATCATAATTGGTTTGAAACTGGTAGCGCATTTTCAACTTATTTGGGCGCTGAAGAATTACCGGTAATAATTATGCCTTGTGATTTGTTTTTATCTGATGATGCTGCAGAAGTAATAAATTCTTCAAAAGGAGATTTGCTATTTGCTATTGATTCAGAAAACAGATCAAATTTGAACGCACATGTTTCTCATAAAAATTCTGAGATTTTAAGTATTTATAATGGTTCAAGAAAATCAGGCAACGATAAAGAATTTACAGGTATTGTTAAAGTATCAACAAAAAAGACTTTAGAAAAGTTAAAAAAAGTGTGTGAAACTAATGCAAATTTTTTTCTTAGCGAAGCAATTGAAAAGATCAAATCTGAATTTAAAATGGAAATACTTAAAGGCGATGTTAAAGAAATAAATAGCATCAATGACTATATAGATCTATTCAAAGATAACTAAAACTATGATTCCTAGGTCATATACTTTTTTTGCTTCTAAAAACGATTTACATTTGAATGGGGATAAGTATTTCGAAAAAACATCGGAAGTTATTTCTTTATTAAATTCTAAATATGGAGAGTCCAGAACAGTCCGATTGACACTGCCAGAAATTTCTTTAGATAACTCAGAAGATTTTGATTCAGATATTTCAATTTTGTCTAAATGTTACCAGAAAGCATTGGACTTAAATTTTAGGTGGATAAATCAACCCTTTACTATCTCTTCCAGGGCTTTAGTTGAGCCATATACTCTTAATATAATTTCAAATCTAATTACAAAGCACGAAAAACTCTTTGCGCTTCTGAATATTTCCAACTTAGATCAAGTTAAAGAAGGCGCAAGTACTTACGCAAAAATCAATAAGTCTCTAAGCAGATCCCAAACGTTGGGATTCAATAATTTTAGATTTGGCATAGGTTTTAATCTTTCAAAATATACTCCATTCTTTCCGTTTTCTTACGGCTCTAATTCAGGATTTTCGGTTGCGCTCGAATCTTTAGATTTTTTAAAAAAAGAATTATCCAGTTCTAATTCTATAAGCGAATTAGAAGTGAGGTTAAAAGAAGATATTAACAAATCTTCTAAGATATTTTCTCAAGTTGGAGATAAATTTTCTTTTCCTTATTTTGGATCGGATTGGTCTCTAGCACCATTGCCTAATAGCGATAATAGCGTAGTTGATTTCATAAGTTCTTTTGAGGGTAATGATCTTGGAGCGGGGGGCGGATTTTTGTCTAGCATTTCTAAAATTACAGCTTTGCTAAAGTCCCCATTTTCAGACAAAGACATATCTCCAGTTGGGTTTAATGGGGTTATGATGAGTGTTCTTGAAGACGATGCGCTTGCAAAAAGTTTTTCATTGAGATCAGTAACGGTTAATGATTTGTTATTGTATTCTTCTGTTTGTGGCTGTGGTTTAGATATGGTTCCTCTATCAGGCGATACTTCAGAGATTTCAATAGAAAAATATGCAGAGGATACGGCAAGCTTAGCATTTAGGCTGAATAAGCCTTTGGGAGTAAGGTTCATGTCAATTTCCAACTTAAGAGAGGGGCAGCAAACGTCTTTTAGTCATGATTTTGTAAATAATTCATCAGTGATAAGATTGTAAGATATAAAAATTCTTAGAATGCATTCTAAGAATTTACACACCATGAAAATAAATAAAAAAGCTGTCAAAACATTTTGGGATCAACAAGCTAAAAAGTCTAACTATTTAAGGCCTGAAGGCATATCTAATCTAGAAGAAAATGAAGAATTATTAGAAAAAAAAATTGGTTTAGAAACAAAAAAGATTTTCTCTTGGATTGGTAATTTAAGTAATAAGACAGTTTTAGATTTAGGTGCGGGCACTGGGCAATGGTCATTAAAGTTCGCAAAGAGTGCTAAATCTGTAATAGCCGTTGAGTTTTCAAAGGGGATGCAAGATTTAGCAATTTCGGAAGCTAAAAAACAAAAGATAAATAATATCAAATACGAGTTGTGCGCTGCAGAATCTTTCTTTATCGATGAAGAGATAGATATTATCTGGATTTCTGGGTTGTTATGTTACTTGCATGATGAAGATTGTGAAAATTTATTGAGTAATTGTAAAAAAATGATCTCTAAAAATGGAAGATTAATACTTAGAGAGCCTATAGGCTTGCAAGAAAGGTTTGAAATTCGCGAAGTTTATTCCGAGGCTTTAAAAACAAAATATTCTAATACTTATAGAACCTCGGAAGAATACTTTGAGCTTTTTGCAAGGCATGACTTTAAAAAAATGAGAGACGAGGATATGTTCGATAAAGGCAGTGATTTAAACAAATGGTCTGAAACTCGTCTAAGGATTTTTGAATTTCAAGTTTAGTAATTTTTTGGAGTAACAAATAAAAGTGAAGCATCGCTCAAAAAAAGGAATTTTGAGTCTTACATTTGCTTACATTAAAAGAAATTCTAGAGCTTTTATAAGACTATTTCACGAACTTAGAAAAATCAAATTAACTAAGAACCGCTCAAAAGAGTTTAAAACGGTTGTATTTTTTCAGATATATCCAGCAGGTTGGAACTCGGTGAGACCTCTTTATGATTTTTTGTCAAAAGATCCTAATTACAAAATAATAGTTATGGTATCTCCAAAAAAAGATGATATTGATAAGGAAAGAGACGACTGCGATTCATATGAGTTTTTTAGAAGAATTATTAACAAAGAAAATTTAATTTTTTCTTATAATTTTTCTACTAAGAAATGGAAAGATCTTAAAACTCTTAAACCGGATTTTGTTTTTTATACTCGTCCTTACGATAAAGAAATACCCTTTAAAGCATTCCGAAGCAAACAGGTTTCTTCCTATGCAAGGGTATGTTTTTTAGATTACGGCTATGGATTTTCCAATGAGTATACAAAATTTTGGAAGAATGAAAGTTTAATCTACTATGCATCTCATATATTTTCAGAAAATAATACAAAATTCAAAGAATACGAAAAACATTTAAGAATTAACAAATTTCTAAGACTGGTAACTATCCACAATCTTGGGTTCCCAAGATTTGAGTTAATAAAACGAAACAATTTAAATAGCATGCCAAAGAAAGTTCTATGGATTTCTCGTTGGACATTAGACTCATATAATCCCGATAGGAGTACTTTTTTAAAAAACATCTGGCCTTTACTGAATTTTTTTGAGCAAAATAAAGATCTAGAGTTAATATGTCGACCTCACCCGAACATGATTGATAACTTACTTTCGTCCGGAGAGCTCTCAACAGAAAATTTTAACAAAATTAAAAATAAAATTAATGATCTCCAAAATGTTGTTTTTGACGAAGATCCAAATTACTTAGACTCGATAGAAAGTTCAGAAATATTATTAGCAGATTACAGCACTTTAATAGCTGATTATTTTTGTACACAAAAACCAATTATATATTTGGGCAATTTCTCGCATTTTAATAATGAGGCTTCTGAGATAGCTGAGGGTTTCTACAAGCCGACTAATATAGAGGCTGCATTAGATCTTATTTTAAAATTATCAAAAGGAAATGATACTCTAGAAAAAAAACGCAAATTTTTAAGTGACAATTTTTATAATCGAAATGTCGGTTCAATTAAGAGAACTGTAGAAGCGATAGAAAATTCAAATTAATTTGAAATTTTAGTCTCAAGTTTCAACTAAAAATAACTCTAATTTAATTGAAATAAATCGTTTACAATTGTTTTATGTGTGAATGTTGCGATTGCTGTGAATGCACTTGTTGTACAAAAAAGTAAAAATTTTAAATAGAAATTTTTAGAACAAATAGATTTAATCTTTAATATTAATTGAATTTAAAAATTTCCAAAGGAATTTACGTTTGGTGTCAATTTGATAAATCCTCAGTTGAAGCTATAACGTGTTTACAGTCTCAGACAAACAAAATTCTGCTAGGTCCAAAATTCGATCCTCATTTGACTCTAACAGGTCCCATTCCATTTAAAGAAGAACTCCACAGTAATATGTTTGAGGAATTGGCCTCAGATACCCAACAATTCCAAATTAAGCTTAACGGGATAGGTTATAAAAACGAGTTTTTTCAATCTTTTTTTTTAAATGTTTTGGAATCAAAAAATTTAAACTCCATCAGGCTGTCTATTGAAAAAATATTTGGATTTGCTTCAAAAGAGTATTTTCCGCACGTTAGCTTATTTTATGGAAACGCTGATTTAAATTTAAAAGAAAATTTAGCAAAAAAATTATTTATTCCAAACGAGGTCTTAGTAAACAAAATAAGTTTGGTAAAGATTAACCAAAGTATAGGGGGATGGAATATTTATAAAACTTTTAAGTTAAAAAAAAATTCTTTACCAAGTTTCTGACCAAGGTCTCAAATCAAGCTCAAAAGACCAGGCGCTTCTTTTCTGATTATGTAACATTAAAAAATTTTCAGCGATTTGCATAATATTAAGTTTTCCATCTTCTCCTTTACTAGCTGCAAATTCAGGAAACCTTAGGTTAACTTTATCTCCATCAATTATTCCATCTATAATTACATTTGCTACATGAACTCCTTGATTGCCGAATTCTTTAGCAAGTCCTTGAGCAAGTGATCTTTCAGCGCTTTTAGCAGCAGCAAAGGCTGTGAATGGCGGTCTTGATCTTATAGAAGCGGTAGCACCAGTAAAAATTAATGATCCACTTTTGTTTTTAATTAATCGAGGAATCGCTTCTTGTGAAATTAAGAAAGCACCTTTTGCGCAGACTTCCCATAAATCTTGAAAAAAAGTCAAATCCATTTCTAAAAAGGGTTTTGCATTATTATTTCCAGCATTATAAATTACAGAACTTAAGTCTTTTTTTGAGCCATCTATCACTTGAAATATTTTTTCTACATCTTTAGTTTTAGTGACGTCTGCTACAATGCCAGTTATTGATCCTCCTTTAGTTTTAATTTTAGTTAGCTTGTTCATATTTTCCTTATTTCTTCCACATCCAAAAACATCATATCCATCATTAGCGAATATTTTACATAGCGCCGCTCCCAAGCCTTCTTCCGGACCTACACCTAAAACTAAAACTGATTTATTTTTTTTCATAACAGAATTATATTAAATAAATTTAATTTTAGAGTCGTAAAAAAGTATTTTCTGTAATTGAATATAAATATTGCTACGAAATATCATTTTCTTTAGACTGCTCTTAAGAAAAGCAATGAATTCACAACTTAGATCTGACAAATTGGCAATTTCATTATCACTCGTTTGCGTGGCTCATTGTTTTTTTGTTCCTTCATTTGTGATTCTGTCATCAGGCCTCTTTGTCTCTATGATTGATAATGAGTTCGTTCACAATTTGATTTTATTTTTTGCAGTTCCTATCAGTTTATTTGCCTTGACTTTAGGTTATAAAAATCATGGAACATTTAAATATTTTGTAATCGGTTTTACCGGGCTTATGGTTTTGTGTAGCGCAGTAATTGTTGGTGATTTACTTTATGGAGAAGCAGGAGAGCGTTTATTAACTCTTTTTGGTTCAGCTCTAGTAGTTTTTGCTCATTATAAAAATCATCAGATCTGCAAAGAAATTGATTGCAACTGTCACGAATAGATTTTTATAAATTTTAATTTCTTAGATTGGGGGGAGACATGACAGAAAAAAATTTCGATGTAGTTATTTATGGCGCTACCGGATATACCGGCAAGCTTGTTGTTGAATATATGGTTAAAAATTATCTCGATGATAATGAAGTTAATTGGACAATTGCTGGTAGAAGTGAAGAAAAGTTGAAATCAGTAAAAGATGCTTTTGGATTGGCAGATTCTATTAATGAAATTGTTGTTGATAGCAACGATTATGAGAGTGTTCAAAAAATGGTGTCTCAATCTAAGTGTGTTTTAACCACAGTAGGACCTTATCAACTATATGGTTCAAACATTTTAAGAGCATGTGCAGAAACAGGTGTAGATTATGTAGACCTCTGTGGAGAACCGGCATGGATGCATAAGATGATTCAAGAGTATAACGAAATTTCAAAAAGCTCTGGCGCAAGAATAATTTTTTCTTGCGGATTTGATAGCATTCCTTTTGACTTAGGAGTCTATTTATTACAAAACAAAGTTATAGCGCACCAAAGTAATCCAGCAAGAAATATAAGAGGGCGCGTGAGGGCAATGAACGGAGAATTTTCAGGAGGGACTGCTGCGTCTATGACTGCTACTATGGCATCACTTAAAAAAAATCCTGAGTTAATAGAAATTCTTGGAAATCCTTTCGCTTTGAGCGATGGTTTTCAGGGGCCACAACAGCCAAATGATTCAAAGCCAATGTTTGATGAAAAGTTAGAGACCTGGGTATCACCTTTTTTCATGGCGCCTATAAATAGTAAAAATATTCATCGCTCCAATACTTTGTTAAACCATTTTTATGGTAAAAAATTTTGTTACAACGAAATGTGGATTCAAGGTCCTGGAGATTCTGGAAAGGCGGCTGCTCAAGCAATTGCTGGAGCTAATCCATTGGAAAACGCACCCGAACCTGGTGATGGACCTTCAAAAGAATCAAGAGAAAATGGCAATTATGATATTTTATTTTGTGCTGATTTAGACGATGGCTCAGTATTAAATCTCTCCGTTAAAGGGGATATGGATCCTGGGTATGGATCAACATCGAAAATGATTGCTGAAAGCGCTTTATGCATAGTTAAGGATTGCTTAGATTTAAATGGGGGAATTTATACCCCCGCAGCAGCGATGGGTGAAAAATTGATTTCAAGACTAGAGGCTAATGCTGGTTTGACCTTTTCTGAGGAAAATTAACTAGCATGGACCTTGAAATTACTCTGATTTTTTCAATTTTATTAGTAATTTTTACTTTAGTCCTAACAATTCGAGTCATAGATCTTAGAGAGAGTCCCGTAACGAGATCATTTCATTCAGCAAATCGAAAAATAAATCCATTAATGCTTCAACGAGCTATAAGAGCGCATGGGAATTTATTAGAATATGCCCCTTTGTTTTTAATCCTTCTTTTTCTTTGTGAGTTTAATCAATTAAATGAGTTTTATTTAGTTATGTCAGCCACTCTATTTTTTATAGGAAGGTTGATGCATGGGATTGGTTATGGATTTATGTTGCACAGTCCTATTATGAGAATTGGCGGCATGTCTCTGACCATTTTGGGATTTTTACTGCTATTAATTAGCGCTAGCATAAAACTTTTTGCCAGCTAATAATCTTATTTCTTCACAAAGCCTTTCATGAATTCTGGCACGACATTTGCTCTTGAGTGATCAGAAACTCTTACACATTTATTTTCCATTACGCCTAACCCTTCTATAGAGGAAGTTAGTATGTCCCCATCCTGGAGAAATTTCCCAGAAGCTATTCCAACACCACTGGGCGTACCAGTCCAAATTGTATCGCCTACTTTTAGGGAAACAATCTCCGATAAATAAGAAATGATTGATGAAATATTAAAAATTAGATCGCTCGTATTACTTTTTTGAACCGTTTCCCCATTTAATTTGCATTCAATATCTAAACTTTCTGGGTTTTTAATTAGGTCAAGAGAAACCAAAGCAGGTCCCATAGGGCCATAAGTGTCAAAAGATTTGCCTAGGTTAAACATCGCAGGAGTCGTTGCGAATTGAGCAGGTCGGTCTGAGATGTCTTGACCTACACATAATCCAGCGACGTGATCAAAGGCATTTTCTTTGGGAATATTTTTGCCATCTTTACCAATCACGGCCACTAGTTCTACTTCCCAGTCAACGTAATCACTTCTCATTTCAACATCTGCTTTTGGTCCTACAAAGCAAGAAGTATGTTTTGTAAAAATCATAGGAACTTCAGGAATGTCCATGCCGCTTTCTTCCGCATGTTTTCTATAATTTAGTCCGACTGCATAACAGTTAGGACTGGTTGGAACAGGATTGCCAAGTTCTACATCTGATAGTTTT
>CACAWS010000010.1 GCA_902536295.1 uncultured SAR86 cluster bacterium | reverse complement strand
TTTTGCAAGAGATTTTATTCTTTTTGCTTCCTTGTGTTTAAAGTATTTTTCTTCTTCTTCAGAGGAAAATTTTGATTGCTTTATTAAAAGAGCTACTCTATCGCTAATAGAGGCTCCGACACCTATCCAATAATCTACTCTTTCATGATCCACCTTAAGCCTTGTTTCTTTTCCTTTTGCAATAGGATTGAAATAGCCTACTCTTTCGATGAAGCGTCCGTCTCTCGGTTTTCTTGAATCCGTTACAGTAATGTGAAAAAAAGGTTTTTTCTTAGCTCCGGACCTAGATAATCTTATAGTTACCATATATTTGTTATTTAAGGGGCTATTCTATTTAAATTGATTTGGTATTCAAGTAAAACATTCTATAATTTATATTGTTAAATGATTAAACAACTATTTTTCTAATTTGAACGAAATTCCAATCTGGTTACTTCTTTCCAGCATTTCAATTTTACTCGTGTTATCTGCATTTTTTTCAAGTGCGGAGACAGGCATGATGGCGCTCAACAAGTACAGACTTAAACACTTAATTAAACAAAACAATCGCTCTGCAAAAAGAGCTGAAAAACTATTGCAACGACCTGACAGATTATTAGGAGTTATTTTAATAGGGAATAATTTTGTAAATATTCTTGCAGCCGCGTTAACAACTATCTTATGTTTAGAGCTTTTCGGTAATAGTGGAGTTTTTATTGGATCGGTTGTTTTAACAATAATAATACTAATTTTTGCTGAAGTAACGCCTAAAACGTTTGCAGCAAAGAACGCAGAAAACATAGCCTTACCTGCGTCAGGAATCTTAAAAATTTTACAAAAGATCTTATATCCATTGATTTGGATCGTTAACTTTTTTTCTAACAACTTATTAAATTTACTTAATGTTAAAGAAAAGGATTCCAATGAAGATATTACAACTGAAGAATTAAAAAGCGTTCTAGAAAATTCTGGTGATCTTATACCGAAAAGATATCAAGACATGTTAATCAGTATCCTTGATTTAGATGAAATACTCATAGATGAAATTATGACCCCTAGAAACGAAATAGTTGGGATAGATTTAGATGATAGTTTTGAAAAACTTATGCAAACAGTCTCAGAAAATTCAGAAGAAATAATTCCTGTTTATGAGCAAAATCTTGATAATCTCAAAGGCGTTATAAGTTTTAATGGAATAAAAAGCTTTTTAATTAAGCAAGGAAACTCTTTTGATGATTTTATGGAATTTGTAAACGATGTATATGTCGCTCTAGAAAATACTTCACTAAGTAATCAGCTTTTCAATTTTCAAAAAGATAACAAAACTTCAGCAGTTGTGGTTGACGAATATGGAAATGTTAAAGGGCTGGTTAGTATTAATGATATTTTAGAAGAAATTGTTGGTGAATTATCATCAAACCAAACAAGGGAAAAAATTGACTTCCAAGAACAAAAAGATGGCAGTTTTTTAATTGACGGTAGTGTTTCCATAAGAGAAATTAATAAAAAACTCTCTTGGGACTTACCTTTAGAGGGCCCGGTCACATTAAATGGTTTAATTTTAGAAAAAATAGAAACTATCCCTGAATCAAACATTTCAATTAATCTAAATAATTACATTATTGAAACAGTATTGATAAAAGATAATATGATTAAATTTGCAAAGATTTCAAAAATCTCTATTAGAGAAAACGAGGAGTATTAACCCTACAAGTAAAAAACCAATCCGGAAGAAACAATCGTTAACAATAAGCTTGAAGTTATTACGCTTCTAACAGATGTAATAACTGGAAACATTTTTCCAAATATTGCATTCAATTCAATCAACAAAACAGCTACAAATACAATCCAGAAACCTGTACTCAAATAACCATCTATTAATAAATAAGATTTAGGATATGCAGCACTTCCTCCGTGAGCTGACGAAACCATAAAATAAAGCATTGGCAAAGACAACAAAGTATTAGTTCTTGATGCTAATGCTGCTTTAGCTCCAGCTGCTACAGCATCTCCTTCCTTTAGACCAATAACTATTTTCTGATTTCTCCAAATAATCCCCCAAACATTAAGCATCATAATAGTGCCCATTAACGTACCTAATGTAATAGCAGTAGTGATCATTCTTTCTTGAACATAGAGAAGATATAAACCTGTCAAAAAAGTGAAAAAAGCTGCCCATCTAAACCACCATAAAGCATTAGGAGCAAGTTTCTGCATAACATCTTTTTTTGCTTCAGGATCTGCTTTTTTTACATATTCTGTTTGAACAAAATTAAAATAATATAATAATCCTATCCAAGCTATTCCGACTACAATGTGACCCCATCTGAATAAAACGTTATATAAGTAAGCTTCCATAATATATCCCTCTTAAAAGTATATTATATTGTATTAATAGCCAAAAAAAAGGGCTCAGATGAGCCCTTTTTCAATAGGAAGTTTTAGATTTACATCATCCCATCCATACCGCCCATTCCTGGAGGCATACCGCCTGGCATTCCTCCTGCAGGAGATTCCTCAGGAATTTCTGAAACCATTGCTTCAGTGGTAATCATCAGACCTGCAACTGAACCAGCAGCTTGAAGTGCTGTTCTAGTAACTTTTGCTGGGTCCAAAATACCCATTGAAATCATATCTCCGTATTCTGAAGTTGCAGCATTAAAGCCGAAATTTCCTTTTTCGGATTTGATTTTGTCAACGACAACTGATGATTCTTCACCAGCATTCATGACAATTTGTCTAATTGGGGCTTCCATAGCCTTTAGTGCGATAGAAATTCCAATATTTTGGTCTTCATTGTCACCTTTAAGACCATCTACTTCTTGAAGCGATCTTATCAATGCAACTCCTCCACCTGGAACTACTCCTTCTTCAACAGCGGCTCTAGTTGAATGTAAAGCATCTTCAACTCTTGCTTTCTTTTCTTTCATTTCTATTTCAGAACCAGCCCCAACCTTTATTACGGCTACTCCACCAGCTAATTTGGCAACTCTTTCTTGAAGTTTTTCTCGATCATAATCTGAAGTAGTTTCTTCAATTTGGGCTCTAATTTGGTTAACTCTGCCAACGATATCATCTTGCTTTCCAGCCCCATCGATCACTGTGGTATTCTCTTTGGAAAGAACTATTTTTTTTGCTGTTCCAAGTGACTCAAGAGTAGTTGTCTCAAGACTTAAACCAACCTCTTCAGAAACTACCGTTCCACCAGTTAGAATCGCAATGTCCTCTAACATTGCTTTTCTTCTGTCTCCAAATCCTGGAGCCTTGCATGCTGCAACTTTAACGACTCCTCTCATATTATTTACAACTAAGGTTGCTAAAGCTTCCCCCTCTACATCTTCTGCAATAATCAATAAAGATTTACCTGCCTTAGCTACTCCTTCCAAAATCGGTAAAAGATCTCTGATATTAGCGATTTTTTTATCGTGTAGTAATATCATTGGGTCTTCCAATTCTGTAATCATTTTATCTTGATTGTTTATAAAATAAGGCGAGAGGTAACCACGATCAAATTGCATTCCTTCTACAACTTCTAATTCGTTTTCAATTCCCGAAGCCTCTTCTACAGTTATTACTCCTTCTTTTCCAACTTTATCCATTGCTTCAGCAATAATGTCGCCCACTTCACTATCACTGTTAGCCGAAATAGTTCCGACTTGAGCAATTGATTTATTTTCTTCACAAGGTGTTGCCATTTTTTGAATTGACTCCACTGCCTTAGCCACTGCTTTATCGATACCACGTTTTAGATCCATTGGATTAAAACCGGCAGCAACGGATTTAAGACCTTCATTTACAATTGATTGAGCTAGTACCGTAGCTGTAGTGGTTCCGTCACCAGCCGCATCAGAAGTTTGTGATGAAACTTCTTTCACCATTTGGGCTCCCATATTTTCAAACTTGTCTTTTAGTTCCACCTCTTTAGCAACCGAAACACCGTCTTTAGTGACTGTTGGCGCGCCAAAAGACTTATCTAAGACAACATTTCTACCTTTCGGGCCTAAAGTAACCTTAACTGCATCAGCTAAGATATTAACTCCATCAAGCATTTGACCTCTTGCGGAATCTCCAAATTGCACATCTTTTGCCATTTTTTTCCTCTTAAATTAATTAATTATTTTGAAACAGTTCCAAGTAAGTCGCTTTCAGAAAGAATTAAAAGTTCTTCACCATCAACTTTAATTGTATTGCTACCAGCATACTGACCAAAAACAATAACATCGCCGACTTTTACTGGAATTTCACTTAAATCACCATTATCTAAAATTCTTCCAGGACCTACTGCCAATACTTCTCCTTGTGAAGGCTTTTCTGCCGCAGAGCCAGGCAAGACTATTCCTCCAGCTGAAGTTTCTTCTTCTTCGCTTCTTCTAACTAAAAGCTTGTCACCAAGTGGATTAAATTTCATTAAATTCTCCTTTCTAAAACTTAATAATTACTAAGATTGCGCATTCTAGTTAAGACTAGCTAAATACACAACTAAAATGTATTTATGTACTAGAATCTTTTTTTTCAAGTCTTTCAATAAAAAAAATTTATTAATCAAAGCCAAAAATAGATCTTTTCCTCCAAACTAATAAAGAAAAAATTATTGCTGGTAAACCTAATAAGGCACAAAGTATAAAAAAGTTTTGAAATCCATAAGATTCGACAACAAATCCGGAGCCGCTTGAAATAATATTTGGTGGAATAACTACCAAACCAAACAACAATGCATATTGAGTAGCTGTATATGTCTTAGAAACCATATTTGAAAGAAAGGTAATGCCGACAACAGAGATGAATCCCTGCGAAAAATTATCCACAGTGATGGTAAAAATTAAAAAATTTAAATCTTTACCCAGAATATTTAAAAATATGAAAGGAATGTTAGCTAAAGGAACAAAAATAGCTCCAGCAATCATATTCCTAACCAAACCATACTTATGAAGCGTAAGGCCAGCAAAAAGTCCTCCTATAATAGTCATCCACATCCCATAAAAATTAGTTATTTGAGCAACTTCTAACTTTGTAAAACCTATTTCTTGATAAAAAGGCATTGCCATTGGACCTAAAAACATATCACTTAATCTGTAAGTGAAAGTAAGAAATAACAGAAGTAATAAATGTTCTTTGTACCGCGAAATTAAATCTGACAAAGGCAAGATAAAAGAATCTTTAAACCATAATCCAGGATTTTTAATTATAGATATATAAGATATTTCAAATCTAGTTGGCTCTGGTAAGGCAAAAATGAGGAAGATTGATGACAAAATAAAAATAGAGCCAATGACAAAATAGGCCATACTCCATCCAAAAGCATCGGCAATATAAAATGTAATAACTTGAGATAAGAAAATTGCTCCAAGTCGATAGCCAATAATATAAACTGCCGATGCTTCTCCTATTGATTTTTTATCAACTAATTCTATTCTCATGGCATCCACGCAGATATCTTGTGTTGCCGAAAAAAAACTTAATGCTAAGACAAATAAGACAAAAACATTTAGCTTTTGTGAAGGATCTATAAATCCAACCGCTAAGATACAGAAAAAAGTTAAAAACTGCGAAAGTATAAGCCAGCTTTTTCTTTGTCCTATTTTTTTCAAGTAAGGAATTCTTAATCGATCGACTAAAGGCGCCCAAAACATTTTGAGCGAATAAGAAAGCATTACCAGAGAGAGTAACCCGATAGTAGATTTTTCAATTCCTATTTCTGATAACCAATATCTCAAAGGGTCTATAAGTAATCCCAAAGGTAATCCAGACAGAACACCTAATGCAGCAATGAAAAGTACTCTAGGTTGAAAATAACTCCTCAAGGAAAAGAGCCAGGACATAATTAATCTCTAAAATTTACAAACTGCAGAGGAATTTCCAGTTCTTTTTGTTTAATTAAAGATATAACTTCCTGAAGGTTATCTCTTTTTTTCCCTGAAACTCTTATGCTGTCGCCCTGAATTGAACTCTGAACTTTAATTTTTGAATCTTTAACAATTTTTATAATAGTTTTAGAAATTTCTTGATTTACTCCTTGAATAATTTCTGCCTCTAAAGTGGTCATGTTGTTATTGGAAAGTTTTTCGCCAAATTTAATTGCTTTCAAATCAATTGATCTTTTCGATAAACTCTCCTTCAATATTGGTATCATCTGGTCAACTTGGAAAGCCTCTTTTGCCTTTAAGGACAATCTTTCTTCGTTAATTTCAAATATCGCGTTAGCGTCTTTAAAATCAAACCTATTAGAAATCACTCTATTGGCTTGATCTACTGCATTTGTTAATTCATGAGAATCTACTTTAGATTCAATATCAAAAGAAGGCATGATTAAATTTTAGATTTTATAAACTTCCAGTCAAACTTTATTCCGGGATCTTTTTTTCTTTTTGGAGCAATTTCAGAGTGTCCGACAATTCTATCTTTGCTGATATTTGGATATTTTTTCAATAGAATATCGATCAATTCCACTAAAATATTATATTGCACTTTCTCGTATTCTGTATTTTCAGTTCCCTCTAATTCAATACCTATCGAGAAATCGTTACAATTTTCTTTGCCTTTATAACTTGAAACACCAGCATGCCAAGCCTTTTTTTCTGTTGAAACATATTGTTTCAAACATCCCGACCTTTCAATCAAAAAATGAGATGAAACTTTTAATGAAGAAATGCTTTCAAAATACTCATGTTTTTTGATGTTAAGTTTATTTTGAAAAAAATCATCTATGTCACCTGTTCCGAATTGGCCAGGAGGTAAACTAATGCAATGAATGACAAGCAAATCTATAGAAGTATTACTTGGCCTGTCTTCGTAATTAGGAGAAGGTATTTTTTGAGCTTCCTTAACCCAACCTTTTTCAATTAGCATCTAAAATCTTTGCTGCTAATAAATCTCCTGTTGCAGCTCCAAGCGTCCAACCTAAATGACCATGACCAGTGTTGTAAAAAATTCCTTTGGCTTTGCTCTCAAACACAAGGGGCATCATATTTGGAGTCATAGGTCTCAATCCTGCCCATGGCGTATAATTTTCAGTACTTACTTCAGGAAAATATTCTCTTACCCAGCCCAAAAGAGGCCTTATTCTATCTTGCCTGATATCCTTATTTTTTCCTGCTAATTCAGCAGTACCTGCAACTCTTAGTCTATCTCCTAATCGACTAGAAACTATTTTTTTCGGATCATCAAGAAGTGATACTTGTGGAGCTGATTTTTTTGATTTCTCATCTTCTAAATGAATTGTCACGCTGTATCCTTTTACTGGGTAAACTCGCATTTTATCTCCAAGTATGTCTGCAAATTTTTGAGTATCAATACCAGCGCAAATGGCAACTTTATCGAAATGATAGCCAGTGGTTTCCGATTCTGTGGCAGCAGATAATATGACCTTGTCTTTGTCTTTATAAATGCTTTCAATTTCTGTGTTAAATAATGACTTGACTGCATATTTTTCTTCCAAAAGTTTATGCATGTTTTTACAAAATTTATGGATATCACCGCTAGCATCAGATTTAGTATAGATTCCACCAGCTAATTTTTTTTGATTATTTGAACTTTTGAAAGCAGGTTCTAAATCTTCGACTTGATCAATGTCTAAAACTTCCCATTCCATTCCCTCTTGATCTAACCAGGAAGCTTTTGCAGCAGCAAGATCTAACTCTTTTTGAGTGTCGTAAAAATGCAATATTCCTTTTTTAAGCAGATCAAATTCTATACCTTCATCGTCCGATATCTTGTAGTAAAGCTCTCTAGCTCTTTTTGCCAATTCTATCGTCTCTTGAGTCTTGCTTTTATGTTTGCCGTCAAAAGTAGCTGCCAAAAAACCTAAAATCCATTTATATTTTTCAAGGCTGGGCGATGGGTTAAATAAAAGTGGAGCGTCTTTTTTAAACATCCATTTCATTCCATTTATGATGTTCTTAGGCGTATTCCAAACCTCTGAATTACTTGCGCTT
Source organism: uncultured SAR86 cluster bacterium (assembly GCA_902536295.1). Taxonomy (GTDB): domain Bacteria; phylum Pseudomonadota; class Gammaproteobacteria; order Magnimaribacterales; family AG-339-G14; genus AG-339-G14. Next base: position 31,123 of record CACAWS010000010.1, on the reverse strand, counting down.
AATTGTCCTCCGTTAGCATAACTTGTTGCCATAGCCGGGTACCTTCTAGAATCTATTAACGTTACATCCATGCCTTGTTTCGCTAAAGAATAAGCCGTGGTTGTTCCGGCAATACCAGCCCCTATAATTGCTATCTTATTGGTCATCTCAATTCCGCTGGTAATTTAAAAAAGACTTCTTCTTTAAGCCCAGATATCTCTTGGTTAACCTTATATCCCAAAGTACCGCACTTACTAACCATCTGTTGAACTAACTCCTCAGGAGCTGAAGCTCCAGCTGTAATGCCCATTATTTTCACACCCTCTAAATTTATTGAGCTGATTTTTTCAGGATCATCAACTAAAAATGATTTTACTCCACAATTTTCTGCTAACTCCTTAAGTCTGGTTGAATTAGAACTATTCTCTGAGCCTACAACTAATATTAGATCTGATTCCAAAGCTAGTTGCTTTACTGCATCTTGTCTATTTTGAGTTGCGTAACAAATATCTTCGGACTTAGGTTCTTGAAGCATTGGAAATTTTTCTTTTAGTTTTAGAACTATTTCTTCAGTATCTGATACCGAAAGAGTGGTTTGAGTAACCAAACATAAATTTTCAGGTTGATTCACTTTCAAGGTTTCTGCTTGCAGAATATTTTCAACTAAATACATTTGCCCACTCGAATTTTCTGGAAATCTTCCTAATGTACCTTCCACTTCTGGATGATTTTTATGACCAATCATGATTATATCTTTGCCAGCATCGGCAAATCTGATTACTTCTTTATGTACTTTTGAGACTAAGGGACAAGTAGCATCAAAAAATTTTAAATTTCTGTTCTTGGCTTCATTCTCAACTTTTTCTGAGATTCCATGAGCGGAAAAAATTGTAATACCGTCATCTGGGATTTCCGATAGCTCTTCCACAAATTTTGCACCTCTAGATTTTAAGTCTTCAACTACTTTTCTGTTATGAACAACTTCGTGTCTTACATATATTGGCGGACCATAAATTTCTAATGCTTTGGAAACAATATCAATCGCACGGTCAACGCCCGCACAAAACCCCCTTGGATTTGCAAGTTTAATAATCTTCATTTGGAACTTTTTTAAGTGAAAATATTAAATACATCAACACGCCTATAGTGACATAAGAATCCGCCAAATTGAACACATAGGGGTTGAATGTTATATCAATAAAATCTATTACATATCCATAAATCAATCTGTCTAAGAGATTTCCAATCCCTCCAGAGAGAATGAAAATAAATGATAAATTTTTAAAAATTTTGCTTTCCATCGCACTAGGTCTAAAAAAAATTTGGTAAAACAAATAACTACAAATCATAAAAACTAAAAGACTGAAAATCATATTCAAATTTAATGATGAATCATTAAAAAGACTAAAAGCAATTCCATAATTTTTAATAAAAGAAATTTTTAAAAAAGATATGATTTCAACCGATTGATATAGATCAAAATTATTGAATACGTAATTTTTTGAGAAAAAATCAATACAAACTAATAAGGAAAGTAAACTAAAAAGCCAAGTTTTTTTTTGTATTAAAAAAATAATCTAATTTCTCCAGAACCTTTTATATTTTCGTCACACCTAGAGCAAATTTTTTCATCCTGATACGGAATTAGATTATCTACAAAATGCCAACATCTGTCACACTTTGAATTGTCACTTTTTGAAACATCAATTTTTATTGCTTCGTTTTGGGGATCAGCAACTCTATCGTCTAAAAGAAGTTCTACATCAGAAGAAATAAACAAAAATTTCAACTCATTTTTTAAATCGTTAAGTTGCATGAAAGATTTATCATTACATTTAAGACTCACTTTGGCTTCAAGTGAAGAACCTAATTTACCGAGGTTTCTTTTTTCTTCTATTTCTTTGTTTACATTATTTTTTAGAGAAACTAATTGCTCCCATAAATCATCTTCAATCCTTTGGTCAAATTCTTCCCAGCCATCAAACCAAGAAGATAAAAAAATCGAAGAGCCCTCACCATTTTTTTCTAGGTAAGCTTCTTCGGCTGTAAAAGAAAGAATTGGAGATATTAAAGTTAGCAAGGAAGAGTAAACTTGATACATTGAAGATTGAGCGGATCTTCTTGCGACCCCTTCTTTTTTTGATGTATAAAGCCTGTCTTTAATGATATCTAAATAAAACCCACCCAATTCATTTGTACAAAAATTTAAGACTTTTTGAAATGCAAGATGTATTTCGAAATTTTCATAATCCTTGATAACTTCTTCTTGTAAATTCTTCGCTTTCAAAGTGATCCACTTATCAAGCTCTGTATAGTCATTCGCAGCAACCTTATCTTTTTTGAAGTCAAAGTCATTAAGATTTCCCATTAAAAACCTTAAAGTATTTCTTATTCTTCTATAAGCGTCTGAGGTTCGTTCGAGAGACTCTTCTGAAAAATTCATTTCATTTCTGAAATCAGTTGAGGCAGTCCAAGCTCGCAAAATATCTGCTCCTTTTTTATTCCATACCGATTGAGGAGAAATTACATTTCCTAAGGATTTAGACATTTTTCTACCGTCGGCATCCACAACAAAACCGTGAGTTAAAACATTTCTATAGGGTGATTGGTCTTTAATAGCAAGTCCCGTCAATAACGAAGATTGAAACCACCCCCTATGTTGATCTGAGCCTTCTAAATAAAGATCGGCGGGAGTACCTTCTTTATTTTGTTGATCTGGAGCACAAAAATGAGTAACTCCAGAATCAAACCAAACATCTAAAGTATCAGTTATTTTTTCGTATTCATTAGCTTCTGCTCCTAAAAAATCAACAGGATCTGACAAAAACCAGCTTTCAGCTCCACTCTTTTCAATTTTTTCTGCAACTTTTTCAATAATTTTTAATGTGTCTTTGTGCAATTTTCCTGTTTCTTTATTAACGAATAGTGGGATCGGAGCCCCCCAATGTCTCTGTCTTGAAATACACCAATCTGGCCTATCCGATAACATTGAATTAATCCTTGACTTACCCCATTCAGGTAGCCAATTTATTTCATCAATTTTTTTTAAACAGTTATCTAATAAGTCATTCTTGTCCATTGAAATAAACCATTGAGGAGTTGCTCTAAAAAAAAGTGGAGTTTTATGCCTCCAACAATGAGGAAAGCTGTGCCTATATTTGTTTTTAGACATTAGTAAATTTTTAGAATTCAGTGTGTCCATTACAACTTGATTTGCTTCGGAAATTTTTTTTCCTCCAACGTATGGAACACCTTCTAAAAATTTTCCATCTGCTTGGACTAAACTAGAGTTATCAAAGTCATAATCTCTACATGCTTCATAATCCTCCAATCCATGTGCAGGCGCCGTGTGAACAAATCCTGTTCCTATTTCGTCTGTTACGTGCGAAGAAGAAATTATTAATGATTCTTGATCTAAAAAAGGATGTTTACATTTAAGTCCTACTAAATATTTACCCTTAACTTGGCCTAAAGAATTAAATTTTCCTAATTCGTATCGCTCTAGAGTTTTCTGCAATAAATTAGAAGAAACAACTAAAGATTTCTTAGACGAATTGATTTCTATTTCAATCAGATCATAATCAAAATCTGGGTTTATTGACATTGCTTTGTTACCTGGCAAAGTCCAGGGAGTTGTTGTCCAAGTAGCTATAAAGGCTTCAGATGTTAGCTTTGTATCAAAAAGACTTTCTATACCTTCTGATTCAATAGGAAATAGTAAGTCTATCGCAGTGGATTCTTTTTCGAGATACTCTACTTCAGCTTCAGCCAGAGCCGAAAGACAATTTTCACACCAATAAACTGGTTTAAAACCTCTAGATAAATGCCCAGCTTCGATTATTTTCCCTAAAGCTCTCACAATATTTGCCTCAAACTTATAATCCATAGATTTATAGGGATTTTCCCAATCTCCCAAAACTCCAAGCCTCACAAAATCTTTTTTTTGAATTGCAATTTGTTGGTTGGCATACTCTCTACATCTGAGTCTAAATTCCTCAACTGAAATATCCTTGTTTGGTTTTCCATACTTTTTTTCAACATTTAACTCAATTGGAAGTCCATGACAGTCCCAGCCTGGAACATAAGGAGCGTAAAAACCAGATAAGTTCTTTGTCTTTACGATAATATCTTTCAAAATTTTATTAACAGTATGTCCTAAATGAATAGGTCCATTTGCGTAGGGAGGTCCATCATGCAAATTAAAAAGCGGCTTGTCTTTGTTTTTTTCTTGAATTAACTGATAAAGATTTAAATTTTTCCAATAATCCAACAAACTAGGTTCTTTTTGAGCCAAGTTGGCTTTCATTGAAAACTTAGTGGATGGCAAGTTTAAGGTGTCTTTAAGTTGCTTCACGTATTTAGGAGTTTTTTTGACAATTTTATGTCCTTTAATATTTGAGATTTCAATTCTTCTAGGCCTGAAAATTTTTTTTCTTCTCTTATTTTATTACAAAATTCAACTTCAATTCTTTTTCCGTATATATTTTTATCAAAGTCAAAAATATGAACTTCTAAGACAGGATTTTCTCCGCCAATAGTAGGTCTTATTCCCATATTTGCAATACCTTGATAGCTTTTAGTTTCAAATTTAACTCTTACTGCATAAACCCCTTTTATAGGCAGATTACTTTTGGGCAACCATAAATTTGCTGTAGGCACTCCTATAGTTCTTCCTAGGCTGTTTCCACTAACTACTTTGCCAGAATAGGTATACCTTCTTCCTAATAAATCCTCTGCTAGCTTGAAATCATCATTTGATAACGCTTCTCTTATCCATGAACTACTACACCTTCTATTGTCTTTAGAAAAAGTAGGTGTCTTTTCAACAACTATCTGATTTGTTTTTCCCCAATCACATAGCATTTCGTAATCTCCTTTCCTTTGGTACCCAAATTTAAAATCATCGCCTATTGTCAGTTGTTTAATATTTAGATTGTTTAAGACAACTTCTATGAAATCTTCAGGCGTCATGGATTGAAGTTTTGTATTGAATTTTAGATAAAAAGCAAAATCCACATCTTGGGTTTTTAATCTTTCAAATTTATCTCGCCAAGGAGATATCCTTTTAGGCTCTTCAATAAGTTCTGACTTTTCTGCGAAAAACTCTTTTGCATGAGGTTCGGTGAATATTACTAAAGTTTTTAAATTTTTTTCTAATGCGATTTCTTTCATATTAGAAATTATTTTTTGATGTCCTAAATGGAGACCATCAAAATTACCTATCGTCGCAATAATTTCAGATTCTGGAAATCTGTTTTTAAACAACTTAATGTTTTGAAGACCCCTTATCAAATACATATCGCTACACCATTAATATTTTTTGTTTAAACAGCCAAAAAATACTTACAAAAAAAACAATAATACTGCTCACTGATGTTGCCAAAGCTAGACCATAGTGAGCTAAATCTAATTCAAAAATAAAATAATAATTGAGAATTAAATTTGTTATCAGTGCAAGCACCCCCGTAAGAACAACCATTGAAGTTCTAGAAATCGCAAAAAAAAGGCTATTAAAATATTTTTGTGGTAAGAGAAAGACCAATGAAATTGCATACCCTTGAAGTGCTAAATACGTCATTTCTACATCAAAAAAAGTAAACTCTCCTCTCTTGAAAAGTAATTGTATTATCAAGTCTCCAAAAAAATAAGCACCTAAAAAAAATGCTATTCCCATTACAAATAAAAGCCCCAAAACTTTAAAACTAAGAAAACTTATCTTTTTCATTTCATTTTTTAAAAAAAGCTCAGTAAGATTCGGCAACGAAACTAAAGCAACTGCAACTCCAAACAATCCTAAAGGGAACTGAATTAATCTTTCGGATAAGTATAACCACGTAGGACTACCAGTAACTAAAAATGAGGCAAAGATGGTATCTACAAGAACATTGAGCTGATAAACGCCCGCAGCAAAAATTGCAGGAACGAATTTATTAAAAAAAGATTTTAAAGTTTTGCGATCAAAGTAAATGGTTATTTTTGGCAGGACGCCCAAATAAAGAACCACAAAAAAATTTAATAGAAGCTGTACAAACCCTGCAATCAAAACTGCAATGCCAAGAATTTTCAGTGAAAGCTCTGAAAATGAAAAAGCAAAACAAATTAAACTCAGATTAAAGAAAATTGGTGTAGCAGCAACGAATTGAAAAACTTTTTTTGAATTTTGTATCGCACCAAAATATGCAGTCAAAGATATCAAGAGAATATAAGGAAAAGCGATTCTCAAGAAATAAGTCGCATCTTCGAATTTTGACGTATCTTGTAAAAATCCTGGAGCAAAAATAGAAACAAAGAATTCAGGAAAAATTTCCACTAAGACAACAAAAAGGATCAGTGAGAAAAATAATAGCGAAAAGATTTGATTTAAAAATAAATTTATATTTTCTTTTGCTTCAATAATACTAGGTACCAATGACTGAGCCATTGCTCCTTCGCCAAAAAAGCTCCTAAAAACATTAGGTATTCTGAAAATTACAACAAAGACGTCGTAAATTTGACCTGCTCCCAAAAAAGCAGCCAAAGTCAGATCTCTCAAATAGCCAAATACTCTTGAAATTAACGTAAAAAAAGAGAAAGTTAGAGACGACTTCCAAAAACTATTCACTTTTTGGCTCGAAGATCATTGCTACTGAATTCATACAATATCTTAAACCTGTTGGTTCAGGACCGTCTGGAAAAACGTGACCCAAGTGAGCCTCGCAAGAGCCACATCTTACTTCAACTCTAACCATTCCATGACTTCTATCTTCAAAGTTTTTCACAGCTGTTTCGCTATAAGGTTGCCAAAAACTTGGCCAACCTGTACCAGAATCATATTTCGTCCTAGAAGAGAATAATTTATTTCCACAGCAAACGCATGAAAACGTTCCTTCATCTTTAATATCTAAAAGTTCCCCTGAAAAAGGAGCTTCTGTTCCATGTTCTTGAGTAACAATGTAGGAGGCTTTAGATAATTTACTCTTTAGATCTTTTTTATTCATCTTAAATGATCACTTTCCTAAAAACATTCAAATAGCCATTTTCAATTTCTAAATCTTTATAAAATTCTTTTTTCTTCAGAATTTCATGAGCCTTAGGCAAGTTATACCATGGACAAAACATAAAAAGATGATGCTCTAAATGATAATTTACATTTAGAGGTGCAATGAAATATCTAATCAACATTGGCGACAAAGTGGTGCGAGTGTTTGAGAAATCTTCTACTCCAGAAGTACATGCGTGTTCTGCAATGTTTCTCAATCTATAAAATAAACTAAAAATTGTCAGTTTCGGAATCCACCATAGCAGCAAATATAACCAAGGCAATCCAAAAAAAGCTAAAACTAAAAGAATCACACTTTGGCAGATTAAGAATCCGTAAAGTTTATAAAAAAAATGCTTCAAGTGGGATATTAAATTTTTCTCGTTAGGTCCCCACGCAGATGAAAAATAACCTAAGTATCTTCTTAGGCCAGAAATGCCAGTCAAATCTCTGAGGATTTTTCTTGAAAAGCTTGCCTTTGATACTGGGAAAGGATCTGTCAAAATTTTATCCGGGTCTAAATCTGTCTCTGTATGCTTATGATGTTTTAAATGATAGGTTCTATAAGTACCTGTCTCAGTCATCATTGGAAATGCACAAAGCCACTGAGAAATGAAATCATTGATTTTTTTATTTTTAGATATCAAATTATGAGCGCCGTCATGCATCAAAATGACCAAAGCGAATTGTCTCGTGCCAATGATCAAAGATGAAATTAAAAAAGTGATTAAAGAGGGCCAAATTGCGAAAATTATAAAACCTAAAACAATTTGAGACCAAATACTTAAAATAGCCAAATAGTTTTTCCAATCCTTAGTCTCTCTTAAGGAAGCTAGCTCTTCCGCAGACAAAAGATTATTAGGGTTAATCATCGGGGTATTATACAAGACAAATTGAATGATGCTTAGAGTCTAAATCCCATCAAATTCATTAGTGATTTTGACTTATTGCTTACATCGCCAGTTATCTTGTGATTAGTTATTCCTAATCTTTTAAGTGAAATTCTTAAATCTTGAAAATCTTCATTGATATTTTTATTGTCGAAATATTTTTTAAAAATTAAATCGTCTTCTCTAACATCATAAACTTTTAAAATTAAAGAAGCGGGTAATCCAAAAAAATTAATCTCCTCTTCCAATGATTTTCCAACAAAAACCTCTTTGATTTTGTGAGTACTAGAATAGTTTAAATTTAAATCAAAAAAATTATTAAAGTCTTTCAAAGCATTAAAAGAAAAATTATTTTCTGCGCCAATTGTTTTGCCAGCAATATGCGGAGTTGCGATCATGGGTTTACTGTAATTGTCAAAATTTGGTTCATTTTCGTTTGGCCACACATCAAAAACGAAATTATTATTTTTTAATTCATAATAATCTTCAGTTAAAACCTCTCCTCTAGAACAATTGATTAAAAATTTTTTTTTGCTGAGCTTGTTTAAATGTTGATCAGTCAGTAGGTGATGAGAAGGAAATTTACCTTGTTTTGAATAGGAACAATGAAGAGTTATAACATCGCATTCTAAAACATCCTTCAAAGTTCCTGAACACTCTGGAATGTAAGGGTCATAGATAATATTTGGAAATCCTATTGCATCCAATATTTCTTTTAATTTTTTTCCGATTCTTCCAAATCCAATTATTCCTATTTTTGTTTCAAATGGAGTTATTTTTTTACCAATCAACAAAATCGATAAAGTGCTCAAAACATATTCAACTACTGCGAGCGTATTCCCACCTTGTCCCGAAGACAGGGATATGTCTAGATTTTTGAGAGTTTCGTGGTTTATATGATCTTCTCCCGAAGTCAAAGACGCAACAAACTTTACTTTAGTGTTTTCTAAAAGTTTATTATCAATTTTAGTTATTGACCTTAAAAATAAAGCTTCAGCACTTTTGATATTTTTGTTATTTATATCTTTAGGAGCAAGGCATTCAACTTTTAAAGTTTCATCTCGATTCAATATTTCGGAAAGCTCTTGAAGATCTTTATCGATAATAATTTTCATTAATTATTTTTTCCTGGAAATAACTTGCTTTTAATCCAGCCAAGAAAAGAATTTTCTTTTAAACTGATCCTGTCTATTTTCAAATATAAAGCGTCTAGTTCATCTGGTGAAGAGAACATATCGGCTCTAGAAATTAATCTTTCATTTTCGTCTAATTCTTTTACTACTTGCGCAGGATTGCCTGCCACAATAACGTTTTCAGGAACATCTTTTATAACTACCGATCTTGCCCCAACAATTGAATTTTTTCCTATAGTCACTCCTTTGCTGACAATCGCGCCGTCGCCAATCCAAACATTATCTTCTAGTACTACATCTTCGGACTTTCCTACCGGCAAAGCTCTATCATAAATTCCATGCCAATCAGAATCAGAAATATAAGCGCTATTAGCAAACATACAAGAATTTCCAATTTTTATACTCGTTGCAGCAGATATTCTTACGCCGGGACTGAAAAGACAGAAATCTCCGATTTCAATTTTTCCTTGGTATTTATCAGCATTCCAGGTTGTCAAATGAATATGGGAATCAGGTGCAGATATAAAAGTAGCAAAATTTCCAACTGAAATCCCCTCTCCATTAACATGTAAATATCTCACACCAAGAATTAAAGGTCCCTCGCCAATCTTTTCAAATTGAGGCGCAATTTTAAACTTAATATACTTTTGATCGAGCCACCAATTAATTCGTTTCAACCAAAAAGGTCTATTGTCTTTTCTGATTTTAATCTCCAAATTTAATTTTCAAGTAGTATCATACCCTACCTTTTATGAATGCTACTGATGACAAAAACATTATTGAACCTATAGGCAGCTCAAATAAAATTGGTTTTGAATTAAAAGTTTTTTTTAGCCTTGCGATACCAATTTACTTTTCTCAATTGGCTACTCATGCTACTGGTGTAATCGCAGCGATGATGACTGGAAATTATAATACAGTGGATCAGGCTGCTGTAGCGACTGGTAATATGCTTTTTTGGCCAATTTTTTTTGGCTTGGGTGGTAGCCTTTTTATAATAACAGCGTATGTTGCACAATATCATGGAGCCAAAAAACATAAAGAAATTGGGCCGCTTCTAAAACAAGCTTTTTGGCTTTGCATACCTTTAATAATTTTAGTGTCTTTATATCTTGGGTTTGCCGGCAATATTTTAGATTTTTTTAAGACCCCTGACGAAGTTCAAAAAATAACTAAAAATTACTTATTGGGCCTATTGGTAGGTACCCCGGCCCTGTTTTTATTCCAACCTTTAAAATCATTTAGCGAAGGAATTACTCGACCGATTCCTATAACAATAATTAATCTAGGAATGGTCACTCTGAGTGCATTATTGAATTACGTCTTAATTTTTGGGAAATTCGGATTTCCCGAGCTTGGTGGCAGCGGATGCGGAGTATCGTTTGCTATTTCTTCATGGACCGCTCTTATCGCGCTAACTATCTATATATATTTTTCTAAACCCTATCAGGAAGCAAAATTATTCAAGGGGTATCACGCACCAGACTTACAAAAAATTAAAGAAATATTTAAACTAGGATTTCCTATTGGAGCTTGTATCTTTGTAGAATTTGGTCTTTTCAGTGGAAGCGGCTTGCTCCTAAGTAATTTAGGAGAGAATACAATCGCATCTCATGCGATCGCAATGCAAGTCACAACCGTTACCTTCATGCTACCGCTTTCTATAGGTTTAGCAGCTGCTGTGAGATCTGGAAATCTGCTTGGTGCTGGAGAATTTGTTAGAGCAAGATACTCCTCTTTCTTTGCTATCGTCATCGCAGTCATATTGGCTTGTTTAAACTTTATATTGCTTTACAACTTTGGAACACTTTTTGCATCTTTCTTTAACACAGATCCGGCTGTAGTCTCTTTATCTGCTTCATTGATATTCATAGCAGCTTTTATGCAACTTTCAGATGGAGTGAGTTTTACTGGACAAGGAGCTTTGAGAGGTTACAAAGATACCCTAGCCCCTCTATACATAATGATTATTGCTTTTTGGTGTTTTGGCCTACCGATAGGATATGTTTTAGGTTTGACAGACCTAATAGTTCCCAGCCAAGGAGCAATTGGAATGTGGATAGGATTGTGTTTTGGAGTTTTACTTGCATCCTTTTTAGTTTTTATAAGATTAGATCAAACCACGAAAAGAGCAATAAATGACAAAAACTTTAAAGTCTTTTAGAGAAGATAGATTAAAATTTAATTATGAAAGTTGTCTTAGTTAGTGGAGGGTTCGACCCCATTCATTCGGGTCATATAGCTTATTTGAAAGAAGCTAAATCTATGGGTGACAGGCTGATTGTTGCCTTAAATAGCGATGACTGGTTAAAAAATAAAAAGGGCAAATTTTTTATGCCCTTCAAGGAAAGAAAAATAATTCTTTCCAACATAAGATTTGTCGACGAAGTAATTGCTTTTGAAGATGACGAAGCAGGAAGTTGTAAAAACGCTTTAGAAAAAATCAAATTAGATCATCCAAATGACGAAATACTTTTTTGTAATGGCGGAGATAGGAATGAACAAAATATTCCTGAAATGGAAGTTAAAGGAGTTAGCTTTCATTTTGGTGTTGGCGGCAAAGATAAAAAAAATTCTTCAAGCTGGATTCTAAAAAATTTTGAATACCCATCTGAGAAGAGAGTTTGGGGAAAATTTTTTAATTTATTTGAAGATAAAAATCTTAAACTAAAAGAATTAATAATATCGCCAAATAATGGGATGAGCTTTCAAAGACACTTTCATAGAAATGAGATCTGGTTTGTATCCAAAGGTTCTTGTGTTGTGAATTTTAGCGAAAAAGATGCTGAAAATTTTGAATCAATAAATCTTAAAAAAGAAGAAGTTTTTCATGTACAAAAGAAAGCTTGGCATCAAATTACAAATCCCTTTGATGAACCATGTCACATTATTGAAATCCAGTATGGAGAAAAAGCCGAAGAGAATGACATAGAAAGGCTCAGATACTATGACGCAAAAAATTGATGCAAAAGGATTGATTTGTCCTGAACCAATTATGCTTTTGCATCGAGCCATTCATGAAGCTAAACCAGGAGATGTAATTGAATTAATAGCAACCGACCCTACATCTGAAAAAGATGTGGAAAAGTTTTGTGAATATTTAAATCACGAATTAATCTCTAAAGAAATAAAAAAAGAATTACTGAAATTCAAAGTCAAAAAAAATAAAAAAAGTTAATCTCTATCCTTTAATTTCTCGAGACTAATTTTGTCTTTTAAGCTCATAATGTAGGCTGCTCCTGCCAAAATTATTACAGCACTTGCCTCTGCAATTATAATCAAAGCGTCCATATCTTTATTTTGCATCACGATTAATCTGCACAATGCTGTTATGGCAATTATAATTGGCAATGTCACCGGTATTCTCTTTGAACTGTAAAATGCAGCAACCATCGCTAGGATTTCTGTAAAGATAAACAACAAAAACAAATCTGCAAGCATGATCTCCATTGATAAGTACATGTTGTAAAGATGTTGTAGGGCAGCTAAACAGGTAGCCACGCCTATAATTGCCAAAAGCACTTTTTCACTTGCAACAGTGATCCAATGAGTTTTATCCATTTTTTCCTCCCTTTGTTTAATAAGTATGACGTCTAATTTTTTATAGCTCCAGACCAATTTAACTTTCTGAATTGTTTATCCTCTTCTTTTAAGATTTCAATTCCATATTCTTCTCTCAAGTCGAAAATCTTTCTGTCGTAGTATGCCTCTGGAAATTCAAATGGCCATTTTTTTTTCATTAATTTTTTATGTTTAAAAATAATTTTGAATTTAGTCGGAAATACGTTAATTAAAAGCTTTAGGAATTTAAAAATTCCAACCTCTCTCAATAGTTTTTTGTACAAATCTTTGATTTCAGGTTGTTTTGAATATGACATTAAATGGCTCAATCGATAGGAACAACACCACAAAACCCAAGTGTCAAGTAAACTTTCTTCTTCTAAAGTAGTATCTAAACCAAAAATGACATGCGTCACATCATGATCTTGGACAATTGACGAGTCGCGCAATTGAGCTAAAACTTCTTTTCCATTAGCGCGAAGATAGTCATTATATTCTTCAATCCCCTCTCTAAGGGTCAAAGAACAATTTTGATTCTTAAAAGATAACACTCTTAAATTATACCTATCTATTGATTTTTAAGAAAAGTGCCCCATATAAAAAAGTGTTGATGCTTTTAAGGTCAACGTAATTTTAACTTGCTTAACTAAAGGAGTAAAAAATGATAAATAATACATTTGAACTTTTATGGAGAGATATTTCTCCATTTTCAGTAGGATTTGACAGAACGATAGATACATTATCCTTGCTGGCAAATTCCAAACAAACCTCTAATTACCCCCCTTATAACATAAGGAAGGTTAATGAGGAGCAATACACAATTGAAGTTGCAGTTGCAGGCTTTGAAGAAAGTGAATTAGATATTGAAGCGGCAGGTGAAAACTTAACTATTACCGGAACAAAAGATAAAGACGCAAGTGAAGGAATAGTTCACCAAGGTCTTGCTGCTAGAAATTTCGTTAAAAAGTTTGTGCTTTCTGATGACATGATTATTAAAGGTGCAGCTTTGAACAATGGAATGCTTTACATTGGTCTAGAAAGAGTTATTCCTGAAGACCAAAAACCTAGAAAAATAAATTTTACTTCTAAAAGTAAATTATTAGGTTAAAAAAAAGGGGCTTCACAGCCCCTTTTTTTATATGATTAGCTTGTGTCTAATGAAATTATAAAACTTTGGGGAGCCGGAACTGCTAGGACGCTACGACCAATTTGGATTGCTGAAGAACTAAAGGTTGAATATGAATTGAACCCTATCGGACCAAGAACTGGAGAAACACTTACAACCGAGTACACTTCTCTTAATCCGAAGCAAAAAATTCCTAGCCTTGAACATGGGAGTTTCAAACTTTCAGAAAGTGTTGCAATTTGTAAATATATTCAAAATACCTTTCCATCTAAAAATATTTTTATCCCTTCATCTTCTCAAGAGATGGCAAAAGAAGATGAATGGTGTAATTACATTTATGGAGAGGTAGACGAAACCAGTCTTTATGTAATGCGTCGCCATTACGATCTAAAAGACATTTACGGGGCTGCTCCAAAAGTAGTAGCTTCTTGTAGAGAATATCTTCAGAGGCACTTTAAAGTAATAGAAAAACACCTGGAAAATAACGAGTACTTGCTTTCAGGAGGATTTGGTCTGGCTGACATTCTATTGATGTCTTGTCTTGATTGGGCTATCTTTTATGAGTTTGAATTGTCAAAAAATATTACAATTTATAGAGATAAAATTATTAAAAGAACTGCTTTCATTAAAGCGATGGAAGTGAATTACTAGAATTTAAAATGGGTCCTTTAACAGGTTTAAAAGTATTAGATTTGACTGGCATGGTTTCCGGACCTGTTGCAGCGATGATGTTGGCAGATCAAGGCGCTGAGGTAATAAAAGTAGAACCATTGACTGGAGAACTTGTAAGACACATGGCAGCTCCTCATAACGGGGTAAATCCGGTTTTCTTTTCATGTAATCGAGGAAAAAAATCAATAGCTTTAGATCTGAAAACAGAAGAAGGCAAAAAAATATTACTCAGACTAGCCTCTGAAGCTGATGTCTTCATGCAAAACTTTCGTCCTGGTGCTATCGACAGAATGGGTTTCGGAGAGGAGGTAATAAGAAAACTCAACCCAAAAATAATATATGTATCAATAAGCGGGTTTGGAAATAGAGGGCCTTATGCAAATTCAAGAGTTTACGATCCTGTCATCCAAGCGCTTTCCGGAGCAACTGATATTCAAGCCGATAGAGACACAGGCAGGCCTAAAATGTTCAGAATTATTATCGCGGACAAAGTCACTGCCTTAACTGCTGCTCAAGCAGTCGCTGCAGCTTTATATGCTCGAGAAAAACACGGTACAGCTCAACATATTGAATTGTCTATGTTGGACTGCATGATTTCATTTTTCTGGCCAGAGGGTATGGCTGGGATTGTCTTTGCAGAAAATGAAATAGATGTAAGAAAGCTCCAAGGCAGTCAGGATCTAATTTATAAAGCCAAAGACAAATATATAACAGCTGGGGCTGTATCTGATGCTGAATGGCAAGGCATGTGCAAAGCTCTGAATAGAGAAGATTTAGTTGATGATGAAAGATTCGCATCTCCTGCAGGGAGAGTAGCAAATGCTCAAATAAGAAAAGAAATTACCGGTGAAGAAATAGCAAAATGGAACAGCTCTGAAATTTTAGAGAGACTACAAGCTGAAGGAGTTCCTAGCGCGCCTTTGCTAGACCGTATGGAACTTTTAGATAATGAACAAATTTTGGCTAATGAGTCTATTCAAAGAATAAATATAGACGGCTTTGGTGAAGTCAGACAAGCTAGACCAGCCGCAAGATTTAGCAAAACTCCAACTAAGCTTTCTAGACCAGCTCCAAAATTAGGCGAACATACTCACGAAGTGTTATCCGATATTGGAATTAACGAAACTGAGAGAAAGAATCTATTAGATAAGAAGATTATAGTTAGTTCATAAATTTTAATTGTGGTCGGGACGGCAGGATTTGAACCTGCGACCACTTGACCCCCAGTCAAGTGCGCTACCAGGCTGCGCTACGCCCCGAAGTTTTCAAATGCTTTGATTATAACTGCCCTTGTATCTACGGGGTTTATAACTGCATCCATTTCTAAATACGAAGCCGCTTCAGTTGCTTTACCGACTTCATACATTTTTGCCAACAATTTATTATAAAGTGCTTGTTTTTTTTCCTCAGTTTTTTCGGCTTCTAATTCTTTTTTAAAGCCTAATTTCACATACCCTTCCAACCCCATACCGCCAAATTCGCCATTCGGCCAAGAGGCAGTGTAAATTGGATCTAAAAAGCTCCCACCGGTCATCGCCATGGCTCCCAACCCATAACCTCTTCTTAAAATTATTGCGACAATTTTTGATTCGACCTTGGAGCCACGTTTAAAAAAATTTCCCATTCTTCGAAAAGCTCCTTCAGTTTCACTGTCCGGTCCAACCATAAACCCAGGAGTATCTACTAAAGAAATTACAGGTAAATCATGATGATTACAAATCTCTAAAAAATTGGCTACTTTATCCGAGGCCTCTGAATCAATTGCACCGCCCAGTTGTTGGCAGTCATTAGCAATGAGAGCATAAGGTTTGCCTTCTAGTCTTATAAACCCTGTAATTACACTTCGTCCAAAAACCTTTTTTAACTCCAAAAATGAATTTTTATCTGCCAAGGTTTCTATAATTTCTCTTACTGGAAAACCCATCCTTCGATCTTCAGGAATAATACTACCCATCAGAGATTGATCATTCGCCTCCCATATTTGAGCTTTGCCCTGAAAATACGAAAGCACTTTTTTAGCAATATTTGTTCCATCTTCTTCATTTTCAGCTAAGTAATCTAAGTGTCCATTTTTATAATGCATTTCTGCTGGTCCAATTTCTTCGGGCTTGAATACTCCTAAGCCTCCTCCTTCAATCATCGCTGGACCAGCCATTCCTATCCAAGAACTTTTGGTAGCTATGCAAATATCAGCGGAACCAAACAAAGCAGCATTTCCAGCGAAACAATAGCCATTATTCACTGCAATCTTAAGAGAATCTCCAGTTAAAGCAGCCCAATTTGAAAAAGAAGTGATATTTAATCCAGCAATTTGAGTAGAAACGTCAGTGTCTGCGGGTCTCCCGCCTCCACCTTCAGTAAACATTACGACTGGCAATAATGAATCTGCGGCTAACTCACATATGCGATCTAGTTTTTTATGATGAAAAAAGCCTTGTGTCCCAGCAAGCACCGAATAGTCATTGATTATTGCTAATGCGTTTGAATTATCTTCGCCAACAATTTCTGAATTAATTTTGCACATACCAGTGATAATTCCATCGGCAGCTGTTTCTGTCATCAATTCTTCGTAATCACGTCTACTTCTTTGAGCAGCAACAGCTAACTGACCATACTCTATAAAAGAACCAGTATCGACGAGATGTTCTAAATTTTCTCTGGCAGTGCGATATCCTTTCTTATGACGTTTTTTTTGAGCAATCTTTCTATCGCTATCAAGAGTTTTATTGATGCGATTTTTTAAAATATCTAGTGAAGATTTTGATTTCTTCTGCATTTACTCTCTTACATTGCTATCGATTAGAACTGCTATCAAGAGAGCCGGTTCATTTCCATAATTTGCCCAAGCATGGTTTGTTCCTCTTTGTACAACGACGTCAAAAGGTTTTAACGCTACTTCTTCTTCATCTAGGATCAAAGTAACTTCGCCTTTAAGCAAAATTATATAATCTACAGTCTCAGTTTTGTGCATCGCT
The DNA here is from genome assembly GCA_902536295.1 of uncultured SAR86 cluster bacterium. Classification (GTDB taxonomy): domain Bacteria; phylum Pseudomonadota; class Gammaproteobacteria; order Magnimaribacterales; family AG-339-G14; genus AG-339-G14. The sequence continues at coordinate 13,769 of CACAWS010000010.1, read as the reverse complement.
GGATGTCTTGTTGTATCAACTCTATGATGTGCTGCTCCCATTTTTTCGAAAGCTTCAGCAGTGGCTTCTTCAATGAATTCAGCAGAAACTCCTTCAGGAACTGGATTGATTTGAAAATACCTAAATTTAGTTCCTCCAGCCGGTGGAGATAGAATTACTTCTGAATTAGCCCTATCTACTGAATCTAATGAATTTACATCTTTTCCATCAGTATTCCAAAGTTCATAAAGTCCTCCAACATCTTCTCCTAAAGTTCTTGCTGGTGGACCATCAATATTAATAATTGATTTACCCTCTTTGTTATGACCTGTAACAATTCTTCTCATACTTCTCTCCAAACTATTTTTTTAATTCTTTTAAAATTTCCTTCAATACAGGCAAAATGTCAACTGAAGATTTTAAGTCTATTTCAAAGGCGTTTATTTTAGTCTTCGCACCTTTAATAGTCATGCCCTCATTTTTTAAAAGACTTTTTATTTTTAACAGATTAATAACATCCTTTTTTTTAAAAACTCTTTTATTTGATAACTTTTTTAATTTAAATAATGAATCGAATTCTCTTTCCCAGTATCTTAAAGTATGGGCTTTAGCACCAACAATTTTTGTGACTTCCGCAGTAGTAAAATATTTTTTATCAGGAATTTTTTTTAAATCAATTTCCACTAATTTAGAGATCTTTTCTTAACTTTTTACTTGCTTTGAAGCTTATGACATTTCTTGCTTTAATTACATATTGTTTTCCTGTCTTAGGGTTTCTTCCAGGTCTACTTTTTTTGAAAGATGACGAAAAATTTCCTAATCCAGGCAACTTTACCTCCTCACCTCTAGCCAAAGCCTCAGAAATTTCGTGAAAAAAAGTCTCAACAATCATGATGCTTACTTTTTTGGGAAGTCCTAATTTCTGATTCAATTGATTAACTAAGTCCGATTTAGTGATAGACATATTAACTTCTAAGTTTCGCGTTAAACTTTTCCCGGAAACCTTTTATAATATCTGATACTATCAAATCTATCTCTTTATCCTCTAAAGTTTTCTTATTTGATTGCCAAGTGAAATTAAAAGCATAACTTGAGACTTGTTTTTTTTCAGACTCTTGATAAAGGTCGAATAGCTTGAAATTAACTAAATTTGAGCCACCTAATTTTTTAGCTAATTCATACAATTTATCAAAATCTATTTTTCCAGGAATTAAAAAAGATAAATCTCTTTGAATAGATGGGTATTTTGAAGATTCATTCATCTTAATGTCACTTTCAAAGAACAAGGAATCTGTTAAGAATTCAAAGTAAAAAAATGTTTTTTTGATTCCAAAGTTTTTGTTAATTTTTGGATGAACCCTTCCAAAAGATCCTATTATTTTTCCTTCAACCGCAACATCTAAAGAAATATTTGGGTGTAAAAAAATGTTTTTACTCTTCATAAACTTTATATTAGTTGCAGAAAGATACCCCAACATATCAATAATTAGTTTTTTTAAATCAAAAAAATCAAAGATTTCTTTATTATTCCAATTTTTTTTCTTGTCATGATCAAATATTAAGCCTGAAAACATATTTGTTTCGCTTTTTACTGAGTCTAGTTTAAAAACTTTTCCTTCTTCAAATATTTTTACAAAAGTTTCTCCACGATTTAAATTACTTTTTAAGTTTGTTAATAAGCTCGGCATTAGACTGGGTCTCATGACTTCTAGGTTTTCATTGAGAGGATTTTTAATCTTGATAGTTTCATGAGTGATATCTAAATCATCTAAAATTTGTTTATTTATAAAAGAGTAATTTATAACCTCCTGATATCCTTGGTTTGCTAAATATTTCTTTAACTGTAAAGACTGAAGATATTTTGAGTTTCTGAATTGCTGGTTTGTGGTTTTTAAGTCAATTGAAGGAATATTGTCATATCCTTCAATTCGGGCAATTTCTTCAATTAAATCCTCTTCGATTTTTAGATCAAATCTATGACTTGAAACTTCAACTGTTAGAAAATTATTTTTTAAACTCTCTACTTTTAAATCAAGAGATTTTAAAACTTTTTTTATTTTATTAGATTTGATTTCATATCCTAGCTTTGTTCTTAAATTTGATAAATTAAGAGTAATCTTTCTTTGATCTGGAATATGTTTTTTTTGTTCGACAGTGGAAATGACAGAATAAGATCCTGACAAATATTTTATTATTAAGTTGGTTACTTTTTTTAAAGCCTGAATTTGTATATTAAAATCCACTCCCCTTTCAAATCTTTGTGAAGAATCGGTTTGTATATTGAAGTTCCTTGCTTTGCCTCTAATAACATCTGGAGTGAAGAAAGCTGACTCAATAAAAATGGCATTAGTTTCGTTTGTCACTGAAGAATTCAATCCCCCCATAATTCCAGCAAACGCTAATGCCTGATTCTCATCAGAAATTACAAGACAATTTTTATTTAAAACCTTTGTAGATTCATCCAAAAGATTTACTTTTTCTTTTTCCTTGGCATATCTAACGTTTATAACCTTGCCAATTTTATCCAAATCAAATGCATGCATTGGCTGCCCAAAGTCCAACATGACATAGTTCAAAATATCAACTACAGGATTTATAGAATTAATTCCTCCCGCTTCAAGCCTATCTAGAATAAAATTTGGGATTTTTTTTGAATTATCAAAATTATAAATTTCAATAAAACTATACCTTGGACAAGCCCCTTGAGCCGATAATTTAACTCTGGTTTTAGGTTTTAGGTCAGTTTTTTTTAAATCAACGATTTCTTGTTTTATTTTTTTGTTCTCAGCTGCTGCCAACTCTCTTGCAATACCAAGAACGCTAAAACAATCTCCACGATTGGGCGTTAGGTCTAAATCAAAAACAAAATCTGCTTTATTTTTAAATTTTTTTACGGAATCCACTTCCAAACCGAGCCTAGTCAACTCGGTTTCAAGTTTTTTAGTGTCAATTCTAATTGGCACCTTCTCTAGTAAATGAGACTTTAAAAATTTCATTTTTTACCCGAAATAGCTTTTAAGTCATTTTCAAATAAAATGCGCATATCGCTAATTGAATAATCTAACTTAGCCATTCTTTCTATTCCTAAGCCAAATGCAAAGCCAGAATATTTTTTATAATCTATGCCTGACATTTTTAAAACATTTGGATGAACCATTCCGCAGCCCATTATTTCTAACCAACCCTTTTGATCCATAATGTCTACCTCAGCGGAGGGTTCAGTAAATGGAAAATAAGAGGGACGAAATCTAACTTTTAGATCCTTTCCAAAAAAATAATTCAAAAAATCAACCAATTCCTTTTTCAGATTTCCAAAGTTCACATTTTTATCTATTACTAATCCTTCTATTTGATGGAACATAGGAGTATGTGTTGGATCCGAGTCACTTCTATAGACTTTTCCTGGGCAAAGTATTTTTAAAGGCATTTCATATTTTTCTAGAGCATGAATCTGAACCGGTGAGGTATGAGTTCTAAGCAAGTCTCCTGTGCTTAAATAAAAGGTATCGTGCATATCTCTAGCAGGGTGATCTTGGGGAATATTAAGCGCATCAAAATTATAGTATTCGCTTTCTATTTCAGGACCGTCTTCAATAAGATAGCCTTTAGTTAAAAAGTACGAGGATATTTTTTCAATTGTTCTTGTAATCGGGTGTAGTCCCCCTCTCTGAGATGTATCCACTGGAAGAGAAACATCTACTTGGTCTTTTGATATTTCAATTTCTAGTTCTTTTTTTTCAATTTTAAGAGAAGTTTTATCATTAAGTTCGTTGAAAAGTAATTTAAGTTCGTTAATTTTTTTCCCAACTTTTGGTCGATGCTTTTTTTCAAATGTACTTAGTTTTTTTGATAAATTAGTTATCTTGCCTTTTTTGCCAAGATATTTAACTTTTAAATTTTGAAGATCTATAGAAGATGAAGATGAATTAAAGTCTTTTTTTAAATCTGCTTTAAGTTTTGATAAATCCATACAACATATTATGCTGCATTTTGTTTAGCAATTTCGACTAAATCTGCAAAAGATTCTGAATCTTCGGCAGCAAGATTTGCTAACACTCTTCGATCGAGATTGATGTTAGCCTTCTTCAGACTATTCATAAAAACACTATAAGACATCCCATGTTCTCTAACAGCTGCATTTATTCTAACTATCCAAAGAGATCTGAAGGTTCTTTTTTTTACTTTTCTGTCTCGATAAGCGTATTGTCCAGCCCTTGTAACTGCCTGTTTAGCAACTTTGAAAGTCCTGCTTCTAGCACCGCGATATCCTTTCGCAAGTTTCAAAATTTTTTTATGCTTCCTTCTTGCTTCAACTCCTCTTTTAACTCTAGCCATTAAGATTTCTCCTTAAACATTCTCTTTACTAATTTTTCGTCGCCTGATGCCAGAGCAACTGTTCCACGTAATTGCCTTTTTGATTTAGTAGTCATCTTTGTGAGAATATGACTTTTATTGGCATGTTTTCTTTTCATACCATTGCCTGTTTTCTTGAATCGTTTGGCTGCACCGCTGTGTACTTTAATTTTTGGCATAGTTATTTCCTATTAGGGCTCAAAAGCATTACAAATTGTCTTCCTTCTGCAATTGGCTCCTGCTCAACAGAAGCTATGTCAGAGAGATCGGATTCAACTCTTTTTAAAAGTCTTAGTCCTATATCTTTATGAGCTAATTCTCTTCCTCTAAATCTCATTGTAATTTTTGTTTTATCGCCTTCATTCAAAAACTTTATGATATTTCTCAATTTTATTTGATAATCGTTCTCATCAGTTCCGGGTCTAAATTTAATCTCCTTGAGTTGTGTTTTTTTAGTTTTTTTCTTTGAGGCTGCTTTTTGCTTTTTTTGATCAAAAAGGTGTTTACCATAATCCATTAATTTACAAACAGGCGTGTCCGAGTCGTTATTCATTTGAACAAGATCTAAATCTTGATCTTTGGCTTTGTCTAAAGCGTCTTTTAGATCTACAACTCCTAACTGCTTACCAGTTTGTGATATTAACCTTACTTGCGTAGCTTTAATGAATTGATTTATGGGCTGTTTATTTCTTTTTTCGAAAGCCCTTTTTGCTTGGTCCATATACTAGACTAAAACTAAAAAAAATTTAATCAATCAAACCTCCTTTGATTTTATTTTACTGGCAAGCATGCTAGAAAAATCTTCTATTTGCATACTTCCCAAATCCTCACCCTTCCTAGCTCTGACAGATACAGTATTTGTCACTTCCTCTTTATCGCCAACAACCAATTGATAAGGCACTCTTTGCATAGAATGATCGCGGATTTTATAAGTGATTTTCTCATTCCTCAAGTCTAATTTCACTCTAAAACCTTTACTTTCAAGTTTTTCTTGAATTTTTTTAACTTTTTCTTCATGTTTTTGAGAAATATTCATTATTACAACTTGAATAGGTGATAACCAAACTGGGAAGTTTCCATCAAATTCTTCAATTAAAATTCCAATAAATCTCTCTACGGAACCCAATATTGCTCGATGCATCATAACTGGCTTATGTTTTTCACCGTCTTCTCCAACAAAAGTAGCGTCTAACCTGTCAGGTAAATTAAAATCTAATTGAAGAGTTCCACATTGCCATTCTCTATCGATTGCATCGGTAAGGATGAAATCTAGTTTCGGGCCATAAAAAGCTCCGTCACCTTCCGAAACTTCGTATTCTAAATTTAATTTATTAATCGCATGTCGAAGAGCGTCTTCAGCTTTATCCCATACTTCATCAGAACCCACTCTAACATCAGGTCGAGTGGATAAATTGATTTTAAATTTTCTGAACCCTAATTCTTTATAAACTTCTGAAAGCACTTCAATAAAATTTTGTGTTTCTGATTCAATCTGATCCTCAGTACAGAAAATATGTCCATCGTCTTGAGTTAATTGCCTTACTCTCATCAAACCATGCAACGTACCCGACGCTTCATATCGATGGCAACAACCAAACTCAGCTAACCTAACTGGAAGATCTCTATATGATTTGATTCCCTGATTATAAATTTGAACATGGGCTGGGCAACTCATTGGTTTTAAAGCATTAACTCTTTTTTCATTTGCATGTTCCTCATCAATTTCTGTAATGTACATATTTTCTCTATATTTATCCCAATGACCCGATTTTTCCCATAACTTTCTATCCAAAACTTGCGGAGTCTTAATCTCTTCGTAACCAGCTTTTAATTGCTTCTCTCTTATAAAGTTCTCTAGTAAGCGAAAAATAGTCCATCCTTTTGGATGCCAAAAAACCATTCCTGGAGCTTCTTCCTGAAAATGAAATAAATCAAATTTTTGCCCCAATTTTCTATGATCTCTTTTTGAAGCTTCTTTAAGGTTATTTAAATGTTTCTCTAAATCTTTATTAGAATTCCACAAAGTTCCATAGACTCGTTGTAACATCTTATTTTTTGAATCGCCTCTCCAATATGCTCCAGCAACATGAGTCAATTTGAACGCTTTTATATGCTTCATAGAATTTACATGAGGCCCTCTACACATATCTATGTATTCTTGATGATAATAAAGACCAACGGTTTCCTTAGATTTAATATCTTTTAAAATTTCTAATTTGTAATCCTCATTTCTGCTTTTAAAAATATCTTCTGCATCTTTTTTTGGTACAACTTCTTTTACTACTTCATAATCTGTATCAGATAGCTTTTTCATTTTATTTTCTATTTTTTCTAAATCGTCTTGAGTTAGAGACTTTTCTAAATCTATGTCATAGTAAAATCCATTTTTTATAACTGGCCCAATTGCCATCTTGGCATCTGGATAGATTTGTTTTAGAGCATGGCCGAATAAATGTGCACAACTATGCCTAATTATTTCTAAGCCTTCTTGATCTTGTGCACGTATTATTTCTAAGGACGCATTTTCTTCAATTAAATCACAAGCATCTTTTAATTTGCCATTCACTTTTCCTGCAACTGTAGCTTTAGCTAGCCCTGGACCAATAGATTCAGCAACCTCAATTATTGAAACAGGATTTTTAAATTTTTTGATGGAATTGTCAGGAAGTTTAATCTCTATCATTTTTTGACCTATACGAACGGCCCATAAATTGATTATAACCCAATTTTTACGGGGATAAGAAGGAGCTTTGCCAAACGTTGTTATCTTTTTTTATAAATTTTTCCCTAAAGTGTGTTCTGAAATCTCCCTCTTTCCATATTTCAATAGTTTTAGGGCTTACAAGATATAACCCACAATGTTCTGGTCTAACTGGCTCTTCATTTTTATTTTCAAATTCTCTGGTAAGTTTTTTTATTTCATCATTTAATTTATCGTAGGATTCTATTTCTTCACTTTGTCTTGAAAGAATGGCGGCTACTCTAGATTGCAATGGTCTTGAATTAAAATAATCATCAGATTCTTTTGATGATAGTTTTTTGATTGACCCTTCAACTCTGATTTGCTCTTTTAACTCTCTCCACCAAAAATTTAGAGCCACCAAGTTATTAGAGTCAATTTCCTTGCCTTTTTTGCTTTTAAAATTTGAATAAAAAACAAATCCTCTCTCATCAATTTTCTTTAACAACACCATCCTAGATGAAGGCTGCCCAACAGAATTAACCGTAGCTATATTCATAGCATTCCAATCAACTAGATTTCTAGTCATGGCTTTATTAAGAATTTCAACAACTCTCAATAGTGGTTCAGATGTAATATCAGAATGAATTAGCAATTTATTTTCTTAATACCCAAAAATCTAAAGACAAGTATTTTCCGGGTCCAAAAATTAAAATTATTAAAAGCATGACAATATAAGTTACTGTCATTTCAACACCTCCAGAATCAATACTCCATCCGTTAGGAAGATGATAATAGAAAGCAACAAGCATTGTAATTATTAAAGGTATAACTGCCCATCTAGAAAAAAGACCTACCAAAAGCAAGACTGCTCCTCCTGCTTCGGCCAGAACTGCCAACCATCCAAAAAAATGAGGTAAAAATAAATTTAAGTTGTCTCCTCCGCCAGGGCCTAGGAACTCAGCAAATCTATCAATATTTGGCATGCCATTATCCCAAACTATTTTTCTTACTCCAGCAATCCAGAAAATATATGCTAGATATATTCTTAATAAAAACAAAGCTATGAAATCAAGTCCATTTAATTGCATCAGCTTTTGATTTAATGAAGTAAAAAATTTCATGATTCAAATTATCATTTTTTATGGATTTTTTCCAACTCCTCGTATGCTTCTTGAATTTCAATAAATTTTTCTTTGGCTTTTTCAATTAATTCTTCAGGCAAGCCTTTAGAAATCAGTTTATCTGGATGAAATTCCCTTCTTTTTTTTAAGTAAATTTTCCTAATTTCATCAAAATTCATATCTTTTGTAGCTCCCAAGACTTGGTAAAAATTGTTAGTTTTTAGTCCATATTTTTGAAACAACTGATTATAAAGTTGATCGCTGAAACCAAATATTTTTGGCAATTTCTTAAGTAACTTTTCTTCATTCGGATGTAATACGCCATCAGCCATGGCCAATTCAAATAAGAGCTCGAAGAAAATAACTAAAGAATTAGGACTTTTTTTAAGAAGATTAGCCAATTGACTAGCATAAGCATCAAAAGAGACATTATCATCTTTTGCCTTTTGAAAAATATTTATTGCGAAGTTTCTTTGTTCTTCATTTAAGTTAAATTTTTTTTGAATAAAATCTTCAATTTTATTTATTTCCTCTGTTGTAACCTGTCCATCCGCTTTAGCTATTTTTGCCAAACAAGCAAAAAGTGCAGCAAAAAATGCTAATTGATGATCAAAATTGTTTGGGTTTTTTCTTTTAACGGAATTTCCAGACATTCTAGATCCAATAACACTTCCTATTAATGCACCCAATGGGCCAAGAAATGTAAAGCCAATCATTCCGCCTACTATTCCACCAATTAAGCTCATTTTTATATTAAATTTTTGACAATCATATGATTTAATAATTGTACAGAATTTAATTTATTGAGGACATTATGAGCCAATCTAAACCTCTTCCAGTTGTTGACTATCTAAAAATACCTGAAGATGGTGATCCCTATCTTGAAGGATATCGTTGTAAAAAATGTGGTGCAACTTTTTTGGGTCAAAGAAATGTATGCTCTAAATGTTTTGCGAGAGACGAAATGGAGGTTATAAAACTTTCGGATAAAGGTACTTTACACAGTTACGCGGTAGTTTATAGATCATTTCCGGGCATTGATGTCCCTTATGTTTCTGCCATTGTTGATTTAGAGGGGGGCGGAACTATCAAAGGAAATCTCATTAACATTGAGCCAGATCCTGATAAAATAGAATTTAATATGCCAGTTAAAGTAATATTTGACGATGCATTAGGCAGGAAAGATAAAGACGGAAATTCTTATCTAAGTTATTTTTTTGAACCAATTTGAAGAGGAAAAAATATGAGCGATGTTTATGTAATGGGAGTTGACATGATTAAATTCGGAAGATTTCCGGATAGAAGTGTGCCTAACATTGGCGCTGAGGCTGCGTTAATGGCTTTAGATGATGCGGGTTTAGGGATTCAAGATATGCAAGCTCTTTATTGCGGTAATTTAGGTCAAGCAAATGCTATGGTAGGACAAAGAATCCTTCAAGAAATTGGTCAAACAGGAATGCCTGTTGTGAATGTCGCAAATGCCTGTGCCACTGGTGCTACAGCATTCAGAGAAGCCTGGATGTCAATTAAAGCCGGAATGTACGACGTTGTGCTTGCAGTTGGGGTAGAACAAATGGGTAAAGGGTTGCTTGGTGGTGCTGGAAGTGGAGATGGAATTCCTAAAGAAGGTCTTCTAGGATCAGGTACTATGCCTTGTGTTTTTGCTGAAGCAGGCATGGAACACGCGAAAGAATACGGAACGACTTTTGAACAATTTGCAAAAATTTCAGTTAAAAATCATCATCATTCAACTATGAACCCTAAAGCAATGTATCAAATAGAAACACCTTTGGATGAGGTTATGAATGCAGAGATGATTTCTTATCCTAATACTAAATTGATGTGCTCTGTTAATGTTGATGGTTCTGCTGCGGCAGTATTAGTTTCTGAAAAAAAAGCTAAAGAGTTAGGTTTATCTAGAGCAGTTAAAGTAAGAGCATCAGCCATGGCAAGTGACCCTTACACCGATAGAGATCTTGTAATGCCAGATGTTAATGCATGCACGCGCCTTGCAGCTAAAGATGCATATGAACAAGCTGGAATTGGCCCAGAAGATATAAACCTAGTCGAATTACATGATTGTTTTGCAACTGCTGAGATGTTGCATTATGAAAATCTTGGACTTTGTAAAGATGGAGAAGCAGGCAGAATGATTGATGAAGGTCATGTTGAATTGGGAGGTAAGGTGCCGGTTAATGTTTCGGGGGGACTTCTATCTAAGGGCCACCCGCTTGGAGCAACTGGAATCGCAAATATTTATGAAATATGTACTCACTTGAGAGGTGAAGCTGGCAAAAGACAAGTTGATGGAGCAAAAATTGGTATGACTCATGTTATAGGTCTAGGAACAGCTTGCGGCATACATATTTTAGAAAAAGTGTCCTAATTGAATATAGGCATTGTTGGGGATACTCATAATAACTTAAAGAATATCTCTAAAATTTGTGAAATTTTCAATAAAGAAAGAGTAGATCTTGTAATTCATACAGGCGATATTACCCTCCCTAAATCATTATTGGCTTTTCAAAAGTTAAATTCTGAGATGATTGGAGTTTTCGGTAATAATGACATTGATGAAAAAGAGGATTTAATTAAAGCTTCAAAAAATTTCAAATGCTTGCTTAAAGAGGAACCCTGCTTTTTGAATTTGAAAGGAAAAAAAATTTGTATAGTTCATCATCCCGAATTAATTAATGAAGACTTAATTCTTAGATCCGATATTATTTTTCATGGCCACACGCATAGATACAGAAATGAGATAATTGAAGAAACCATAATATTTAATCCAGGAGAATGCGCAGGCTTCTTAAATGGAAAAAATCAGATTGGTATTTTGGATTTAGTTAATTTAGTTCCGAGAATTATTAATTTTTAAATAACTCAACTAACTCCTATTTTAATTTCTCTAAGGGATAAAGAAATTTCAATTTAAACTTAAATTCAATATTTAAATTTGAATTTTATATTACGCTTTGAAAAAAATTTTTTTAATAAAAGAAAAGTTATACCTAATATCAACGCTGAAAAAAAAGAAATTAATAAAGGTCTGAATAATCTTAAATACCCATTACTTTCTGATATGGTATTTTCTAAAAAAAATATTGAAATAATTGGAGCAACTTCCTGACTACCAGGAGAAATAAACCAGACTCCTGATAAAAGGCCAAATACAAAAACTGCAGAAATAAATCCGAGAAACTTTAAAGAAAATAACCTGTAAAATGAATAGGAAATCATTAAAGATAAAAAAAGGTAAAAAATCCAAAAAATCATTTCTTAATTGTATCTATTAAATCATTTGTTAAGTTTTCGTTGTTTAAAATCTTTAAAATTTTTTCTTTAGAAATCTCATTCTGAAAAGACTTAAGAAGCTTTTTAAAGAATTTATCTTTAAATATAAAAGATGGTGGAATATTGTTTTCTATAGCTTTATTTTCTCTCCAAAGAAACAAATCTTTCGCTAACTTTTCTGAAGATTTTAATTTTTTTAATCTTGAAACGTATAATTCTTCATTACCAAGAGAAGATTCTTTTTTTGAAGACTCTAAAATTTTTTCCTCTAAGTTTCTTTTTTTTAGAGCTTTAATCTGTTTTTTGTGTATTTCTATAAGAAATCGCACATCATTTGCTGCATAAGATAGTTGATTATTGCTAAAAGGTCTTTTTAACCAATTTGAGTTTGTTTGTGATTTATCAATTTTCAATCCAAAGTATTTCAAGACAATTTTTGCATAACTTTTTAAATCTCCCTCGGATAAAAATTTTTCTGCCATTTGAACATCAAAACAATCATTTACTCTTAAATTTGCTGCAGTCGACAAAACAGTAGAGTCACTTCTAACAGCGTGAAAAATTTTAATTATTTTTTTATCATTTAATAAATTTTGGAGGCTTGATAAATTAATCTCGTTTAAACAATCAATTAAATAAATATTTTTTGTCGTTCCAATTTGGATTAGAGAAAGTTTTGGAAAATAGGTATTTCTCCAATCAAATTCAGTATCCATAGCCAAATACTTTTCTTGTTGTAAATCAATAATAAGATTTTCAAATCTTTCTTCACAACTTATAAATTCTATTTTTTTGTTGAAAACAGAGAAATTAAAAAAAATTTTTATTAAATTAAACAAATTATTACCTAAAATATTTTTTTAAAATTTTATTCAAATTTTTATCTTTCCTTGAAAACTCTAAATTTGCTAAAAGATAGTTCTCTTTATTACCACAATCATGGATTTTTCCGTTGAGAGAAAACCCCATCAATGGATTTTCTTTGACATAATTTGATATTGCTCCAGTCAATTGAATTTCACCCTGTGAGTCAGGTCTTTCTTTTAATAAAAATTTAAAAATTTCATTATTAAAAATATATCTCCCAGCTGCAAAAAGTTTTGAAGGAGCGTCTTCGGGCTTAGGTTTTTCAATAATTCCCTCTATGTAGAAACTATTTAAAGAATCTTTTAATTTCTTTACTTTTACTATTCCATATTTACTTACCTCCGATTTTTTTGCAACGTCTAATAGCAAAGATGAATTTCCACTAGCTTCAAATTTTTTTTTCATAAGCGCAAGATTAGAATTTTTTTTATTAGAGTCTATTACCATATCTGGTAGAACCACAGCAAAAGGTTCATTTTTTATAAATTTTTTCGAGCATAATATTGCATGACCTAATCCCAAAGCTTTGTGTTGTATTGCATTTGAAATTTTAATTTTCATATTAGAAAGCTGACCTAAATCTTTCAAAAAAGAGTTGGTTGAATTTTTTAAAACTTTTCTTTCTATTTCTATATCTCTCGAAAAATGTTTTGCTAAAGGAAATTTATTTGGATTAGTTACTAAAATAACTTCTTCAAACCCAGCTTCTGAAATTTCTTCTACTATATGTTGAATTATCGGTTTCGTTGCCAAAGGTAAAAGCTCCTTAGGAACAACCTTAGTGAGAGGAAGCATTCTAGTGCCAAGACCAGCAGCTGGAATTATAGCTTTTCTAATGTTATGCATGATAAAAAATACTTTCTATAAAAAAAATTGATTCCTTTTTATTTCATAAGGTTTAAAAATTTTTATCATAAAAATCATCTTGGTACCCGGGGCCGGACTTGAACCGGCACGATATTGCTATCGAGGGATTTTAAGTCCCTTGTGTCTACCAATTCCACCACCCGGGCAATAAAAAAAATTAATTAATTATACTTCAATTAAAAATTTTAATTAAATTGGAGGCTGAGGTCGGAATCGAACCGGCGTAGACGGATTTGCAGTCCGCTGCATGACCACTCTGCCACTCAGCCAAAAATTCATAAAATTATAGATCATATTTTTAATTTTTTACTAAATCTACAATCTTTTCTCCTAAAGCCAGAGAGGAAGTTAGGCCAGGAGAAATATATCCAATTATGTTGATTGCAACTTTATTTTTTTTATCTAACTTTTCTAAATCAAAATCTTCAGCACCTCTTATTTTTGCTCTTATCCCCGAATAATCAGGAGAAAGCTGACTGCCCTGAATAGAAGGCCAATATTGTTGAAGTGATTTCAAAAAATCTTCTTTATTTTCTTCGTGAACACCATAATCTATTTTTTTTATTTCTACAGCAGAGGGTCCGAATCTAATTCCATTCCCAAGATCC
>CACAWS010000009.1 GCA_902536295.1 uncultured SAR86 cluster bacterium | reverse complement strand
TCGCCTTTTATTTTTGTAATCAGCAGCTTACTGGATTCAATTCTTATGCATGTCAAATTGACTAAAATTTTAATATCTTCAGGTAAAGCTCCAAACCTATCTTCTATTTCTTTTACAAGCTGATTTAGGTTCTCTTTATTTTTAACGGAAGAAAATTTTTTATAAATTTCCAATCTTACTTCCGTTTGTGGAATGAAGGTTTCTGGAATGAATCCATTTTCTCCTATTTTCACTTCGAATTCCTCGTGCGTCTCATCTATCCCTTCTAGAAGTTTAATAGACCTATTTATCATTGAAGAAAATAAACTTAAACCAACGTAGTCAATTAATCCGCTTTGTTTTTCTCCTAAAATTTCACCTGCCCCTCTAATTTCTAAATCTCTCATTGCTAAATTGAATCCTGAGTTTAGTGAATCACTAAATTTTAGAGCCTCCAGTCTGGCTGAAGCATTTTTTGTAAGAGTTACATCGGGAGTTATAAAGAAATATGCATAGGCTTGTCTATTTGACCTTCCTACTCTACCTCTTATTTGATGCAGTTGAGATAGACCAAAATTCTCAACTCCTTCAATGATCAGAGTATTAGCATTCGCAATATCTATACCACTTTCAATGATTGTAGTACAAAGTAAAATATCAATTTTTTTATTTAAGAAATCTAACATTACACTCTTTAGTTCTTTTGGTGCCATCTGCCCATGAGCTATTTTAATTTTTGCATCCGGTACTATCTTCTCTAATTCTTTTAATTTTTCTTCAAGACGAGAAACATTATTTACCAAATAAAATATCTGCCCCGATCTTGTAAATTCTCTTTCGATCGCTTCTTTTGCAAGACTTTTTGCATAAGTTGCTACCAAAGTTTCAACCGCTTTTCTTCCAGGAGGAGGAGTACTAATGATTGATATATCTCTAACTTTGGATAATGCCAGATTTAAAGATCTTGGAATTGGAGTAGCAGACAACGAGATAGTATTAATTCCCTTTGAGTATTTTCTGAGTTTTTCTTTTTGTCTCACTCCAAATTTATGTTCCTCATCAATAATAAGTAATCCTAAATCAGAAAAAACAAGTTGATCGCTTAAAAGTGCGTGAGTTCCAATTACTATAGAAGTATTGCCTAATTCAAGATTATCTAAAATTTCACGCTTCTCGTTGATATTTTTTTCCCTTGAAATAAATTCAATTTTTAAATTAGTATCTGAAAATCTTTCACAAAATAAATCATAATGCTGTCTTGCAAGTATCGTTGTTGGAGCTAGCACAGCGACTTGTTTTTTATTTTGAGCACAAATAAAAGCAGCTCTTAGTGCAATTTCAGTTTTTCCAAATCCTACTTCACCGCAAATTAGTCTATCTTGTGGTTTTTCGGAGGCGAGATCATTTCTAACTTCTGCTATGACACTTGTTTGATCTGGTGTTTCTTGAAAGCCAAATCCCTTGGAGAAAATTTCTAATTCTTTTTGTTCTAAGATGAGAGGGATGGATTTATCAATTTTTCTCGATGCTTCGGCTTCCAATAATTCAGCAGCAATATCAAAAGCTTTTTTTCTAGTTTTTTCTTTTTTTTGTTTCCAATTATTTTTTCTCAAAGAGTCTAGCTTAATTTCGTTATTTCCATGATATGGAGTCAGCAAATTCATGGAACTTATTGGAACGTATAACGTCTCACCTTCAGCGTACTCAATTGCAAAACATTCAGTGTTACTTAAATTTTTTAAGCCTTTAAAAATGCCTATTCCATGATTTGTATGCACAACTTTGGCTTCTAATTTAAATTCATATTGTTCTTCTTGAATAAATGTTTCTCTTTCTTTTTTTGGAAGGTTATTTGGTTCAGGAATATCTTTTCTAATAGTTATTTGCTTTTTTCCTTCATCAATTATTTCTGTAAAGGGTTTTGTGAGAAATTCTTTTGGATCATTAAATAAAATAGAAGGGGTTAGTGGTGGACGATCAAGATTGTTTATAAATTCTTCATATCTTTGATTGATTATGTGCCAATATGATTTCGTTGAATGTTCCAAATTACCAAAAGAAAATAAATCAAAATCACAAAAAAAATCATCAAATTTAGGTTTTTCTTTATAAAAAAGAGGAAAGTAAGATTCTATCCCTTCTGGAAATCTACCTTTTGAAACATCATCAAAAATTTTTCCATCATTACTAAAGTTTGATCTCCAATTTTTTTTAAAAATTTTTATGGAATCATGATCTAGAGTGAATCCTTTTGAAGCCTTGCATTCATATTTATTTATTTTGTGGATGCCAAGTTGAGAATCTTTATCATAGGTCCGAATAGACTCAATAAAATTGTCTTCTAAATTAATTCTTATTGGATTTTTTGAATTTATTGGAAAAATATCAATAACAGAGCCTCTAATTGCAAATTCTCCTCTCGAAGAAACAATTTCAGATGCGTTATAACCTGAAATATCTAATTTTTTTATTAAATCATCTCTGTCTAGACTTTTTTTTATTTCAAAAATGTAAGAAAAATTATTAACAGAGGTTTTGTCGAACAATGGCTGTATGAGTGCATTTGTGGTTGTGAGAACTAATATTTCGTCACTATTAGTTTTTGAAAGGGTTTCAATTCTATTGGAAAGATTATCTAAATGAGGAGAAAAATGATCATAAGGTAAAGTTTCAAATTCTTTAAATATAAAAAAGGGTTTATCAGAATTTGTTTTGATGAATCTAGATACAATTCCTAATTTGGAACTGTCTTGACAAATAACCAAGCTTTTTTTCTTATCTAAAATTCTATGCATATGAAAAAGATTCTACTTTGGATAGATTGAACTGAGTGTATAATACATTTTTCAGAATTTATTCAAATTTTAATTGTGAGGTATATAAAATGAATCTATCTTTTTCACCAGAAGATCTAAAATTTCAAGAAGAGGTAAGAACCTTTTTAGAAAAGAATTATCCTGCCGATGTAAAGAGAAAAATGGATAATGGAATCCCTTTAGAAAGAGAAGACCATCTAAAATGGCAAAAAGTTTTGAGCAAAAAAGGATGGTTCGCTATCAATTGGCCTGAAGAACATGGTGGTACAGGTTGGTCCATTACTCAAAAACATATTTTTCAAAATGAACTTGCCGCTTTCAATACTCCCAACATAGTACCGTTTGGCGTCAGCATGTGTGGTCCAGTAATTTATACTTTTGGTACTGAAGAGCAAAAAGAAAGATTTTTACCAGCAATTAGAGACAATGATGTTTGGTGGTGTCAGGGATATTCAGAACCTGGTTCTGGTTCAGATTTAGCTTCTCTAAAAACTAAAGCTGAGAAGAAAGGAGACAAATATATTGTCAATGGTACAAAAACCTGGACAACAATGGCTCAACATGCCGACTGGATATTTTGTTTAGTAAGAACAGATTCATCGGGAATTAAACAAGAAGGTATAAGTTTTCTGCTAATTGATATGAAGAGCCCGGGAGTTGAAGTCAAACCTATTATTACAATTGATGGTTCCCACGAAGTTAACATGGTCTATCTAGATAACGTTGAGGTGCCAGCAGAAAATTTAATTGGTGAAGAGGGCGCAGGCTGGAGTATTGCAAAATTCCTATTGGCACATGAAAGAACTGGGATTGGAGGAATACCTCATCTTAAAAGAGAAATTAAAAGGTTGCGAGAAATTGCCGATGAACTTCCTTTAAATGATGGTTTCTTGAAAGATGATAATTTATTCATGGATAAATTAAACAAATTAGAAATAGATCTATTGTCTGCAGAATTCACTGAGTTAAGAACTCTAGCCGCTATGTCTGCAGGCGGTCACCCAGGGCCTGAATCATCTATTCTAAAAATTGGAGGAACAGACCTTCAACAAGCACTTTCCGAATTATTTGTTGAGGCTCTTGGCTACTATGCTCATCCATTTATGAGTGAATCCGACCTTGCTTCTAATGAAAAAAGGATTGGTCCTGATTTCGCTGCTACGGTCATGCCTCATTATCTTAATTTCAGAAAAGTATCTATTTACGGCGGTAGTAACGAAGTTCAAAGAAATGTTATTGCTAAAGCTGTATTAGGCCTATAAACATTACCTATGGATTTCGCACTTTCTGAAGAACAAAAACAAGTTCAGGAGCTGATAACCCAGTTTATTGCCAAAGACTATCCCTTTGATGTGAGAGAAAAATTGGTCAAGTCAGAGGATGGTTTTAGCAAGGAATACTGGAAAACATTTGGTGAATTCGGTTTATTGGCTATGCCTTTCCCAGAAGGAGATGGGGGTTTTAATGGAGGCCCAGTAGATTTGATGGTTATTTTGGAAGCCTTCGGAACAGGTTTAATCGTTGAGCCTTACATACCAAATATTGTTTTAGCAGGCAATTTAATAAGCAAGTTAGGAAGCGACGACCAAAAAAAAGAAATCCTGCCTAAATTGTTTTCAGGTGAACTACAAATGTCTTTTGCTTTTACAGAACCTCAAAGTAGGTTTGATGTAAATGATGTGACTACTTCTGCAAAACTTGAAGGTGATAACTACATTATTGATGGATACAAAGCTGTTGTGATGAATGGTCCAGCATCAGATAAATTTATAGTTTCTTGTCGTACTTCCGGCAGTCAACTTGATGAAGACGGTATTTCTCTGTTGATTGTAGATAAAGACTCGAAAGGATTAAGTTCCAGAGATTACTCAAATGTTGATGGATCAAAAGCCTCAGAGGTAACTTTAGAAAATGTATCAGTCCCCAAATCAAACCTGATTGGAGAAGAAGGAAAGGCTTTCAAAACAATTTCGCAAGTCATAGATTTAGCGACTCTGGCTATTTCAGCTGAAGCTGTTGGCATAATGCAAAAAATGAATGAGCTTACTCTTGAGTACACCAAAACAAGAGAACAATTTGGTCAAACTTTAAGTAAATTCCAAGCCTTGCAACATAGAATGGTTGATACTTTTATGGTTCATGAACAAACTAAATCTCTATTGCTTATGGCGGCTGCAAAAATGAACGATAATGCTCCAGATTCGTCTAAAGCGGTGTCGGCATTAAAATTCCAAATAGGAAGTGCTGCAAAGTTAATTGGCGAAGAATCCATTCAGCTTCATGGGGGAATGGGTGTTACCGAAGAAATGAGTATAGGTCATTACTTCAAAAGATTAACAACTATAAGAACTATTTTCGGGAATTCTGATTACCATTTAAAAAGATATTCCTCTCTTTAAAAAATGACAGAGATCAAGTCTGATACTAATCCAGACAAAAGAAAAAGAGATAAACCAGACAATTATTTAGATAACTGGATTGAAAGACAGTCTCTAATCGAATCTGCAATTCCTATCATTGGCAAGATGCATAGGAAAAACGTACGAATATTACTCTATGGATCACCTCTGATGACATTGTCAGTCATTGAGATAATGCAATTACATAGAAAAGTAAGGGAAGCAGAAGGAAATGAATTAAGTGAGTTTGAGACTTCTAAAGTTTTAGAATGTCTAGATTCTATCGATCTAGGACCTTGTCAGTTAGATATAGGTATTTTAGCAGCAGGTTTTATGTTTGATTCAAAAGGAATGGCTTTAGAAGAATTTGTCCAAGAACAAGTTAGAGAAGTTATTGGAGTTCATCAACCGATTTTAGATAAATCTCAAGACCTTGTTTTATACGGATTTGGGAGGATTGGAAGACTTTTTACAAGGTTATTACTTGAAGATACAGGAGCTGGGGAGACTCTCTGCCTAAAAGCAGTTGTGACAAGATCAGGTTCCGAGGAGGATTTGTTGAAAAGAGCTGAGCTTATGCGAAAGGATTCTGTGCATGGAAGGTTTAAAGGCACTATAAGAGTGGACGAGCAAGAAAACGCCTTAATTATGAATGGAAATGTTGTTAAGTTTATCTCAGCTGATAGCCCTGACAATGTTGATTATGCAAGTTGTGGGATTTCTGATGCCATCGTCATAGACAACACAGGCATGTCTTCTACAAAAGAAGGTTTAGAGAAACATTTAAAAAATAAGGAAGTAAAAAAAGTTTTGTTTACAGCCCCAGTAAAAAAAGAATTAAAAAATATAGTTTATGGAGTGAATCATGATGAAATTGATGATAAAGATGAGATTATTGGCGCGGCTTCATGCACTACAAATGCAATAGTTCCTGTTCTAAGTGCTGTTGATAATGAATTTGAGATAGATAATGGTCATGTAGAAACAATTCATTCTTATACCAATGATCAAAATCTCATAGATAATTATCATAGAAAATCAAGAAGAGGTAGGGCAGCAGCACTTAATATGGTAATAACCGAAACCGGCGCAGCCAACGCTGTCTCTCAAATATTGCCTAATTTGGAAGGAAAACTTAGTGCAAATGCTATAAGAGTTCCGACTCCAAATGTTTCATTAGCAATATTAAGCCTTTATCTAAAAAAATCTTCAGATCAAGAAAAATTTGTGGAATTTTTAAAACAGACAGCGTTTCATAGTCTATTGAAAGACCAAATCGACTTCACCCAGTCTGCCGAGGTTGTATCTTCAGACATTGTCGGAGGGAGATATGCTGGGGTTATTGATGGACAAGCTACAAAATGTAAAGGTCGGAATGCCATCATTTATCTTTGGTATGACAATGAAATTGGATATTGCGCTCAACTTATCAAAGTTGTTAAAAGAATGGCCGGTATTAAATACAAAAAGTTACCAAATTTTCTTTAAACACATTAGTCTCTGCAAGCAATGGTTTTTAAAATAAAAAAAGGACTAGAAATACCTATCAAAGGTAAACCTGACACGTCAATTGTTCACGAAGTTGCATCGAAGTCTATCGGGGTTCTCGGAAAGGATTACCATGGCATGAAACCAACCATGTTGGTTCAGGAAAATGAAAATGTAATTAAAGGGCAACCATTATTTGAAGACAAAAAAAACCCAGGAGTGATTTTTACAGCTCCAGTATCAGGAGTTGTTTCAAGTATTAATCGAGGTGAAAGAAGAGCCTTTCTATCTTTGATTATTGAAAAAAAACAAGACGATCAAGAGCAATTTGATTTTATATCTTCTCAAAACTTATCCGATCTTTCTGAGGAGGACGTTGTAAACATTTTGGTCAAGTCTGGATTATGGACTGTCTTGAAAACTAGACCTTTTTCAAAAATCCCAAAAATTAATGAACGCCCAAATGATATTTTCATTTCTTTAATTGATTCAAATCCTTTAAGCGTTGATCCTGAAGAGATCATAAAATCTGAAGAAGATTTTTTTAATGTCGGCATAAAAGTCATGATGCGTCTTGCAAAAAATTCAGTCAACGTTTCAACTAAACCTTCTTCAAATATAGAAAAGCTCGATTTAGAAAACTTATATTATTATGAATTTGATGGACCTCATCCTGTAGGGTTGGTTGGTACACAGATTCATACTATTTCTCCTGCATCTCTTACTAATCAAATTTGGACTATTGGTTATCAAGAAGTTTTAATGATCGGAAAACTTTTCAAAACAGGTCTTCTTGATAATACAAAAAAACTTTCTTTGAGCGGTCCGATGGTATCTCAACCAGGAATGATTGTTTCAGAGAATGGAGCAAACTTAGATGAAATACTGATTGGGAAAATTGAAGGAGAAAGCAATAGAATTATTTCTGGCTCTGTTCTTAATGGTTCTGAAGCTAAAGCTCCTGAGAATTTCTTAGGAAGATATCATAACCAAATAACAGTTCTTCGAGAGGTGAACAAAAGCGATCGAGAATTTTTAAATTTCTTAAGACCTGGGTTGAAGAAACATTCTTTTTTGCGTGTTTTCTTTACTAAATTAAAAGAGAAAGGTCTGAGTTTAAACTACTCCACAGCTATGAATGGATCAGATCGAGCCATAGTTCCATTAGGAATATATGAGGATATTTTTCCTTATAAGATAATGATTACACAATTGTTGCGTAGTATAGTTGTCGGCGATACTGAAACGGCTCAAAAACTCGGAGTATTAGAATTGGATGAAGAAGACCTAGCTCTTTGCACTTATTCTTGTCCTAGTAAATATGATTACGGTTCATTATTGAGGGAAATGCTTACGAAAATTGAAGAAGAAGGTTAAATGAGTGATCCTCTAAGAAACTTATTTGATAAGTCAAAACCTTTATTTGAAGGTAAGGGTAAATTTGCGCGATTTTTTCCTCTCTTTGATGTTTTCGAAAATCTTTTTTATTCATCTGAAAGGAAAACTTCCGGCCTTACTCATGTGAGGGATGGAAGCGATATACAAAGAGTCATGGTTGTAGTTTGGCTCGCAACTTTCCCAACGATGTTTTTTGGAATGTACAACATTGGTTATCAAGCTTTATCAGCGCTTGAAGCAATCAACTTAGCGGGTGGAGAACACTTAAAGGATTGGCATTGGCCTTTGGTACAATTATTTTCAGGCCTTGATCCAAATAGTATTTTGGATTGTATTTCTTATGGGGCAATTTATTTTATTCCGATCTATCTGGTAACATTTTTTGTTGGAATTGCTTGGGAAATGATTTTTGCCGTTGTGCGCCAACATGAAATTAGCGAAGGAGCTTTTGTCACCACAGTTCTGTTCGCTTTATCTTGTCCGCCAGACGCTCCATTGTGGCAAGTAGCTTTGGGAATTAGTGTTGGTCTCGTAATTGGTAAAGAAATTTTTGGTGGCACAGGTAAGAACTTTTTAAATCCAGCTTTGACTGGAAGAGCTTTTTTATATTTTGCTTATCCGGCTTCATGGTCAGGAGACATGTCCTGGGTAGCTGTTGATGGATATACAGCCGCGACAATGCTTGGAATTTCCGCTCAGGACGGATATGCAAGCATGCCTGACGCTTATACATGGAGCAATGCTTTTTTTGGATTAGTACCGGGGTCAATTGGCGAAACATCTACCATCGCAATTTTGTTAGGTCTTGCTATTCTTTTAGTAACAAAGATAGCCTCGTACCGAATTGTTGGAGGAGTCATTCTAGGAACAGTTGTTACAAGTTACTTTTTCAACCTTGTTGGAAGTGATACAAATCCTATGTTTCAGATGCCTTTTTGGTGGCATATGGTTATGGGCGGGTACGCTTTTGGATTAGTTTTTATGGCTACAGAACCAGTATCTGGTTCTCACACTAATGCCGGTCGATGGATTTACGGTTTTGTCATTGGATTTATGGTCATCATGATTAGAGTGCTTAATCCTGCTTATCCAGAGGGAATGATGCTTGCAATCTTATTTGGTAATTTGCTCTCTCCTTTAATTGACCACTTTGTCGTTTCCAGAAATATTAGTTATAGAAATAAGGTTTTAAATGCAAAATAAAGACAGTATTAAAAATACTATTTTCATCGGATTAGGATTATGTCTGATTTGTGCTGCTGTTATTTCTTTTATAGCTGTAGGATTAAAACAATTACAAAAACAGAACATAATTTTAGATCAACAAAAGAAAATTGTTGCCGCTGCAAATCTTGAAGATTTTTATGGAAGCGTCTCGGATGCTTACAATTCCATAGAAGAAATAATTATAGACCTAGACACTGGTAATTTTACCGATTTAGATCCAAGCGGATATGATCTATCAAAAGAACTTCAAGACAATTCCAAGTACATTAATCTTAGTTCTGCAGAAGATATAGCTACGATAAAGGTTAGAGAAAATTATTCGAAAGTTTTTTTAGAATATAGGGATGATGAGTTGAACACCGTTATTTTGCCGGTCAGAGGTTATGGCTTGTGGGGTATTCTTTATGGTTATTTAGCTATATCAAACGATTTAAATACAATAGTAGGGTTAGAGTTTTATGAGCATAAAGAAACTCCAGGTTTAGGAGCTGAAATAGACAATCCAGCTTGGAAAGCTTTATGGAATGGAAAAAAACTTTTTGATGATAAAGGAAATCTTTTAATAAAAGTTGTTAAAGGTAAAGTGGCTATGAATGAAGCTGATTCAAACTATAAAGTTGATGGATTGTCTGGTGCGACATTAACCAGCAATGGAGTAACTAATTTGCTTGCTTTTTGGCTAGGCGATCTTGGGTATTTAAAATTTTTGTCTAATTTAAAAGAAGAGGTCACTAATGTCTAAAGCTTCTGAAGTTTTATTTGCGCCACTTTTCAAGGACAATCCTATTGCTCTACAAGTTTTAGGAATATGTTCTGCCTTAGCAGTTACGAGCAAGCTTTATCCTACTTTAATTATGTGCGTGGCCCTGACGGCTACAATTACTTTGTCTAGTTTTTTTATTTCTTTAATAAGAAATTTTATTCCTAATAACATTAGGATTATTGTGCAAATGACGATTATTTCTTCGTTAGTAATAATCGTAGATCAGCTCTTAAAAGCTTATGATTATGAAACTAGTAAAACCTTATCTGTGTTCGTTGGTTTGATTATCACTAACTGTATTGTAATGGGTAGAGCAGAAGCCTATGCCATGCAAAATGGTCCTGCCATGAGTGCTTTAGATGGTTTTGGAAACGGTCTAGGTTATAGTTTAATTCTAATCATTGTTGGCTCAATTAGAGAGTTGATTGGAAGTGGTCAACTTTTAGGATATCAAATTCTTCAAATGACAACTGAGGGTGGGTGGTATATTCCAAACAATTTCTTTTTGTTACCTCCTGCATCTTTTTTAATAATTGGTCTTTTTATTTGGGCATTAAGATCTTGGAAAAAAGAACAAGTAGAAGTTCCTGAATTTTCAATGAAACAAAATGCTCCAAAAGAAATAAAGGTAGAACATGCTTGAGCAATATTTAAGTATTTTAGTTAACTCAATTTTTATAGAAAACATAGCGCTTTCAGTTTTTCTTGGCATGTGTACGTTTATAGCAATTTCAAAAAAAATTGAAGCTGCTATTGGATTAGGAATTGCAGTTATAGTTGTGATTGGTATAACTGTTCCCTTAAACAACTTAATTTACACATATGTTTTAAAAGAAGGGGCTTTGGCATGGTTAGGTTATCCAGAAGTGTCTTTAGAATTCGTTGGATTGATTAGTTACATTGGCATCATTGCTGCAGTTGTTCAAATTCTTGAAATGTTTTTGGATAAATATGTTCCGGTTTTGTACAACGCCTTGGGAGTTTTTCTCCCCTTAATAACAGTAAATTGTGCGATTTTAGGTGCCTCATTGTTCATGGTGGAAAAAAGTTTAGCTTTCGGTGAAAGCGTCGTTTATGGCTTAGGCGCTGGCATTGGTTGGGCACTTGCTATTGCCATGCTTGCTGGAATAAGAGAAAAATTGAAATATAGTGACATTCCCGAGGGCTTACAAGGACTAGGCATAACTTTTATCACTGTTGGCTTAATGTCTTTTGGATTTATGTCGTTCGGAGGGATTAGTTTGTAATGGTTGACACTATCGAAATTATTTTAGGAATTGTTTCATTTACTATCATTGTAAATTTAATGATTTTTGTCATCTTGTTGGCTAGGTCAAGACTAGTTTCAACTGGAAATGTTAGTGTTGAAATTAATGGAGACCCTGAGAAAACTATAAGCGTTCCAGCTGGAGGAAAGTTATTACAAACTCTTGCTGATCAAAATTTGTTTCTATCTTCAGCTTGCGGTGGTGGAGGTACTTGTGCGCAGTGTCGTTGTCAGGTTTTTGATGGTGGTGGATCAATTTTATCTACTGAAGAAGCACATTTTAATAATCGAGAAAAGAAAAATAATTGGCGTTTGTCATGCCAAGTTCCTGTAAAGGGAGATATGAAAATTCAAATACCTGATGAGGTTTTTGGCGTTAAGAGATGGGAGACGACAGTTTTATCTAATGACAATGTAGCCACTTTTATAAAAGAGTTAGTTTTAAAGCTTCCAGATGGTGAAGATGTTGGTTTTGATGCGGGCGGTTATGTACAAATGGAAATTCCACCTTACAAGGCAGATTATAAGTCCTTCAGCATTCAAGATATTTATAAAGGTGATTGGGAAAAATTTAAAGTTTTTGAAAATGTTTCAACAGTTGGAGTCCCAGTGATTAGGGCTTATTCCATGGCAAATTATCCCGAAGAAAAAGGGATAATGAAATTTAATATTCGTATTGCTTCTCCTCCTCCGGGAACAAGTTTTCCTCCTGGTGAAGCTTCTTCTTATTTATTTAATCTTAAACCAGGAGATAAATTAACCATCTTTGGTCCTTTCGGAGAATTTATGGCGAGAGATACCTTAAACGAAATGGTTTTTATCGGTGGCGGAGCAGGGATGGCTCCAATGAGATCTCATATATTTGATCAGCTTCTCCGACTAGATTCTTCAAGGAAAATTAGTTTCTGGTATGGCGCAAGAAGTTTAAAAGAAATGTTTTATGTTGACGATTTCAATAAGCTTCAAGATAAATATGAGAACTTTTCTTGGCACGCTGCGTTATCAGATCCATTAGACGATGATAATTGGGACGGCAAAACTGGGTTTATTCATCAGGTTCTTCTAGAAAATTACCTTAAAGATCATCCTGCGCCTGAAGATTGTGAGTATTATCTGTGCGGTCCCCCTATGATGATGGAAGCATGCTTTAAAATGCTCGATAGTCTTGGAGTAGAACCAGAAAACATAATGTTTGACGACTTCGGTGGTTAGGTCCTCTACTTATTTTTTTCTCTCTCTTTTTTTAATTGCTTGCTCAAATTCTAGCAATCAATCAGTTGTTAACGGTGAAGCCTTCGGAACCACCTGGCAAATAAAATTTTATAAAAATACAACAGATTTTAAAGACCAGGAATTAGAATTAAAAATTAATAATGAACTTGAAAGGATAGATTCTATATTTTCTTTATATGATAAAAATTCAACAATTAGTCAGATAAACCAAGATCAGTCACTGCAATGGAACCGATCTATTGGGTATGAAGATTTTTCCAAGTTAATTGAAATTTCTGATGAAGTTACTTATAAATCGGGCGGCTATTATAAAGTTTTCATAAATGGTAAATGGGACTTTAATTCCATTGCTAAGGGGTATGCGGTTGATAGATTAAGTCAAATTTTAGAAAGTTACGGCTTAACAAATTACATGGTAGAGATAGGAGGAGAGATTAAATTTTCTGGAAAAAAACCTCAGTTAAATTGGACTTTTGCAATCATAGATCCTACTTTTGAAGAAAGATTATTTGAAGAATTTCAAGTTAATAAAAATTTTTCTATAGCTACCTCAGGTAATTATAGAAATCCGGGCCATATCATAGATCCTTCATCAAAAATTTCTGTGGAGTCTAATTTATTGTCTGTGTCTGTAATTGATGAAGTTTCTACAGCGAAAGCAGATGCTTGGGCCACCGCATTATTTGCATCAAAAGAAGATTGGTTAAGCATAGCCGATAACTATAATCTTGCTGCTTTTTTTATCTATAAAGATAATAAGGTTATAAAGTCGATATCTACTGACAGATGGCAAGAAATGTTAAGATAGTAAAATAATGGCAACAATAATTTTTTCTTTAATCGTGGTAGCTTTATCCATCGGAGGAATGGCCATAGGATTAATACTTAAAAATAAACCTTTGCAGCCTAGCTGCGGAGGCATCTACCTTGAAAAAGGAGATACCTGCAAGGTTTGTGGAAAGGTTAAAGATTAATTTTAGTTACCTTTAAAATTGATTCATAGTGTTGTCAGCACCGCCAGCTTTCAACGCGTTATCACCAGAAAAATACTCTTTGTGCGTGTCACCAACAGTGGACCCAGCTAAATCTTGATGTTTAACCGATGACATGTCCCTTCTAATTTCTTGTCTTTGAATTTCTTTGACATAAGCAAGCATACCCTTATCACCAAAATAGCCTTCTGTTAAAACTGCAGTTCCAAGTGCAGTTTCATGATAAGTTGGGAGGGTGATCAAGTGATGAAAAATTCCCGCTTCTCTGGACGCATCTTTTTGAAAATTTTGAATCAATTTATCTGCTTCGCCAGCCAATTCACTATCATCAAATTTTATATCCATTAGTCCTCTCGGTTCTTTATCTGGATCAGGATATGCCGAAACATCTTTTCCAGACTCTGACCATTCTTTATAAACTTGTTCTCTGAAAGCCAGTGTCCAATTAAATGAAGGAGAATTGTTATAAACGAGTTTAGCTTTAGGCTCAACCTCCCTTATTTTGTTAACCATGGAAGCTATTTGTTCCACGTTTGGTTTTTCAGTTTCAATCCAAAGCAAGTCTGCTCCATTTTGAAGACTGGTAATACAATCTAAAACTACTCTATCTACCCCAGTTCCGTCTTTAAACTTATAAAGTCCGTTAGGAAGTCTTACTGGCTTCACTTGAATACCGTTTTGATGAATTGCTATGTCATTTTCAGCTAACTCTTCTAGGTTATGAATTTCTTCAGTTTCAAGAAAAGAGTTATATTTATCAGCAAGATCACCAGGAGCTTTAGCGACTGGAACTTTTTGAGTAAGTCCAGCTCCAAGAGAATCTGTTCTGGCGACTATTAAACCATTTTCAACTCCTAATTCTAAAAACGCGTATCTGACAGCATTTATCTTTGCTAGAAAATCTTCATGAGGCACTGTAACTTTTCCATCTTGATGGCCGCACTGTTTTTCATCGGAAACTTGGTTTTCAATTTGAATACAACAAGCTCCTGCTTGAATCATTTTTTTTGCTAATAAATATGTAGCTTCTTCATTTCCAAATCCAGCATCGATGTCGGCAATAATTGGAACGACATGTGTTTCAAAATTATCTATTTTTTTGATAATTTCTTTTGTATCTGAATTGGTTTTATATGCTTCATCAAGTTCTGCAAAAAGATGTTGAAGTTGAACCGAATCTGCTCTTTTAAGAAATGTGTAAATTTCTTTAATCAAGTCGGGTACAGCGGTTTTTTCATGCATACTCTGATCAGGAAGAGGTCCGAATTGAGATCTTAAGGCTGCAACCATCCATCCACTCAAGTACACATAAGATTTTGATGTAGTTTTTTGAGATTTCTTAATTTCCATCATCATTTGTTGAGCAGTGAATCCATGCCAACAACCGAGAGATTGAGTGTAATTTTCAGAATCATTGTCGTAATCTTTCATATCTTTATGCATGATATCCGCCGTATATCTTGCGATATCTAAACCTGTATGAAATCTGTTCTGCAGTCTCATTCTTGCAGCACTTTCAGCATTTATATGTTTTAAAAGATTAGGTTCGTTCTCTCTAAGCTGTTTATAGTGAGAGATCATTTCTTCATATTTAAGCATTTGTTCTCCTAAAGTTATGAAAATTTTTATATTTCTTTGGCTAGTTTCTCCGCTAAACCTACATATTTTAATGGAGTTAAAACTGAAAGTTTAGTTTTATCTTCTTCGCTTATATCCAAAGCGGCTATGATAGCTAAATAAGAATTTTTATCAAACGATTTTCCTCTAGATAATTTTTTAATTTTTTCGTAACTATTTTCAATATTATTTTTTCTTAAAATAGTCTGAATAGCTTCTGTTAAAACTTCCCAGTTTTCATTTAAATCTCTAGATAGCTTATCTTTGTTTGGTTCTATCTTCCCTAAACCTCTTATTAAAGACTTCATTGCTAAAAGTGAATAGGAGAGAGCAGATCCGAGATTTCTTAACGTAGTCGAATCTGATAAATCTCTTTGCATTCTAGAAATTTGAGTTTTCTCTTTTATTGAATTCAACATAGAGATAGACAATTTGAAATTTCCTTCAGCATTTTCAAAATCGATTGGATTGACTTTATGCGGCATAGTAGAAGAACCTACTTCTTTATCTTTTGTTAGTTGTTTTAAGTACCCTTTAGAGATGTATAACCAAATATCTTGAGAAAAATCTATCAAAACATTATTTAAGTTTTCTTGATAAGAAATCAATGTGGCCAATGTGTCTTTTGGTTCGATTTGCGTGGTGTATTTAGTCCAACCTAGTCCTAAAGAGGTTACAAATTTCTTAGAAAACATAACCCAATTGACTTTATTATTTACTAATAAGTGAGCATTGTAATTACCTACTGCTCCATTAATTTTTCCAGAGGGTTTAAGCCCTTTAATTAAAAGGTGATGATATTCAATACGAGAATAGAAATTTGCAAATTCTTTGCCAACAGTTGTTGGAGATGCCGTTTGACCATGAGTGTGAGAGAGCATTGAAATCTTTGCCCATTTTTTTGCCTTACTTTTAATTTCTTTTTTCAACTGGAGAATTTCTGCAGTAAATTCTAAATCTAAATAATCTCGAAGCATGAGGCTGTAAGATAAATTATTTATGTCTTCTGAGGTGCAGAAAAGGTGAATAAACTCTTTATATTTTTCTAATTTAAGCTGATTAAATTTCTTTCCTAAGAAGATTTCAATTGCCTTTACATCATGATTCGTTGATGACTCAATATTCTTTACTTGCTTTGCGTCTTTTAGAGAAAACCCATCTACTAAGTTACGAAGAGACACAATACTTTTTTTCGAAAGAGGTTCTACAAAATCGATAGATTTCTGACTGCTTAAAAAAATAAGCCATTCTATTTCGACTTTTAATCGGTATTTGATTAAGGCGTATTCGCTGAATCTTTCTTCTAATGTCAGAAGTTTGGTTGAGTATCTTCCATCTAAGGGAGAGATAGATCTGAGTTCGTCTTTAAGCATTAAGCTCAGCAATTATACATAAATCATTGCTCTATTTCTCCTCCGCCTAAACAAATATTATTTTTATAAAAAACAATCATTTGCCCTGGTGTTACTGCTCTTTGTGGCTCTTTAAATGTTACCAACCAATGATTGTCAATTTTCTCAACGATACAATCTTGATCTTTTTGACGGTACCTTATTTTTGCAGATACAGCATTTAAATTTGGAATATCTTTGACGAGCCAATTGATGTTTTTAACAGTCAACTCTGATTTGAATAACATAGGATGAGAATTGTCTTGAACTACAGTTAAGATATTTTTTATATGGTCCTTTTTGGCAACATACCATGGTCTTTCCTCAGCGTCTTTAACGCCTCCAATTCCTAAACCTTGTCTTTGCCCTAATGTAAAAAAATGAGTACCGTTGTGAGTTCCTATTTTTTTATTATTTTCGTCCAATATATCTCCAGGATTCAAAGGCACATAATTTGATAAAAATTCAGGGAAGGGCCTTTCTCCAATAAAGCAAATTCCTGTACTATCTTTTTTGTTAAAAGTTACTAAGCCTCTATCTTCAGCAATTTTTCTTACATCTTTTTTCAATAGCTTTCCCAAAGGAAATAAGCAATGTTCTAATACTTCTTTTTTTATATCTCCAAGAAAGTAAGTTTGATCTTTGTTATCGTCGATTGCCTTAATTAAATTGAATTCTCCAAGGGCATTTTTTTCTAAATCACAATAATGACCTGTTGCAATAAAATCAAAATTATTCTGCTTCGCATAATTAAAAAATTCTTTGAATTTTATAAAAGAATTACAAAAAATATCTGGGTTCGGAGTTCTTCCTTTTTCAAGGCCTTCGATGAAATGTGAAAAAACATTTTCTCTATATTCCTTTGAAAAATTCAAGTCAATTAAGTCTATATCTAGAATATTACAAACTGAGGCAGCATCTAAAAAATCTTCCTTAACACTACAATAAGGTGTGCCGTCATCGTCTTCCCAGTTTTTCATAAACGCTCCGGTCACCGAATAGCCTTGATCTTTAAGCAAAGCTGCTGCAACAGAAGAATCTACTCCTCCAGAAATTCCAACTAAAACTTTTTTTCCTTGCTCCATTTATACCTAGCTCTTAAGTTAATCTGGTTAAAATGATACAATAAGATTTTCCCAAATTTTTAAAAATAAATATGAAATATAAAAATATAATCACCCCAAAAACTGGAGAAAAAATATCTTTTGATAAAAATGGAAAGATGATTGTCCCAGATCACGTAGTAGTTCCTTTTATTGAAGGGGATGGAATTGGTACTGATATAACACCAGCAACAATAAAAGTTGTTGACCATGCTGTGAAAACTGCTTACGGTGAAAATAAAAAAATTGAATGGATGGAAGTTTATTGCGGTGAAAAATCTGTGAAAACTTATGGCGAAGACACTTGGATGCCCGACGAAACAATAGACGCAATAAAAGAATATTCAATTGGAATAAAGGGTCCTTTGACAACGCCTATTGGTGGAGGTATCAGATCTCTTAATGTGGCTTTAAGACAAAAATTAGATTTATTTCTTTGCCAAAGGCCAATTACTTATTTTGAGGGTGTTCCTTCACCCGTGAGATACCCTCAAAATACAGACATGATTGTTTTTAGAGAAAATTCAGAAGACATCTACACTGGGATTGAATTTGAAGCAAACTCTAAAGAAGCAAAGAAAATAATTGATTTTCTCTCAAATGAAATGGGAGTTGAAAATATTAGATTTGAAGACAATTGTGGTATTGGAGTAAAAAATATATCTCGAGAAGGGACTGAAAGACTTGTTCGTAAAGCAATTGATTATGCAATTGAACATGACAGAGCGTCAGTGAGTATTGTGCATAAAGGCAATATTATGAAGTTTACTGAAGGCGCTTTTAAGAAATGGGCATATGAATTAGCTGAGAAAGAATATGGAGCTACTTCTTTGGATGGCGGAGACTGGATGTCATTTGTAAATCCGAATACAAAAAAACAAATTATTTTGAAAGACATTATTACCGATAACTTTCTTCAACAAATTTTAATTAGACCTTTAGACTATGATGTTATTGCAACGATGAATTTAAACGGAGACTTTATTTCAGACGCTTTGGCAGCAAAAGTTGGAGGCTTAGGTTTGGCTCCAGGGGCAAATATAGGTGAACGTGTAGCTTTATTCGAAGCTACCCACGGAACGGCTCCTAAATACGCAGGACAAGACAAAGTTAATCCTTCTTCATTAATTTTATCAGCCGAGATGATGATGCGATATTTGGGTTGGAAAGAAGCCGCTGACAATATTTTAAAAGGCGTAAGATGGGCAATAAAGAATAAGTTAGTAACTTATGATTTAGAAAGATTGATGAAAGATGCAACTTTATTAAAATGTTCAGAGTTTGCTGACGAAATAAATCACGGCATGACAACAGAATATTTTAAATACATGGAATCTTAGAATGACTTTTTTCGTATCCAACTCAAATGAAAATGATTTTGAGGGAGGATCGTCTCTCGCCACTCAAACAGTAGATCCGATATTAAAAAAACCAACATTGTATAGAGTTATTTTACTCAACGATGATTACACGCCTATGGAATTTGTTGTTTATGTTCTTCAAAATTTTTTTGGATTCGATAAAGAAAAAGCCACTCAAGTCATGTTGGCCGTACACACTAAGGGAAAAGGAGTTTGCGGAGTTTTTACTAGGGAAGTAGCAGAGACTAAATCAATGCAAATTAATAATTTTTCTCAGCAAAATGAACATCCCTTGATAAGTGAAATAGAACCTGTAGAAGAGGAAGATTAATGTTGGAAAAAAATTTAGAAACTTGTTTGAATAATTCTTTTAAAAAAGCTCATGCTGAAAAACATGAGTTTGTGACGACTGAACACTTATTGTTATCTCTTTTAGATAACGAAGATGCTTTAAACGTTTTAGCCTCATGCAATGTTGATGTGGAAGTTTTAAGAAAAGAACTTTCCGACTTTATAGAAAATAACTCTCCAAAAACAGATACAGAGTCTAAAGAAATTCAACCGACTTTAAGCTATCAGAGAGTTATTCAAAGAGCTGTTTTTCACGTGCAATCGACAGGAGCGAATGAGGTATCAGGAGCTAATGTTCTAGTCGCATT
Organism: uncultured SAR86 cluster bacterium; assembly: GCA_902536295.1. Classification (GTDB taxonomy): domain Bacteria; phylum Pseudomonadota; class Gammaproteobacteria; order Magnimaribacterales; family AG-339-G14; genus AG-339-G14. The sequence continues at coordinate 20,714 of CACAWS010000009.1, read as the reverse complement.
GTTTAGTGAAAAAGAAAGTCATAGCGTTTTTCTATTGAAAAAACAGGGCATGACTAGATTGGATGCAGTTTCTTATTTAAGTCACGGAGAAACTAGCAAAATAAATGAGGACAATTCTGAAATTAAAGATGAGGAATTTACTCAAAATCAAGAAGAATCAAATATTTTAAAATTTGCTCTCAATTTAAATGAGGAAGCAAAAGAGGGTAGAATCGACCCGATCATAGGTAGGGAAGATGAGTTGGTTAGAATTTCCCAGATTTTAGCGAGAAGAAGTAAAAATAACCCAATTTTAGTTGGAGAATCTGGGGTTGGGAAAACTGCTTTAATTGAAGGACTTGCAAAAAATATTGTTGAGAATAAAGTCCCTGTAACTCTTAAAAATTCTCAAATTTTTTCATTGGATATGGGTTCTTTATTGGCTGGAACAAAATACCGTGGTGATTTTGAAAAAAGATTAAAAACCATATTAGAAGAACTTTCCAAAATAGATAACTCTATTTTGTTTATTGACGAGATACATACAATCATAGGCGCTGGAGCTACCTCCGGTGGGGTGATGGACGCTTCAAACTTATTGAAACCAGTTTTAGGTAAAAACAATGTCAAGTTTATTGGATCGACCACCTTTAAAGAATATCGAACAGTCTTCGAGAAGGACAGAGCTTTATCCCGAAGGTTTCAAAAGGTTGATTTAGACGAACCTTCGGTTGCAGAGACTATCAAAATATTAGAAGGGTTGAAAAATAAATTTGAAGAGCACCATCAATTAAAATATTCATCTGGTTCCATTAAGGCTGCTGCTGAATTATCAGCAAAGCATATTCGTGATAAATTTTTACCAGACAAAGCCATTGATGTTATTGATGAGGCTGGCGCAAGGATTCGTCTATCCTCTTCAAAAAGGAAGACAGTATCCGAGCAAGATATACAAAAAATCATTTCTCAAATAGCGAAAATTCCTGAAAAAAGTATATCGGTAAAAGATAGAGTTTCCTTAGGAAAATTAGAAGAAGATTTGAAAAGAGTTATTTTTGGACAAGACAACGCAATTGAAAAACTTGCAAGCGCAATAGTGCTATCAAGAGCTGGACTTGGTAACGAAGAAAAACCTATGGGCTCTTTTTTATTTTCTGGTCCAACCGGAGTTGGTAAAACAGAGGTATCAAGACAACTTGCTTCCTTATTAGGTGTGGAGTTAATTCGTTTTGATATGTCTGAGTATATGGAAAGGCACACAGTGTCTAGACTCATAGGAGCACCTCCAGGGTATGTCGGTTATGATGAAGGAGGATTGTTAACAGAAGCTATTACAAAAAATCCGCATTCAGTTATTTTGCTTGATGAAATAGAAAAAGCTCATCCCGAGGTATTTAATATTTTGCTTCAAGTTATGGATCATGGAACATTGACAGACAATAACGGTAGAAAAGCAAGCTTCAGAAACTGTGTAATCATCATGACGACAAATTCTGGAGCACAAGAAATGGCTCGTGAATCAATGGGTTTCCAAAAACAGGATAATTCTACTGATGGAACTGAAGTGATTAAAAAAACTTTCAGTCCAGAATTTAGAAATCGTTTAGATGCCATTGTTCCATTTGACCCTTTAAGCAAGGAAGTCATTCATACTGTACTTGATAAGTTTTTGACTGAACTTCAAGCTCAGCTTGATGAGAAAAAAGTTACTTTGGAAGTGGAAAAGGATGCAAGAGAATGGTTAGCCGAAAATGGCTACGATGCAAAACTTGGTGCTCGACCGATGCAAAGGTTAATACAAGATAAAATTAAAAAAAATCTCGCCGAATCAATATTATTTGGTGATTTATCTAGCTCGGGGGGAGTGGTGACTGTTAAAGTGAAGAACAACGATATTGTTGTGGCTTTTTCAGAGCACGAAACTAGCAAAGTTGAAGAGAAATCAAAGAAATAATTTATTTGGCTCTAAAAGTTATTCTTCCTTTGGTTAAATCGTAAGGAGTCATTTCTACTTTTACTTTATCTCCAGTAAGAATTCGAATGTAATTTTTTCTCATTTTTCCAGAAATATGGGCAGTAATTACATGGTCGTTTTCTAATTTCACTTTAAAGGTTGTGTTAGGCATGGTGTCGATGACCTCACCTTCCATTTCAATCAAATCTTCTTTAGCCATATAAATAATTAATGTTAATGTAGCTTATTATGACAGATAGAAACGAGGATAAGAAATTTAACCTGAAGGGATTAATGATCATGTTGATCTCAGTGACCGTATTTTTAGGTGTCATTAGTTACTTAATAGACTATTTTTTTTAATGCTTTTAACTTTAGTAAGGCATGCAAAATCTTCTTGGTCCGACCCATCATTAAGTGATTTTGATAGACCTTTAAACGAGAGAGGCAATAGAGACGCACCGAAAATGGCGCGGTGGTTTTTCGAGAATATTCAGGAGACACCCATTCTTTTTACTAGTCCAGCCAACAGAGCTTTATCAACTGCAAAATATTTTGAAAAAGAATTTGGTCCGACCAAATTAAACATAGTTGATAATTTGTATCATGCAAATTTACAAGATTACGAAAGTTTAATTCTAGAAAATAACCATGAAAAACATATTGTTATCTTTGGACACAATCCAACAATTTCTGAAGTTGCAGAAGAGATGCTTAAATTCAAAACTATGTATTTAAAGACTTGTTCTATTTGCCAAATAGATTTAATTGAACCTGATACTTTAATAGGAGAGTTAAATTTTCTTACAAGTCCGAAAGATTTAGCTTAGGTTTTAAATCTTATAAAAAATAAAAAAACAAATCGGTTTTTTTAAACAACTGAAATTTATTTCTTGTAAAATTAGATCGTGAGCAAAGATAAAATTTTATTAGTCGAAGACGAACCTGATTTACTTCAAACCCTTGCATTTAATTTTGAAAATGAAGGTTATAAAGTTGCAAAAGCACTTGATGGTAAAGAGGCAATGAAGTTTCTTGAGGATGATGATTCTATTTCTCTAGTTATTCTTGATTTAATGCTGCCAGATATGAGTGGTTTAGATATTTGTAGACACATTAGAGCTGCAGATAACCTGAAAGACATCTTAGTTATTATGGTGACTGCTAAAGGTGAGGAAGTAGATAGAGTGGTGGGTTTTGAAGTAGGAGCTGACGATTATGTTGTGAAACCTTATAGCGTCAGAGAGTTGTTACTGCGCGTTGGCGGTATACTGAAGAGATCATCGAAAGAGAAGCAATCAAATGATAAAGATTTGGTTGAGTATGAAGATCTTAAAATAGATAACAATAAGCATAAAGTCTATTTGTCCGATGAAAAAATATCTTTAACTTCAAAAGAGTTTAAATTACTCAAACATCTTTTATTGAAAGCTGACAAAGTTCAATCAAGAGATAATCTTCTTGAAAAGGTTTGGGGTTATAACAACGATGTCACCACTAGAACTGTAGATACCCATATCAAAAGATTGAGATCAAAAATTGGAAAATATGGAGATAAAATAGAAACAATTAGAGGAGAAGGCTATCTCTTTAATAAATCAGAATAAATGAAATTTTCGGTAAAATTGAGACTGTTTCTGTTGGTATTAATAGTTGTATCTTCGGTAAGTTTGGTTGGATCTATATTTAATAGAGAGGACTTCTCTCTGAATGAAAACCTAATCGTAGGTATCGGTTTATTATTTCTTATCTCAATTGTTGCAACCTATTTCATCTATCAATATTTTAAAAGATTAGTAAATTCAGCTGCTCAGTTGATTGCCAAAAAAATTGTAGATGATCCAGAGGTAGCTTCGGAAGAAATATTTAATGAGCTTCTTAAAGAATCTAGTCAGGTTGAAAACGACCTAGTCTATTTCACTAAACAAACTGAACAATTTAGCTCCGTGTTATCAAAAATGGGACAGGGAGTTATTTTGGTTGATAAAAAATATAGAGTTTTGTATTTAAATAAAACTATCAATTCAGAATTTTTTCCTGACTTAAATATCGGCGATAAACTCTTTGAAAAAATTAGTTACCCTCAATTTAAAAAATTTATCGAAAAAGCCTGGAATAAGAAAGACCTAGTTAGAGAGATTTCAGGCCCTATATCGATTAAGACTGTTTATCTGGTCAGCGCTAAAAAAGATGACTTTAGAGATGAAATGTTGGTTGTTTTCAGTGATATATCTAAATCTAAAAATTTTGAAAAAATGAGGGAAGATTTTATTGGCAATGTCTCTCATGAATTAAGAACACCAATTAGTGTCATTCAAGCCAATGCTGAAACTTTAATTGAAAATAAATTAATCAAAGACAATGAAAATGCCAAGTTATTTACAGAAGCAATATTTTCTCAATCACAACGTATGACAGCCATTGTTAATGATTTACTTAAAATTTCAAGCATGGAAGCAGGGGAATATCCGATTTCAATTGAATCTATAGATTCATTTTCAATTGCCAAAAATTTAATTGAAGAATTTAAACCTAGTTTAGATAAGAAAAAATTAGTTGTTCAAAATAATTTGAATAAGCAAACTAAAGTAATGGCCGATGGAGCTGCTTTAAAAATTATTTTGACAAATTTCATAAGTAATGCCATCAAGCATTCACCTAAAAAAGCCTGCATAAATATAGAAGAATCTTTCTCTTCTAAAGGTTATGTAAGACTATCCGTATCAGATGAAGGCAAAGGCGTGCCAAAAAAGTATAAAGAAAGAGTTTTTGAAAGATTTTATAGAATAGACAAAGGTCGATCGACGGAAAAAGGTGGCACAGGTTTAGGTCTTTCAATAAGTAAAAATTTAGCTTTGATGATGGGCTACTCGCTGGGAGTTGAGTCGAATAAGCCTAAAGGCGCAACTTTCTTTATCGACATAAAGATCGATCAAGAAAAATCATTTCAAGCTGCCTGAATATTTTTACTTTCTTGCAATTCTTTTTCCATTACTCCATCAACAATATTCCAAGAACTATCAAACAGGTAAGAGTTAGGAAAAAATTCCATGATCTCTATAAAAATAGCAATAGCGTATTCAAGAATATCGGCTCTATCCTCGGGTAGAGAATAAAATGATACTTTTTCATCAAAATTTTTGTTCTTCAGTTCCTTTTTTAAAGCTTTCAATTCATCTTTAGAAGATTTCCTATCTTGTTTATTGACAATCTCATTGATAAGTCTTGCATTTCCTCCAACTCCAACTATATTTTTTATATTTTTAGATGGAATTTTAGTAAGCCATTCTTTTAAATTATTCCAATGCTTAGGCGAATCTTTTTTTTCTAAAATTCTTACCGCTCCAAGAGGAAAAGATTTGGCAAGATTTTTACCATTTCCTTGATAAAAAATTTCGGTACTGCCACCACCAATGTCTACAACTACCGTTTCTTCTTTTTTAAAACTTTTGTAATTAAAAAAATTTAACAGCTGCGCCTCTTCGTTTCCGGATAATATTTTAATTTCTATGTCAGTTTTTTTTGTTATTTTTTTACAAATTTTATGTCCATTAGAAACCGTTCTCATAGCGGAGGTAGCTACTCCAGATATTATTTTTATATCTTTTTTATCCGCTTTGTCTTTGAGTTTAATTATGCTTTCTAATAATTTCTGCTCAGTTTCGGAAGAAATTTTCTTGAATTTGAAGGCGTCGGTGCCTAGCCTAACTGATATCCTTTTAAAAGTATCCAATTCAGCAAAAACTTTTCTTTTTTTTGTTGATATTCGATACTGTCTATATTTAATCGCGTTTGAACCAATATCAATACAAGCTAGGCGCTGATTTTTATTCTTCATCTGCCAAAACTTTTAAAACCTTGTATTGCTGATAACTCAAGTTATTAAAAGGGACTTTATTTATAGTTAAAGAGTAATCGTTAATATTCTCTGTCCAAATTTTTGGTTTTGGCAGGTCTTTATTAGGATAATCAAAGGTTCCCAAAATGTAACGTAAAGCATGAAGCACCGCTATCTTTTTATCATTAGCATTTAAAACTATCCAAGGCGCTTCAGGATGGGAGGTATTCTTAAACATTTGCTCTTTGTAAAGAGTAAAAATATCCCATCTGTCTAAACCTTTTAAGTCGTTTTCGCTTATTTTCCAATACACCAATGGACTATTCTTACGTTTCTCTATTCTCATCTTCTGAGTTCCTTTTTCTATGGATAAATAAAACTTAAGTATTTTTGTGTCATTTTCCATAAATCTTTCTTCCCAAGGGATAACTTTTTTCATAAAAGATTTGTACTGTCGTTCTGTGCAATAGCCCATAGTTGCTTCTACTAAAGCCCTGGTATACCAAGATCTGTCAAAAAAAACTAACTCACCAGTCTCTGGCATTTGTTTTTCATATCTTTGAAACCAATTTTTAGATTCATTTTCAGTAGGAATTCCTAGTTTAACGAGCCGGCAATGTTTGGGTATTAGATACTTAGACAAAACGGAAATACTCCCAGTCTTTCCGGCTGTGTCTCTTCCTTCAAAGACAACTGCTATCTTCTTTTTCTCTTGTATGATCCAATCCTGGAGTTTGACAAGTTCAATTAAAAGCTTTCTTTTTTCTTTTTCATAAAGCTTTGAGTCAATTCTTCTATAGTTTGGTATATCAAATTCAATCATGTTTTATTTGCGGAGATTTATTCTAGCTAAGTTTGCTTAGTAGAATAACTTTTTCACTAAATTGTCACATATTTTTCGCTTATTTTTTCCAATTCGCAATCAAATCTTAATAAAGAAAAAATAAAATATCCTTACATTTTAAATTTCGAGAAGAAATATGAAAAAATTAAATTTTATATCACTAACAATTTTAGTGTCTTTGCTTTCTACCAATTCATTTGCTGCGCCTAAAGTTTATGGAAAAATAAACATTGCAGCTGATGATGGTAATGGAACCGACGATTATGTTAACAACGCGTCTAGATTAGGTGTAAAAGGTGTTTTAGATCTTAAGAATGGATTGACTGGAATTTATCAGGTTGAATACGAAATAGATCCTACCGATGGTAAAGCACAAGACGAAGAAACTGTCACGTTAGGAACTGGTGAGACTGTTGTCACAAAATCTGCCATGGTTGCAAAACAAAGAAATTCCTTTGTTGGTCTTAAAGGCAATTGGGGCACAGTTAAACTGGGATTTCACGATACTTATTTGAAACTCGCGCAAGGCAAAGTCGATTTATTCAATGACTTAAGAGGTGACATTAAAACTACTTTCAGTGGAGAAGATAGAACCTCAGATTTTCTAGGTTACGAATCTCCGGTCTTTGGTGGCGGCTTTCAATTTAAATATAATTTAAGTGATGGTGGATCTGCAGCTAATGGCGGTACAGGAAATAGGGATGCCAAGGCTTATGCTATTTCTTATAAAACTAAAAAAATCTATGCAGCTTACGCTTCTGAAGACAACAGCACAAAGTCAAGTGGAGAGGATCACACAAGAATTGTGATACAAGTTCCCGTTGGACCAGTTAAAATTGGATTTATTGATCAAGAATCTGAAATAGGTTCCTCAAAAGATGATTCAACTATGTTTAGCATTGCTTGGAAAGCAACTGACAAGTTAACTGTTAAATTCCAAACTATGGATAAGGAAGATGAAAATGGTATTACTCAAGATGACGTAACTTCATTTGGAATAGATTATAAACTTACAAAAAATGTAAAATTATTCTTTTACGATACTGAGCATGAGGATGGCGTAATCTCTATTTCAAATCAGCCTAAGGATTACACTGGAATAGGAATAGAGTTAAAATTTTAAACTGTCTCTTTTCACAAATCTAAATTAAAAGGAAGAACCTGATTCTAAGACTTAATGGAAAAAAAAATACATTGCTGAATTCTTAGGAACCTTTTTTTTAGTGGCTACAGTTATTGGTTCTGGGATCATGGGCGATGATTTATCTGCTGGCAATGAGGCTGTAGCTTTATTAGGGAATACGATTGCAACCGGAGCAATTTTATTTGTCATCATTAAATCTTTTGAGAATTTATCTGGGGCTCACTTTAACCCAATTGTCTCTATAGTCTTTTATTTTTTAAAAGAGATTAATTTAAAGGATTTGATCTTTTATCTGGTTATTCAATTTGTTGCAGGATTAATAGCAGTACTATCAATACACTTTATATTTGAGCTGAGTTTAATGCAGATTTCATCTAAACCCAGGATGGGTATGAGCATGTTTTTCAGCGAAATAATTGCATCATTTGGATTAATTTTAACTATCTTAATGGTAAGGAAAAATAATAAATCTAATGTAGCTATTTCAGTTGCTTTATATATAACAGCTGGATATTGGTTCACATCATCTACTTCATTCGCAAACCCAGCAGTTACTCTAGCTAGAACATTTACCGATACATTTACTGGAATTTCTCCAGAGTCAATCATTTATTTCTTTTCAGGCCAGTTAGTCGGTCTGTTCATTGCCTTTTATATATATAAATTTCTAAGATGAGTGAGTTAAAAAAAATATTATTTCTTTGTACTGGTAATTCTTGTAGATCACAAATGGCTGAAGGTATTGCAAAAAAATTTACTTGTTTCCAGGCTTTCTCGGCTGGTACTAAAAAATCAGAATTAGACTCATACGCTGTCAAAGTAATGTCAGAAATAAAAATTGACATATCAGATCAATTTTCTAAAACCGTAAATGAATTGGAAGACAAAGATTTTGAATATGTTTTTACATTATGTTCAGATGCTGAAGAAAACTGCCCAATCCTATTCAAAGGCAAGACCATTCATATAGGTTTTGAGGATCCTCCTAAGCTTTCAGAAAAAATATATGATGATTTAAAAAAATTAAATATTTACAGAAAAGTAAGGGATGAAATTCTTGATTTCATCTTAAATATCAACAAATACATTTAAATTTTCCTATAAGTTTCTCAGCTTTTCCATCTATGTAACAGATATGCCACATATCTCTAATATGATTTAAAGGTATTTCTTTTTATATTGGAGTAAACATAATGAAAAATTCTATATCAATTTTTGCAGCGGCTATATTAATGCTTTTATTACCCTTAACTGCAAGTGCAGCTGCAAGAGATACCATTAAAATTGTTGGTTCTTCAACCGTTTATCCTTTTGCTACAGTCGTAGCTGAAAGATTTGGTAAATCAACTAAATTTAATACACCAGTTATCGAATCGACTGGATCTGGAGGAGGTCTGAAGCTTTTTTGTAAAGGCATAGGCGTCGAACATCCTGATATTACAAACGCTTCGAGAAGAATCAAGCAAAAAGAAATTGATAATTGTGCTAAGGCAGGAGTAACAGATATTATTGAAATTAAAATTGGCTATGATGGAATTGTTATTGCAAATTCTAAGAAAGCTGATGTTTTGGCTTTAACTAAAAGACAAATATTTTTAGCACTAGCTCCTGAAATTCCTCACCCTAACGGTGCAAAACAGCTTATAAAGAATCCAAATGTTACTTGGAGAGATGTTGATTCTTCTTTGCCAAACATAAAAATTGAAGTTTTAGGACCACCTCCGACCTCAGGAACCAGAGATGCTTTCGCAGAATTAGCTATGGAAGGCGGATGTAAAACCTTTAAGTGGCTTAAAGATATTAAGAAAGAAAACAAAAAAAGATATAAGGCGATTTGTCGCTCTGTTAGAGAAGATGGTCCTTACATTGAAGCTGGCGAAAATGATAATTTAATTGTTCAAAAATTAAATGCCAACCCAAAAGCTCTTGGCGTTTTTGGATACAGCTTTTTAGTAGAAAATTCTGATTCCATTCAAGGTTCTTTTGTTGATGGAGTGCTTCCAACTTTTGAGAATATTGCACAAGGTGACTACAAGGTTTCCAGACCGTTGTACTTCTACGTAAAAAAAGCCCACATTGGAACCATTCCTGGAATGAAAGAATTCTTAAGAGAATTTACTGCTGATAAAACTATAGGACAAGATGGATATCTTACTGATAAAGGTTTGATTCCAATGCCTAGTGGTGAATACAGTCAGTTTAGATCTGCAGCTAGTAAACTATCTACACTTTCAGGTCTTAATTAAGCTACTTAATCCCCCCCCCTGGATAGAAGTAGTTTAGAATGAACGAGGGTAATGACTTAAGTTACCCTCGTTTATTTAAGTTAAAAAATGTCAATAAGTCTATTTTTAATCTCAATAATTTTTTTAGGTTTTCTTAGTTTTTTTTGGGGAAAAAGGAAGGCGCTTTTATTAAAAAATACAGAAAGTCTTCATTCTCTACCAAGATATTATGGTTATTACTCCTTGGCTTGGTTTGCAGCACCCTCATTATTAATCATATTTCTTTGGCTTCTTTTTTCTGAATCATTTGTAACTAATCAAGTCATCTCTTCATTACCAGAGTCCATTAGAGCCTTGTCTCCTAATGAAATTACATTAAGAATGAATGATGTTAAAAATTTAGCTGCAGGAAATCTAATTGCAGGAGAGTCATTCATTGGTCTTGAGCAGGCAGCGGCTAATTACAACAGAATTACAAAATTAGTTCAGGATGTAGCAATTTATTCTTCATTGGTTTTAAGTTTAGCTTTGTTCATATTTTCCTATAGGTCGATATCTGGAACGTTAAGAGCTAGAAACAAAGTTGAGAAGATCATCAGTAACTTACTTTTAGCTTCTGCGACTGTTGCAATATTTGCTACAGCGGGAATTCTGCTTTCTGTTTTATTTGAAGCCATAAGATTTTTTCAAATTATCAGCTTTGATGATTTTTTATTTGGACTCACTTGGAGTCCGCAAATGGCAATTCGCGAAGATCAAGTCGGCTCTTCAGGTTTGTTTGGCGCCATTCCATTATTTGCCGGTACGGCGTTGATATCTTTAATTTCACTGACAGTAGCTGTTCCCGTTGGACTTATGACGGCAATTTACCTCTCCGAATATGCTCCTTCCAAAGTTAGATCCTACACAAAACCAATGTTGGAAATTTTATCTGGAATACCGACTGTAGTTTATGGATTCTTTGCTGCAATTACTTTAGCTCCCTTCATAAGGGACTTCGGAGTAACCATTGGTTTGGATATCGCCTCAGAAAGTGCTCTTGGCGTTGGTTTGGTAATGGGAATTATGATCATTCCACTTGTTTCTTCTTTATCTGACGATGTAATTTCTGCAGTGCCTCAGGCAATGCGCGATGGTTCATACGGTTTGGGCGCAACTAAATCAGAAACAATCAAGAAAGTAATCATCCCAGCTGCTTTACCAGGAATCGTTGGAGGAATACTTTTAGCAGCTTCAAGGGCAATTGGGGAGACCATGATTGTTGTAATGGCAGCAGGCTTATCTGCAAGATTATCTTTTAATCCAATAGATGCAGTGACAACGGTAACTGTGCAGATAGTGACGCTTTTGGTTGGAGATCAAGAGTTTGATAGTCCAAAGACCTTAGCTGCTTTTGCTCTGGGACTGACTCTATTCGTAGTAACCCTGGCATTAAATTTTTACGCTCTAAAAATCGTCAGAAAATACAGAGAACAATATGAGTAATACTTTACAAGAGACACAAGATATTTCCGAAATCGTAAACCGCGGTCTCAAAAAAAGATATCGTTCTGAATTTATGTTTAGATTTTATGGTGTTGTCTCAATTTTGTTTGCAGTAGTTTTTTTATTGGTTTTCTTTAGCAGCATCATCAGCAAAGGTTACAGTGCCTTTACTCAAGGTGAGCTGAATATGAAGATCTATTTAAATGAAGAAGTTATCGATCCTGATCAGCTTAGAGATGAAGAAGAAATCAGATATGCAAACTTCGATAAATTAGTCTTAGATTCTCTAAAAACTTATTTTCCTGAAGTTTCTTCCAGAAAGGAAAGAAAAGAATTGAAGTCTCTGGTAAGTTCGGGAACGTCCTTGCGATTACAGTCTATGGTTTTAAACGATTATTCGTTGATAGGCCAAGAGATAAATATCTGGGTGCGATTGGATAGTGACATTGATATGTATCTGAAAGGAAATATCGACGTATCTTTGGATGAATCACAAAGAAGAATTTCAGATAATCAAGTTAGGTGGGTTCAAGAGTTACAAGAACAAAACCTAATCAGTCAAAACTTCAATTCTACTTTGTTTACAGCTGGAGATTCCAGAGAGCCTGAGCTCGCTGGCGTACTAGGAGCATTAGTGGGATCGTTTTTCATGTTAATCATAACCTTTATAGTTGCTTTTCCTCTAGGTGTAGCAGCAGCCATTTATTTGGAAGAGTTTGCTCCAAAAAATAGATTTATAGATTTTGTAGAAGTGAATATCAATAATTTAGCCGCTGTGCCATCCATCATTTATGGGTTGTTGGGGCTTGCAGTATTTATAAACTTTTTTGGTATGCCTAGATCAGCTCCTCTGGTTGGCGGTTTGGTCTTGGCATTAATGACCTTTCCAGTAATTATTATTGCTTCTCGAGCTGCGCTTCAATCTGTGCCACCTAGCATTACTGACGCTGCACTTGGCGTAGGCGCATCTAAAATTCAAACCGTGTTTGATCATGTTTTTCCTTTAGCATTACCCGGCATGTTAACCGGTTCAATTATCGGAATGGCAAGAGCATTGGGTGAATCTGCTCCTTTGTTGATGATTGGTATGGTTGCTTTTGTAGTTGATGTTCCATCTTCGCCACTAGATTCCTCCGCAGCGCTTCCAGTTCAAGTATACTTATGGGCCGATGCTCCAGAGAGGGGTTTCGTGGAGAGAACATCTGCAGCAATTTTAGTTTTGTTATTCTTTTTATTATTAATGAATTCGACAGCAATTTGGCTCAGAAATAAATTTGAAACTAAGTGGTAGTTCAATGAGCAAAACAGAACTTATAGAGTTAGCAGATGACTTTAAAACTGTTGGTGATACAACCACAGAAAAAGAAGTCATTATGAAAGCGAAAGATTGCTGCGTTTTTTATGACGATAATCAGGCTTTAAAGAACATAAATATCGAGGTTGGTAAAAAAGAAGTTCTTTCATTGATTGGGCCTTCAGGTTGTGGAAAGTCAACTTTTATAAGATGTCTTAATAGACTGAATGACACAATTGATTCCGCAAAAGTAACAGGCGAAATCACTTTGGAAAATATTGATATCTATCATGGAGATTTAGATGTTGTTCTTCTTAGAGCAAGAGTAGGAATGGTTTTCCAAAAACCTAATCCATTTCCAAAATCGGTTTATGAAAACATTGCCTACGGGCCAAGAATTCACGGCATGACTGAATCAAAATCAGATATGGATGAGATAGTTGAAACCTCTTTATTAAGAGCAGGTTTGTGGGATGAGGTTAAAGATAGATTAAACACTCCTGGTACAGCACTTTCTGGAGGACAACAGCAAAGACTTTGTATTGCAAGAGCAATAGCAGTTCGTCCCGATGTCATTTTAATGGACGAACCATGTTCAGCTTTAGATCCTATTGCTACAGAAAAAATTGAAGATTTGATAAGTGAATTAAAAGAAAACTACGCAATTGTAATTGTTACGCATTCAATGAGCCAAGCCTCAAGAGTTTCGCAAAGAGCAGCTTATTTTCATTTAGGTCATTTAGTCGAGACAGGCAAAACATCTAAAATATTTGGTGATCCAGATCACGAACTAACTCAAAACTATATCAAAGGAAGGATAGGTTAAATGTTTAGCAAGCCGAGATTACTCGCAAATGTTAAACTGTATTTGAAATTATTTTTAGTTTCTTTTTAAAATAAAATGTTAATAGGTAAAAATCCTCTCAATGAGGCTACCGAATGGTTTGTTAAAAACATTGAGAATCGTCCAGAGGAATGTTCGGTATCGGTGAATGGCGCTGAGATCAAATATTTTGTTTGGGGAGACAGATCAAAAAAACCTTTATTGCTGCTGCATGGATACAATGCACATTCTTTTTGGTGGGATCACATTGCTCCTGCATTAACCGAAAGTCAGTTAAGACTTTTGATCAGAGAAACTCTTTTGTTGGTTTGAAAGGAAACTTTGGTACCTTAAAGCTAGGTACTCACGATACACCTCTGAAGTTAGCTCAATTAAAAGCTGATCTGTTTAACGATCTAAAAGGTGATATTAAAAATACTACTGATGGTGAAAATAGAATAGGTTCCTTCTTCGGATATGATTCTCCTGTCTTCGGCGGCGGAGTCAGCTTTTCTCTTGGTGTTGGAAAAGGAAAAGATGATGGAGTAGATGGAACTGATTTGGACGATGAGTTTGGTTCTAATTTATCAGTATCTTTAAAATATGATATCGATGTCATCAAATTTGTGATTGCTACAGAAAAAGCATCTATCAAAGGTTATGACCATAACAGATTAGGCATGATGATACCTGCAGGTCCAGTGACCATCGGTCTAATCCATACTACTACCGAATCTACTGTTGGTAATTCAAAAGATTATGATGCAACAACTTTAAGTATTGCAGGCAAAGTTGCTGATGGTAAGGGTAAAGTAAAATTTCAGTATGGCACTTCAGACAAGTCAGCTGGCTTAAGTCAAACTCAAATTGGTTACGACCATAAGCTATTTAAAGGCTTTAAGATCCTTGCTTATCACACAATTCGTTCACAAGATGCTGCGAACAGTGATGATGCTCATACAGGCGTAGGATTTGAGTACAAATTTTAATCATCTCTCTTTATACGATTAAAATAAAGGGAAGGGCCTGATCAGAAGTGGTTGGGCCCTTTTTTTTAAATGAAAAGGCTATAAGTAGCTAAGAGAATTAAGAAATTACTCCAGGCTAAAAATGTCCCAAAGAAAATTGTTGAAAATAATTTTTTTACTCTTAATTCCATGTGACAATTATGTGACAAATATGTGTCATAAACAAGGAAATAGTGTGAATTTTTATATTAAATGATAATAAAAATAATATTTATAAGGCTTTATGGAAATAAAAAAATACCTTGCTGAACTTTTAGGTACCTTTTTTTAGTGGCTACAGTAATTGGTTCTGGGATCATGGGTGATAATTTATCTGCTGGCAATGAAGCAGTAGCACTATTAGGGAATACTATTGCAACCGGAGCAATTCTATATGTAATCATTAAATCTTTTGAAGATTTATCTGGGGCTCACTTTAACCCTATCGTCTCGATAATCTTTTATTTTTTAAAAGAGATTAATTTAAAGGACTTGATCTTTTATTTGGCTATTCAATTTGTTGCAGGATTATTAGCAGTACTATCAATCCACTTCATATTTGAGCAGAGTTTGCTCCAGATTGCATCTAAACCCAGGACGGGTATGAGCATGTTTTTCAGCGAAATAATTGCATCAGTTGGATTAATTTTAACTATCTTAATGGTGAGAAAAAATAATAACCAGATTCCAGACAAAGCAATGTGTGGACTTTTAATAATATTTTTCTAACTTTTGTTCCTTAAAAAACCTAGATATTGATGAGTCTCGTCAATATACAAGGTAAAATTTAAAATAATTATTATTGGCATCCCAAACGGACGTGAGAATTTTTATTTACCTAACTTTGATCATTGTGTTGCTCTTGGCCAGTTTGGCTATTGTCAATATCCCTCTGTCCGTCGTTAAATCTTATTTAAATGATAATTTTCCAGAAATCACTTTTTCTGAGTTAGAAGGCACCATATGGTCAGGAAGAATAGAAAATGTTTCGTATGCAGGACAAAGATTAGGCGATTTAAACACCGACATGGATTTACGTAATTTGAATTTTTCATTGATTGATTCTGGAGTGGAATTGAAGGGAACGGTCAAAGTTAATAGATATATTTTTAGTAACCAAATTGAATTTCAAAATACAAACCTGCTGATATCTTCCAAATTATTGATGCGAAATTTACCAAACGTTTCAGAATTGATTGGCGAAAATTTAAATTTCATTTTTGACTTTGATCGTTGCTATGAAATATCTGGAAATGCCAGAGCTAATATTTTAAGAAAAAATGTTCTCAATTTAGGAAGTGATATTAGTCTAATTGCTGACTTAAGCTGCAAAGAAGGGCAGTTGTATGGTAGTTTTATCAGTGCGCCTAATGAAAATTATTTGTCTGGCTTTTTTTATGTCGATAATAAATTAAACTATAATCTTACAGCGAGCTCCAAAAACATCTTTTCTAGGATATCGAAAATATTGAATGAAGGGATATTAGTTAATCCTGAAATCAAAGTTAGCGGGAATTTATATGAGTTATTTTATGGAGACTAATTAATGTTGATAGGAAAGAATCCGTTGAATAAATCACCTGAGTGGTTCACACGTAATATTGAAATTGAACCAGAAAATAATTCCGTCGAAGTAGATGGTGTTTTGATAAATTTTAATGTTTGGGGAGATAAAAGTCTTCCCGGCCTTATATTGTTGCATGGGTTCAATGCTCATAGTCTTTGGTGGTCACATATTGCTCCGGCATTTATGGAAAAATTTTGTGTAGTTGCCTTGGACTTCAGTGGTATGGGCGATAGCGAACGAAGAAATTTTTATTCTCAGGAGATATATAGTAAAGAAGTCAAAGGGGTTGTTAATGCCATGGGATGGGACTCTGTGATTTGTTTAGCTCATAGCATGGGTGGTGCGGTGTCAATGTACTCTACTTCTCTTTTTCCGAATTTATTTTCAAAATTGATCTTATTAGACTCAATAATAGTTTTACCTCCTGAGAGAGCTGCAGCAATGAAATCCAGCAGGCCGTCGTCAAGATTTGCAGTATTTTCAGAAGATCTAGAAGATGCAATTTCTAGGTTTAGACTGATGCCACCTCAACCATGTGCTAAAGATTTTGTATTAAGAAATGTTGCTAAAAATTCATATAAACAAACTGAAGAAGGGTGGACTTTAAAAGCCGATCCGTTGATACCCAAAACCTACGAATACAATGATTTACACGATATATTTATGAAAGCTCAAATAGACATTGAAGTAGTTTATGGGGGTTCGAGTCAGCTATATACCAAAGAAGTTCTAGACTATATGATTTATGTTGGTAATTTAGATCCTGCTAAAGTTCATAAGTTGGATGGCGCAATGCACCATTTATTTTTAGATATGCCTGAAGAATTTATTGAATTAATTAATAAAATTTTAAAAGATGACTAAACCAAAAGTTGAAGGATTCTGCGATCCAAAATTTTCTAAACTTGGAGATATTTTTTCTAAGGCAATCAAATCTGGTTTTGATGACGGCGCTGCTCTCTCCTTGGAAATTGAAAATGAGTTGGTAATTGACATGTGGGGAGGTTACAAAGATAAAGAACATACGGAAGTATGGACTGAGGACACCATCGCCAACGTATTTTCCGTGACTAAGGCAATGACCGCGACATGCGCGTTAAAACTGTTAGAAGAAAAAAAAATAAATTTAGGCGATAGAGTTTCCAGATATTGGCCCGAGTACGATTGCAAGTCAAAAGGGGATACTACAATAAAAGATTTTTTTTCTCATCGTGCAGGGATGTTTGGGTTTCAGGAACCTTTGCCATATGAATGTTGGGAAGATTGGGACTTGATTGTCAATCAATTGGCTAAACAAGAACCGTTTCATGTTCCTGGCACCGCTCAAGGATATCATGCTATGACCTTCGGATTTTTGTTAGGTGAGATTATTAGGAGAGTAGATGGTAGATCGGTAGGAGCTTTTTTCAAAGAAGAGATTGCAGATATTTTCGATATTGATTTCAAAATAGGTTTAGATGAAAGTGAATTTGAAAGATGTGCTGAAATGATCATGCAGGAAGCTCCAATAAACGTTATTAATTTTTTTAGAAGAATCCCTAGATGGCTACTTCCAAGCAGGATTCGAGCTATCGGTGATACTCTTTCGAGTGCTGAGTATCGAAAGGCTTTTATTGAAATTGTTCATGGCGACGATGAAAATTTAAGATCCGTTACTGATTTTCCAAATAGTTCCCAATGGCGAAAAGGAGAGATTCCTGCTGCAAATGGTCACGGCACTGCAAGAGGGGTGGCGAAATTTTTTGGAATTCTGTCTAACGGCGGCTCAAGGGATGACAAAAAGATTTTAGATCAAGAAACTATTGACCTCGCAACAACTGAATTTTCAATTGGACCTGATAAGGTTTTACTTCAAGCGCCCTATAAATTTGGCTTGGGTTATATGCTTGATGCGCCTTTTTCTCCAATAGGTTATAAAAATACTATGTTTGGGCACACCGGAATTGGTGGTGCTGCTGGCTTCGGAGATAAAGTCAATAAAATAGGTTTTGCATTCATTAATAATAGACAACATTCACTCGGTAAACTTTATAAATCAGCTAACGATTTGACTAAAAGTCTTTACAAGGCTCTTTAAATTTTAATGATTCTTGATCCCTATTTTTTTGTAGTTGCAGTATTGTCAGTTTTTTTTCACGGTATGGGGAAAGCTGGTTTTGGTTTAGGACTTCCTATTTTAGCCATTCCGTTAATGAGTTTATTTATTCCTCCGCTACAGGCATTAGCAATTCTAGTAATTCCTTTAATTTTTATGGATTTAGTAACAATTAAACGTTTTTGGAAGTTGTGGAACATCGAATTAATTAAATCCATGATCCCATTAACTTTTTTGGGAGTAATAATTGGAACAATCACCTATAGTTTTCTTTCAGACAATTCAATAAGAATTATCTTAGGAATCATTTCCTGTTCCTTTGGGATTGAGTATTTTATAAATAAAAATAGAGAAGAGAGCTCTAGTACAAAAATCTCTGGAAAAATTTGGTCTTCACTGGCTGGATTTACAAGCTTTACTATTCATGCGGGAGGATTGCCATTAAGTTTTTATTTACTTCCAATGAAACTTGATCGCAGAATCTACGTATCTACTCTTGCCATAGTTTTTTTAGCTTTAAATCTGTTTAAAACAATACCTTACGCTTACTTTGGACAAATAAATTTTGATAATCTTTTGACTTCTTTTTTATTATTGCCATTAGCTCCCATTGGAGTTTATGTTGGAGCCTATTTAACAGAGAGGGTCAGTCAAGAGATTTTTTATTCGATTACTCACTTTTGTTTGATTTTAACAGGGTCAAAATTAATTTATGATGGGTTCACTATAGTTTCAATTTAAGATGACTAATTTAAGCGTCAATATCAATAAAATAGCTTTATTAAGAAATTCTCGTACAGGTAACAATCCTTCACCATTAGAATTCGCAGAAAAATGTTTAGAAAATGGTGCTAACGGGATCACAGTCCATCCGCGACCAGATCTTAGGCATATAAAACCTTCTGATTTGGCTGATATAAAAAAGATAACTCAAGAGTACGACGTAGAATTTAATATAGAAGGAAATCCTCTCGAGCAAGAAAATAATCACTATCCTGGATTTTCGAAATTGATTGAAAATAATAAACCAGATCAAGTTACTTTAGTGCCAGATGATTCTAATCAATTAACTTCTGATCATGGTTGGGATCTTAAAGCTACTTCAACTGAACTTAAGGAGCTGTCTGACAGTTACAAAAATCAGAATATTAGAACTAGCATTTTTTTAGACCCAATCAAGGAGCAGCTGCAGTTAGCCAAAGAAATTAACATAGATCGAGTTGAACTTTATACTGGTCCGTTCGCAAAAGCCTTTGAAAATCAAGATGCCAAAACCTTAGAAATTTACGAGGAAGCAATTCTTTTCGCCAATGAAATTGATCTCAAATTAAACGCAGGGCACGACTTGAATTTATCTAATCTGGCTACACTTATAAGTTATGGGATCATTGAAGAAGTTTCCATTGGACATGCTTTAATTGTTGAATGCTTAGATCTTGGGCTTGAAGAAACTATTAAAAAATACCTGAAAATACTAAAATAAAATTATGAGCACTGAAGAAAATATAAAAAAACAAATTGAAGATAATAAAATTCTTCTCTACATGAAAGGTTCACCAGACAAACCTCAATGCGGTTTTTCACAAAGAGCAACGCAAATTTTAATGGCTTGCGGAAAAGAGTTCTCTTTCGTAGATATTTTATCTAATCCTGATATAAGAGAAACTTTGCCTACGGTTTCAAATTGGCCGACTTTTCCACAGTTGTATATCGAGGGAGAGCTCATTGGCGGCAGCGATATAATGATGGACATGTATCAAAGTGGTGAACTCAAAACCCTTATAGACGCTGTAGAAATATAACTTTTTTGTTTTTTTTAGAACTTCTAAAGCAGATAAAAGTCTTAATAATTAAAAATCTGAGATTAATCATCTCATGATATTATTTCCCCAACCATGGCATCAAAAAAAGTAATTCTAGCTTATTCTGGAGGTTTAGATACTTCGGTAATTCTGAAGTGGCTTCAAGAAGAAAAAAATCTTGAAGTCGTCACTTATACAGCAGACATGGGTCAAGGCGATATTCCTTCTGATCTAGAAAAAAGAGCTAAAGGCTTTGGTGCGGTAAAAGTTATTGTCGATGATTTGTCTGAAGAGTTTGTTTTAAATTATGTGTTTCCAATGTTTCGATGTAATACTCTTTATGAAGGAGAATATTTACTCGGCACTGCTATTGCTAGACCATTAATTGCAAAACGATTGGTAGATATTGCTGCGTCTGAAGATACAAACATAATTTCTCATGGAGCTACTGGGAAGGGCAACGATCAAATTCGATTTGAAATGGGCGCGCATGCATTGAATCCAAATATTGAAGTAATTGCCCCATGGAGAGAATGGGACTTATCGTCTCGAACAGACTTAATGAATTATTGTAAAGAAAATCAAATTCCTATGCCTGCTAGTAAAGCAGAAGAACCTCCTTTTTCGATGGACGAAAATTTATTGCATATCTCCTAT
>CACAWS010000008.1 GCA_902536295.1 uncultured SAR86 cluster bacterium | reverse complement strand
TTTTGAATGATTTCTAGGTGTGGGTTTGGCCCACTATTGAAAATTTTTTTTATCATTTCTTCGTGATCAGAATAATCAAGAACTCCTTGTTGATAGCTCTTTCTAGATTTAAGATTTTGCCAATATTTGGTTACGTTAGGTAATTCTGGCATCTCTAGTAAGCTTTCCATTTTCATTTCAACCAATCTATTAAAACAACACATCAGATTTATGTCGGCATGGCTGAAGGCACCCAATAAAAAACTTTTATCGTTTAAATTATTCTCAAGCGCAATTAATTCTCTTGTAAATCTATTGTAGACAATTGGCCCAATTCTATTTTTTAAGGAGGAAAAGTACATTGTTAAAAATGCGATTTTCCTTTCTCTTCTTGGGTGTTTGAAAATTATTCTCAAGATAGATTTAAATTTTAAATTTTTAATCAGGTCTTCAATCAAGCCAGTTGAAAAAAGCGGAACCATTGTCCCTAAACTTCTTCCAAGACCTACTCCTTCGGTAAGGGTCGTATCCTCCACCCACTTTTTTAATTCACTCCTTTTAACTGGATCTTGGGGCCAAAGGTTTATCTCGTTATCACCTTTCAGATCATCGATTCTCTCAATTATGTAAGCACTATCACGAATTATTTCGTCATTAAGTTTTAAAACCGGTACGACCGCCGTTGGGTTGACGTTTTTAAGAAAATCATCAGTTAAGTTACCAGCTTCATCACTTTGGTCGCAAAGATTTATCCTTTCGCTTTTAAATGACAACCCTTTTTCGTAAAGAGCCACTCTGACCATTTGGCTACATATTGACCAGTGGGCATGATAAAGAATTATCTCTTGTTTCATCTATAAGTTTTTAAATTTATTTCTTCTTCTAGTAAGCATTTAACTTATACTATATTTAAGAAAATATTAAGAAATATGTTGGACAAAATTATTCTCTTTCTAATTGGCCTTGAATGGTTTGGGTTTGGCGTGCTCGGCCTTTTTTTTCCAGACATCATTGCGGGTCTATTAGGAGTTACGGCTTACTCTGAATCTAATCTTTACCTAAATGAAACTAGGGCTTTGTACGCATTTTTTACAATCATAGGAATGATGTCATTGATTAGTATCTTAAAGGTTAATTTGCGAAAAAAGGTCTATTTGACCTTTACCATCTTAATGGGAAGTTTTTTGGTTGGACGACTTTTCAGTTTTGGATTAGATAATAGTTTTGATGGAACGTCTGCTATGATTTTTCTAAATGAATTTATAGTGTTTGTTTTAGCTTATTGGCGTTATACAAAAAGAGAATTTATTTTTTAATCATAAAATTTTCGCAATAAAATCGAATGCGTCTTTCTTTGCTTTTCTTCTAATATCCCAATTTCCGCCTGTCCAAGCTCCCAAAGCTGCAATTTTTTCAAATAAAACAATCCTATCCTCCATTGTATTGCCTGGTAAAATTTCTCCATCATCAGATTCATAAGTGATGTCGCCTTCCTTATCAATTCTTGCAAATTTCTCAGTGTTTGGAACGATTGAATCAGGCCAAAAAGTTTTTGGCATTACCGAATCGAATCCGTGCAGCCCCTCTTCGTAAAGTATGTAACTACAATCACCTCCTACATCTTTAATACCTTTGGTTAATTTTTGCGCAAGCGAATAAGGAGTGTAATCATCTTTTCCTCCCAATAAATTGAGTATTGGCGAGTCAGACCAGTGCATTTCATCTGGCCAGTAAATAGCCAATGGATAATAATTTAAATGCAATGCGAATCTCTCACCATTAGGAGCTAGTTTTTCAGCCAATGGAAGCCATGCAGAATAAAGAGATGCCGCACCACCTAAACTCCAGCCGCAAATCCCAATTTTTTTATTATCAATATCAGGGTGTCTAGATAGAAATTTCAAAGCCTCATAAGCATCTGCCATTAACATCGCATAAGTAACAGACAACTGATCCTCGGCAGTGCTAGTCACTCCTCTTGCATCAAAACTATCTACTTGAAAAACAGCGTACCCTGCTTCTAAAAGTTGTATCATCATTTGGTATTGAGCGCCGCCCCAGCCCCCACTGTGATGTACACAAACCATACAGGACAACTTGCCAGAAAATTTTTCAGGAAATAAAAGCCAACCCTTTGCATCTTGAGAAGGGGATTTTTCATAATCTTTTATGATTTGATGAAATTCGTATGGGTTGGAAGATTTATATTCTATATATCCAAATTGTCCTTTTTTGAAAGTTATATCTTCATTCATAGGTGTCTTCTCATAATAAATATTACTATTTATGAGTATGATATAACATTTAATTTTGGCATAATAAGTTACCTTTTTAGATCAACCCGATCTTATTTTGGGAGAAATATGAATCACAATTTACCTTCAGATTCTCTGCTTGAAATCGCCTTAAAAAATGGTGAAGGTACTATTGTTAAAAATGGTGCACTAGTTGTTACCACCGGAAAAAGAACTGGCAGAAGTCCGGCAGACAAATTTATTGTAAGTGATGCTAGAACAAAAGAAGTTGTAAATTGGGGAGAAGATAATCAGCCTATTGAGCCTCATTTTTTTGAAAAACTTTGGGATGAGTCAGAGGAATATTTAAAAAATAAAACCACTTATACTTCCGACCTTCATGTTGGAGCTAGCGAAGAACACTATCAGCCGGTTAGAGTAGAAAATGAATTAGCTTGGCACAATATGTTTTGCCAAAGTCTTTTCATAAGACCAAACTCCTTTAACCCATTAAATAAACCAGCTTGGCATCTTAGATGTGCGCCTAATTTTGTCTGTGATCCTAAAAGACATGGTACAAATTCAGATGGAACAGTAATGATTAATTTTTCTTCGAATCAAATTCTGATTTTAGGAATTGCATACGCAGGAGAAATGAAAAAATCAATGTTCAGTGTCATGAACTTTATACTCCCTGAAAGCGACGTTCTTTCAATGCATTGTGCTGCAAATGCTGGCTTAAATGGAGATGTATCTTTATTTTTTGGACTTTCTGGAACGGGCAAAACGACACTTTCTGCTGATCCTGAAAGATGGCTTATTGGTGACGATGAGCATGGTTGGGGTGATGGTATTGTGTTTAACATTGAAGGAGGTTGTTATGCAAAAACTATTGATTTATCAGAAAAAAATGAGCCAATAATTTGGAATGCAATTAAGCATGGATCGATAATTGAAAATGTAGTTTTTAATCCTCAAACTTTAGAGACTGATTACACCGATACATCATTAACTGAAAACGGACGTTGTGTTTATCCATTGAGCCATGTCGATCAACATCTGGAAAAAAATTATGGCGGCGAACCGAATTCTATAATATTTCTAACATGTGATTTATCGGGCGTGATGCCTCCAGTATCGATACTTTCTAAAGAGCAAGCTGCTTATCACTTTTTGAGCGGTTATACTGCAAAAGTCGGATCGACCGAGCTCGGCTCAACTTCCGACATTGACTCGACTTTTTCAAATTGCTACGGCGCTCCATTCTTCCCAAGGAAAGCGCAAGTTTATGCAGATCTATTGATGAAAAGAATTGAAGGTTTTGGAAGCAAAGTTTACATTGTAAATTCTGGTTGGACCGGAGGTTCTTATGGCGTAGGTTCACGTTTTAAAATACCAACCACCCGAAGCATTATCAAAGCTATTCAGTCTGGAGAAATTGAAAATAGCTCGAGAGACAAACTCGACATTATGAACGTTGAAATACCTACCGAATTACCTGGAGTAGAAACAAACCTATTGAACCCAAAAAAGACATGGTCTAATTCTGATCAGTACAATCAAGCTGCAGAGGAATTAGCATCTAAGTTTAATGAAAACATCTCAAAATTTGAGGTGTCCGAAGAAATAAGGAATTCTGGACCTGTTCTGTAATCTCTAAAAAATATGTCTGAATCTTTTAAAGAGACATTAAATCTATTAAAAGACTCTGACCTTAGTGATTTTTCAAAATTTTCATCGAGAGGTATCGAAAAAGAATCATTAAGAGTTTTCGATAAAACTATTTCTTTAACTGATCACCCGACTTCTCTTGGTGCAACTTTGACAAATCAATACATTACTACTGATTTTTCTGAGGCCTTACTGGAATTAATTACGAATAAAAAAAGTTCAATTGACGAATCCTTAAACGAATTAGAGGATGTTTTAAACTTTGTCTTTAAAAATTGTTCAGAAACTATCTGGCCAAGTAGCGTCCCTTGCACGATTGAAGATGAAAATAAAATTAGAATCGCAGAATATGGCTCTTCAAATTCAGGCCGATTGAAAAACCTCTATAGAAAAGGTCTCAGCGAAAGATATGGCAGCATGATGCAGTGTGTTTCTGGAATTCATTACAATTTCTCTCTAAACGATGAGTTTTTTTTGAAACTAGCTCCTCAAAATACTTCACTTCAAGAATTTAAGAATGAATCTTACTTAAGCCTGGTTAGAAACTTTAGAAGAAATGCTTGGTTATTACTCTACCTGTTTGGCGCCAGTCCAATTGTTCCAAAATCCTTCATAGCTGGCAGACAAAACTTTCTTCAAAACTTAAATGATCAAGATTGTTATTTAGAGAACGCCACTTGTTTAAGAATGAGCGAATTAGGTTATATGTCAAATGCTCAGGATAACCTATTCATTGCGTACAACAATTTAGATGAATATGTTGAAAACCTTCTCTATGCGCTTAAGGAAAAATTTCCAAGATATGAGCAAATCGGAATTGAAAAAGAAGGAGAATTCATTCAAATAAATGATTCAATTATTCAAATAGAAAACGAATACTATAGTTCTATAAGACCAAAACGCATTGTAGGCTCTGGTGAAAGACCAATAAACGCGCTCAAAGAAAAAGGCATTGAATATGTTGAAGTAAGATGTATGGACAACAATCCTTTCGAGCCACTTGGTATTTCCGCTGAGACAAGTCATTTCTTAGAGGCTTACTTGATGACATGTTTAGCAGACGAAAATAAATTTGCGCCTAAAGAAGAGATAGTTGAAATTCAAACCAACTGGCAAAATGTAGTGAAAGATGGAAGAAATCCAGATCTAAATATTTTGGTAAATGGTAAAGAAATAAATATCAGAGATGCTGCAAATTCAGTTCTCGAAAAAATTAAAATTTTTAATTCTTCAATTACAGATAAAGCTGATAATCTCAAAACTAATATAACCAACTCGATTGCACTTCAAGAAAAGAAAATTGAAAATTCTGACCTTACCCCGTCTGGCAAAATTCTAAAAATCATAAAAGATAACGATATGACTTGGACAGATTTCAATTTAGAGCTCTACGAAGAGCACAAAAGATATTTTTCAAGCTTAACTAAAAATTTGTCTTATTTAGAAGAAGAAGCAAAAACTTCACTGGTTAAATTCAATGAATTAGAAAAAGAAGAAGAAATTCCATTTGCAGATTTTTTAAAAAACTATTTAAATGCATTAAATTAATTTAGGAGAAATATGAAAGCGTTTGTATGTAGAGAATTCGGGCCTGTTGATTCTCATAAAGTTGAAGAAATAGAGGATCCAAGAGCAGAACCAGGGATGGTAATTATTGATGTAAAAGCTGCTGGAGTGAGTTTTCCAGATGTATTAATTATTCAAGGCAAATATCAATTCCAACCACCCTTTCCATTTTCTCCTGGCGGCGAAGTCGCTGGAGTAATCTCTGAGGTAGGAGAAGGCGTTACTGACTGGAAAGAAGGCGATCGAGTAATTGCAATGATCGGTAATGGCGGAATTGCGGAGAAAGTTTCTGCTTTTGCAGGAACTTTAATGACGTTGCCCGAGACTATGGATTTTAAAGATGGAGCGGCTTTTCCCCTAAACTATGGAACAACATACTACGCCCTAAAACAAAGAGGTAAATTAAAGGAAGGCGAAACACTTTTGGTCACTGGCGCTGGAGGAGGCGTTGGAACTACAGCAATAGAAATAGGTAAAGCGATGGGGGCTAGAGTTATTGCCGCTGCAAGTAATCAAGAAAAATTAGATATCGCAAAAAGGTTGGGTGCCGACGAAGTTATTAACTATGGCGACGGAGAGTTGAAGGAAAAGGTAAAAGCTCTGACTGATGGTTTAGGAGCTGATGTTATTTACGACGCCGTTGGTGGTGACATCTTTTTACAATGCATGAGATGTATTAATTGGGACGGCAGAGTCCTTGTCATTGGTTTTCCTGCAGGAATTCCAAAAGTTCCAACAAACCTTGCTTTATTAAAAGGATGTTCAATTGTTGGTGTTTTTTGGGGAAGTTTTACCGGCAGAGAGCCAGAAGAAAATACAAAGAATTTTCAGGAACTTTTCGCTCTACATGCAGAAGGTAAAATAAAACCAGAAATCACTAAAAGCTATACGTTAAACAATGCGGTTGAGGCAATAAAGTCTTTAGAGGACAGGACCGCTACTGGAAAAGTAGTTATAGAAATATAAAAAATAAGGAGGCAAAAGCCCCCTTATTTTTTAAAAAATTTTAATTTTCTTTCGGAGCAGGCGCAGTCCACATTCCCCCGATCAAGCCGATAAGAATTGCTACGTAAAAGACTATTCCTAAAGGATCTGATGGGATCATAGATCCATTTACATAACCTGTGGCTCCAACGTTATCAACGAAATTTTGCATTCCGCCTGTAAGTTCGAGGCCCGATTCTGAAGCTGCATAAGCCCAATTATTTACTGCTGAAGTAACATTCCCATAAGTATTTGCATTGAAAGCTACAACACATAAAGAAATTATAGAATGCATAACTTTCCCAAAAGTATTAACTCCATACAAATTCGCATTAGTGACGCCTCTGAACATCATCCATAAAAGAAGGATATTTCCGATAAAAAAGATGGCGTTCATTTGTAAAAATCCAATATAAGATGAATTTAAAGCCGCTAGTTCCATTTTTTCTTCTCCTAATTATTTTTAGGGCCCCAAATAAGGCCTAAAATCATTAATAAAACGATAATCAAAAATGCCATACCTAAAGGCGTTGGCATTGCCGATCCATCTATATTCCCTACATAATCTATGAAGCCTTGAGCATTTTCTGGATTGCTCATATTGTCAATTCCAAAATCTGTGATGGCTTCCGAAGCGTTTCGCCAAGGAACAGTCGCTAAAGTAAATTGAATCCAAGAACCTGCAACGACACATAAACCAAATCCTGTGGATAAAAGTTTAGTGACAATATTTGATTCTGAATTTTCTCTTGTCATATTAGCTACTCTTAAGGCTAGCCAAATTGCAATTATTGTTCCAATAAATGACATTGCGCTGATTAAGTAACCCATTTGGAAAAAACTCCATATAAGTTGTTCGGTTTCACTCATTTTTCTCTCCTAAAAAAATTTAAAATATTGAGAATAAATCTCAATTCCTAGAATTAAAATAAAACATCAAACAAGTAATTTCAACAAAAATTAGTCGACTATCTTGCGAACGTTATGAGACTTTTTAGAGCTTTTGCTAGATTATCTGGATTGTGTGGACTTTTAAAAAAACCAAAATATTTGCCATCAGGACTGATCAAAGCCAAATTCATGCTGTGATCCATGTCGTAATTATTTTCCTCAGAATTTAAAACTGGCACGAAAGGCAAAGTCAAGTTAGTAGCCAGTTTATAAATTTCATCTATGCCTCCTGAGACTCCAATGAAATCTGAATTAAAAGCCTTGGCGTAATTTAGTATAGATTCTGGAGAGTCTCGATCGGGATCGACAGAGACGATAGTGAAATTAATTTCTGAAAGTAAATCTGGGGCTTCGGATTCTAGGATTTTTGCAGTTTTTGTCATTTGATTCATAGTCATTGGACACATATCTGGGCAAGAGGCAAACCCCATAAAAATTAAATTCCATTTATCTTGCAAATTCTCATTAGTGAAAGCTTCCTTACCTGAAGCTAAATTAAAACTACTCAACTCTCTTTTGGTGTTCAATTTGTAAAATTTTAAAAGTTTGTATTGATCTGCTGTCAGTTCTTTTTCAGTAACCGTGTCATAAACAAACAAACCAATTACCATTGAGATTATGGCCAAACAAGAGATAACGGTGTATTTAATATTGTTACTTTGACTCATTTTTAAAAAAAGATTCTATCTAAAGGCATCGAAATAAACAAAACTGTTAGATATATTATTGAATAAAGAAAAAATGGAATAGCTTTTTTATTGCCTTCGTCAAACTTCAAAGAAATAGCTAGGTAAATCAAAATTCCTCCTAAAAATGAAGACACAGCCAAATAAAAAACTCCTAAATAGCCAGTTGCAAAAGGCAGCCAAGATACAGCTAGTAATAAAAATGAGTAAAGTAAAATTTGAGTCTTAGTGTACGGTATGCCCTTAACGACTGGCATCATAGGGACTCCAGCGTTTTTATAATCTTCTTTTCTATCTATTGCAAGCGCCCAAAAATGTGGCGGAGTCCAGACGAATACAATCAAGACTAAAAGCAATGGCAAAGAATCAATAGATCCAGTAACGGAGACCCAACCAAGCAAGGGAGGCATTGCTCCAGCTAAACCGCCAATGACGATGTTTTGTGTTCCTGTGTACTTTAGAATTTTTGTATAAAAGAAAGCATAAAAAACCCAAGTCCAAAAAGTTAAAAACCAAGACAAAAAATTATTAAAAGTTAACAAAATTAAAGACCCAACGGTTAAAAGCGAAAATGCAAATACGATCGCATTTATCGTAGGAATAGCATTTTGTACTAAAGGACGTCTGCTTGTTCGTTTCATTTTGCTGTCAATCGAGACATCCAAGATTTGATTAGTAGCTGCACTAGATGCAGCAATCATGCCAATGCCGATAATGCCAGTCATCACTTGCATAAGATTTGATGAAAAACCCTCTGCCAAAAACATCGAAGTGGCAGCAGTCAAAACTAAAAGATAAATTATGCTGGGCTTAGTTAATTCCAAATAAGCATTAAGATTTGATTTGGAATATTTAAGGCTATCTGTTGACATTGATCTTTAGTCTAAAGTAAGAAATTGCTAATAATAAAAATAAAGCTCCTAAATTATGAGCGATTGCAACGTATAAGGGAAGGCGGTAAATTATATTTGAAACGCCTAAGAGTAATTGTAAGAAAAGGAAAAAGCTTAAAATTCCAGAATATTTTTTTAAATTTTCTTTATAAAATGAAGCTATGAGGGCAATAAAGTAAAAAGTCACTATCAAAGCGCCTAATCTGTGCACTAAGTGGATAGCAGTCCTGGATTGATGATCAAGCTTACCACCTAAGTAGTCAGGTCCAATACTTTGCATAAAATTAAATCCCATTTGAAAATTTGTGTCAGGAAGAATTTGTCCCTGACAAAGCGGAAAGTCTGGACACGCAAAAGCCGCATAATTGGAACTAAGCCATACACCTAAAATTATTTGCACTATTAATACGGGAAAAGCAAAGTTCAGTAACCCATAAGTATTTTTATTGATTGAAATAGGTTCACTTGATCCTGTATCTAGATCTTTAAGTTTCATCCAAGTCAGAAATAGAAGAGTTGTGGTTGCAAAACCTCCAAGCAAGTGCAAAGTGACTACTTGAGGCCAAAGCTTCAAACTAACTGTCAAATAACCAAAAGTCGATTGACATAAAACTAAAACTACTAGGGAACCTGTTAGCTTTGTTACTAATGAATTGAAAGGTTTTAGATATAAAGACATCGCGAAAAGCCCAATAATTAATAACCCTAAAAAACCAGCAAAATATCTATGAACAACTTCAGGTATTGCTTTTTCAATTTCAAATTTTCTTTCAGGATACAATTCATTTGCTTGCGCGATTTCAGCTTCAGTCATTGGAAAAATTGCAAAACCATAGCAACCAGGCCAATCTGGACAACCTAATCCGGCATCAACTAATCTAGTCCAAGCGCCTAAACTGACGACTCCAAAAGCTAAGAAAACTCCAAGAAAAGCGACGATCTTTATTTTTTTTAAACTAACCAATTTTTGATGCCCTTAGTAATTTTTTTAAATCTGCTAACAATTTTTTTCCATCTATGTTGCCAGAGTAATAAAGAATCACATTGCCCAGTGGATCGGCCACAAAAATATTAGGCGACTCAAAGAGATCTACTTGAGATTCTCTAAATTTGTTTTCTAATAAATCAAGATCTTTGATGGTTATAAAATTTAAGTCTTCATAATTAGAAACTAGACCTGGCTGCACAAGATTTAAACCAGATGCAGTGGAAGCGACATATCTTTTGAACCTACCTTGTTCCCTCGCTAACAAAATATTTACTTGCCTCGCAATGTAAATTGTTTCAAGACAAGCTTCGTCACATTTATCTTTTATGAAAGTAATTAACATCCACTTCCTTTCCATACTGTCGATGTCTAGGTATTGATAATCTAACTCAAGGTCAAGTTCTCCTAAATAAAGACTGGGCTCAAGGAGATCGCCATAATTGACTTTGGCTTTCGGCCCAAAACCTAAATAATACCAAGCAGTACTAAGCGTGATGACCAATATTGGAGTCATAAATATTGTTAAAGCAATGTAAAAGCCTCGGTTCTGACTCATTTACTTTTTCCTCTAAAAAGATAAACAAATACGCCTAATACTATTACCAATGAAAGTCCAAACCATTGAGCGGCGTAACCAAAATGTCTATATGAAGATAAATTAATGGGCTTCCAAATTGATGTGAAAGCAG
Source organism: uncultured SAR86 cluster bacterium (assembly GCA_902536295.1). Classification (GTDB taxonomy): domain Bacteria; phylum Pseudomonadota; class Gammaproteobacteria; order Magnimaribacterales; family AG-339-G14; genus AG-339-G14. The sequence continues at coordinate 37,461 of CACAWS010000008.1, read as the reverse complement.
CTGGAGAAAGATCCGATAATTCCAAGACAAATGGCTTAAAATTTATTCCTACAATTTCTTCCATCTCTTTTATTGCCAAGGACTGAATAAGAAAAAAGTTATCATCTAACTTAAGGGTTGTGTCATTACTCAGAGTTAAGCCACTTGAAGCCGGTCTCAAGGTACCTACAATAGACATAATCTCATTCGGCGTTTCTATTTTCATAAAGTTTTGTCTGTCTTGCATTTCAACCCATCCTCTCGAAACTATAATCGCTGAGCCGTCTTCTAATTCAAACGGACTTAAAACCACCACACCAGGTTTGCCGTCGTAAATCTTGTTATCTAAATAAAAAAGATTTTGTAAAAATCTACCTCTAATGGAAATATTACGGTACAGATTAATTTTCGAATCGAGATTATAGGTTATTTCTTCTACCGGATAGGATTGCTGAAAGGAAAAAGTATTTTCTAATTCCCTTTTTTCATATCCCCTATTTATTTGCCAAATGCCAAGAGATAATGTCAATAAAAATAAAGCAAAGAAAGTAGTTAGTGCTGCCGATCTTACTTTACTCATAATTAAACTATACTACCTACCATGATTTTCAAAATAATAATCGTCATCCTTGCAGCTTCAATGTTGATAAGTCTATTTTCAAGCGCATTTTTTTTATTCAGAGATAAAGGTTCGACATCAAGAGCTTTCTATTCCCTAAGAGTCAGAGTTGCCATTGCTTTGCTTTTATTAGCCACGATTGCTGTTGGGATTTCTACAGGGAATTTGGAAGTCGGAGCGCCTTGGGGCTAAAAAACATATACAACGAGCACCAAGAGTATCCAAACTACATCCACAAAATGCCAGTACCATGACCCTGCTGCTAAACCAAAGTGGTCATGTTCACTAAAAGCCCCTCTGAAACCTCTTATCGTCATAATTGTGAGAATGATCGCTCCCAAGCAGACATGAAATCCATGAAATCCCGTCATCAAAAAGAAAGTCGTGCCATAAATTCCTGCACCTAGAGTTAGTCCCATGTGAGCATAAGCCTCATAATATTCGACACTTTGTAGAACTACAAAAATATATCCCAGAGTTAAAGTCACAACCATCCAGAGCTTAAAGGCTTTACGATTATCTTTTTTTAGAGCAGCCTCAGCTAGAGCAATTGTTCCGCTCGAAGTGACTAAGCACAACGTGTTCCAAAAAGGGAGCCAAGTATGAATTTTTGAAATATGGGGAATTGACATGTTGTGGTGTGCTCCTGGAAATCTTTCATTATCAGGAGTTTCCATCAAAGGCCAACTAGCTTCAAAACCAGGCCATAGAATATTTGTAATTCCTTTTTCTCCTTCGCCCCCAAGCCAAGGAACCGCAAAGATTCTTACATATCCCAATGCCAAAAAGAAGGCAAAGAAAAACATGACTTCAGAAAATATAAACCAAGACATTCCATGCACAAAAGATGTGTTCAATTGATCACTGTACATTCCAGAATCATTTTCTTTAATTACTTCAGAGAACCAAAAAAACATGGTCCCCCACATCATTAGGAAACTTGATATCAAAATCCAATGTGAGTAAGAATCTTCTTTCCCGAGATCATTTATGGTATATCCAGCTCCATATACAAACAGTAGTAGTGAAAGAGCCATAAAGATTGGCAATCTACTGCTAGCCGGAACGTAATATGAAGATTCAGAACTCATTATTTATATGCAAATTGTTCAGTAACGTCAAACAAAGTATACCCTAAAGCCAAAGAAGAAATGTCGTCTGGAATTTCAGGATCTATTATAAATTTTACTGGAATTGTTATGGATTCTCCTGCAGCTAAGTACTGTTGCTCGAAACAAAAACATTCTGTTTTATGAAAGTATTTTGCTCCTCTTCCCGGAGAAACACTGGGAATAGCTTGAGCCACCATAGGCTCCAATGTTGTATTAGTAAAAGTGAAATTCATTAAATAATCTTTACCGGTTTCTATTTGCATTTGAGGGGAGTCAGCTTTGAAACTCCAGGGCATATTTTTATTATTTAAAGTAACAAAAGTTACCTTCATGCTTCGAGGTTGTAGTTCTTCATCATAAGAGACGAAGGTAGGACCAGATACTTTTCCGTTTAATCCGGTAATATCACAGAAAATATCGTAAAGCGGAACTAAAGCGAAACCAAAGCCAAACATTCCAAATGTAAGAAGCAACAAGCGAAATACATTTTTTGTTTGGCCCATCTTTTTAACTATTAGTTTGCGGTTTAGTTAGATCAGGAGAAGTTTCAAATGTGTGATAAGGAGCAGGCGAATCAACAGTCCATTCCAAACCTTTACCTTTGGCACCTTCCCATACTTCTGCGGTTGCACTTTTTCCATAGTAAACACATTTTAAAACGTTGAATAAAAAGAGTAATTGCGACAAACCAAACAGAAATGCTCCTACACTTACAATCATGTTGTAATCAGCAAACTGCATAGCGTAATCAGGTATTCTTCTTGGCATACCTGCAAGACCTACAAAATGCATTGGGAAAAAGGTCAAATTTACCGAAATGAAAGACAGCCAGAAGTGGGTTTTTCCTAAAACTTCATCATACATGTAACCGGTCCATTTAGGCAGCCAGTAGTAAACTGCAGCTACAATTGAAAATAAAGCACCTGGAACTAATACGTAGTGAAAGTGAGCGACCACAAAATAAGTGTCATGATATTGAAAATCTGCAGGTGCTATTGCCAACATCAGTCCAGAAAGCCCTCCAATCGTAAACAATGCTACAAAAGCAATGGCAAATAACATTGGCGTCTCAAAAGTTAGAGATCCCCTGAACATAGTCGACAGCCAGTTAAAGACTTTTACTCCAGTAGGAATTGCAATTAACATCGTCGAGTACATAAAGAAAAGCTCACCCGCGATAGGCATCCCAACAGTAAACATGTGATGTGCCCAAACTACAAATGATAAAAGCGCAATTGATGCAATTGCATAAACCATGGAAGAATAGCCAAATATTGGCTTTCTTGAAAAAGTCTCAATGATATGTGAAATGATTCCAAATGCAGGCAGGATCATTATGTAAACTTCCGGATGTCCGAAAAACCAAAAGACGTGTTGGAATAAAACTGGATCTCCTCCTCCAGCTGCATTAAAGAAGGAAGTTCCAAAATGAATATCCATAAGCATCATAGTGACTGCTCCAGCTAAAACAGGCATTACTGCAATCAGTAGATAGGCAGTAATTAACCAAGACCAAACAAAGAGAGGCATTTTCATCAATGTCATCCCTGGCGCTCTCATATTTAGAATAGTAGTAATAATATTAATAGAACCCATAATTGAAGAAGCTCCCATTATGTGAACTGAAAAAATAAAAAAAGTGACTGTGGGGGGAGCGTATTCTGTAGATAAAGGAGCATAGAAAGTCCAACCAAAGTTCGGCGCCCCACCTTCCATTAAAAAGGTTGAAAGCAAAACACCGAAAGCCGCAGGCAGTATCCAAAAACTTAAGTTATTTAATCTAGGTAAAGCCATATCTGGTGCGCCAATTTGCATTGGAATCATCCAGTTAGCTAATCCCACAAAAGCGGGCATGATTACTCCAAAGACCATTATCAAGCCATGGTTGGTAACCATTTGATTATAAAATTCAGGAGAGACAATTTGACTGCCTGGCTCAAAAAGCTCTGCTCTAATCACCATTGCCATGGCTCCACCTACAAACAGCATAATGAAACTGAACCATAAATAAAGCGATCCAATATCTTTATGATTGGTTGTATACAACCATCGAGAGAACCCTTTTGCTGGTCCGTGGTGGTGATCGTCGTGATGTGACTCTATGACTGCGCTCATTTTTTTCCTCTTATAATTTATTCGTTTTGTAATCTAAAATTTCTTTAGGAGCTACAATTTCTCCGTTGCCGTTAACGTCATTGCCCCATGATCTTTTTGTGTAAGTTATAACTGCCGCGATCTCAACCTCAGTTAGTTGTTCTGCGTAAGATTGCATTGCAGCGCCTTGAACTCCTTCCATTAAAATCTCTATCTGTCTCGCCTTGTCATTCATGACAATATCGCTTCCAGCCAGAGCTGGAAAGACTGGCGCCAATCCTTCGCCATTAACCTGATGACATGCAACACAATTTTTTTGATAAACCCCTTCTCCCATAGCCATTAACTCTTCTGTGGTCCAAAGTTTTTCAGTTAAGGCCGCTTGTTGGAGCTTGGCTTCTTTCTTTTGGATAATAAATTCTTTGTATTCTTCAGGTGAAACTGCTTCGACAACAATAGGCATGTATCCGTGGTATTGTCCGCAAAGTTCAGTGCACTGGCCTCTAAATATTCCAGGCTCATTAACCTGCGTCCAACCAGTGTTAACAAATCCAGGAATCGCGTCTTGCTTTATAGCAAAATCTGGTACCCACCAAGAGTGGATAACATCATTTGCAGTTATTAGAAACCTGATTCTTGCTCCAGTAGGAATGACTAAGTGTTCATCTACTTCTAGCAAATAATTTTCTCCTTTTGGTGCGAGATTATTTCTCTCATCCAAAGAGGTAGAGAGGTTACTAAAGAAACTAACTTCGTCTTCTATGTATTCATATTGCCATTTCCACTGATGACCGGTAATTAAAATATTAATGTCACCTTCTGTATCATCGTAAGCTCTAATCATTGTTATCGTTGCGGGTATCGACATGCCAATTAAGATTAAGGCAAAAAGGATAGTCCAAGTAAATTCCAAGAAAGTGCTATCATCAAATTTAGCTGCTTCCACTCCTTCTTTTTTTCTATACCTAAAAAGTATGAAAGCCATTGCACCCAAAACAGCTACCCCGATTGCAAAACAAATCCAGAATATAGTCATGTGTAGACCAAAGATTTCTTGCCCCAGAGCGGTCGCACCAGGTGACATATTGACGTCGTCCCAGCCAGCAAAAACTGACAAAGACATAAATGGCAAAGCAAACAGAAATGTTCTAAAAATCATCTTCACTCGAAACGTATTAGATTGAAATTTGCCTGTATTTTAGCTTATAAAGAGCTTAGGCTCCACGAGACCTAATTAGCTCAGATGTATCGGGTTCAAGGCCTGTCCATTGTGAAAACGACTCTGCCGCTTGCTGAACTAACATACCCCATCCATCAAATACCTCAGGCACAGATTGATCTTTTGCCATTTTCATAAAAAGTGTGTCCTTCTGAGAGTAATATAAATCAAGGGCTACAGCCGCATCCTTAAAAATTTCAGAGTTTATTTCAAGTTTAGATTCCGGTGAAGTTGAAGTTGAAGTAGCGTTTATTACTAAATCAAAAGAGGTATTTGCTATATTATCGAGAGTTAAACTTGAAGGCATAAGAATAGAACTTTTCATGTGAAATGCGCTTAAACCCTGTATCTCAGCAACTAATTTATAGGCTTTTTCTGCGGTACGGTTAGCAACAATAAGTTGTTGAGGATTTTCAGATAATATTGACGGAATTATTCCCCTGCTCGCACCACCGGCTCCAATAACTAAAACATTCTTTGCCTGTAATTCGATTTCTTTAACTTTTAAATCGTTTACTAAACCAACTCCATCCGTGCAATCTGCAAAAATTTTATCCTCCTTCAAATGAAGCATATTGGCAGCGCCCGCCTGAAGCGCCCTGTCGGAAATTACATCAGCTAATTTAAAAGCTTCTTCTTTGAGAGGTAAAGTCACGCTTAAACCAATTCCTTCATTATTAAAAAAATCTTTCACCCAACTAGAACACTCATGCTTTCTCACGAGATGTTTTGTGAATGTGATTTCTAAATCAAATTGGTTCGCGAATGAATTATGGATCTCGGGCGATCTACTGTGTTCAATAGGAAATCCTATCACGCCATATTTCATTTTCTTATCCATTTGCCAGTTTCTAAATCTTGGACAGGAGTAGGTTTATTAAGTTTTCCCAACGTTCCTTCAACAATAAATAAATCTTCGCCAAATATTTTTTTTATTTCATTAGGATTTTTTGCAGGTTCATTTCCACTTAAATTTGCTGAAGTCGAACAAATAGAACTTCCTAATTCTTGTGTAATATTTATGACTGTTGGATGAGTTGACAATCTAACCGCAACAGAACCACTTTTTCCTTTTAACCAACTTGGTGTTGTTGATGTTGGAGGAATCAGCCAAGTATGAGGACCTGGCCATTTTGTAAAAAGAGTATTAATCTTTTCTTCAGGAAGACCTCCCAGAAAATGATCTATCTGTTCTATATGTCCAGCTAAGATAATTACTCCTTTATCCTTAGGTCTTAATTTTAAATTGAAAAGATTTTCAACAGCTTCTTCAGAAAAGGGGTTACAGCCTAAGCCCCATACTCCTTCTGTTGGGTGAGCAAAGACCTTATTCTGCAAGAATATTTCTTTAAGAATTGACATGAAAACCTATCTAAAAGTATCTAAAATACTTTAAATCCCTTTTAATTCGTCGTTTTCCGATTTTAATTGTTCTTTATTAGCAATTCTTGCTTCTTTGATCTTTTCTTGAAGGGCTTCATCGTTCACAGATAAAATTTGAGCAGCTAAATGCCCTGCATTAATAGCACCTGCTTTTCCTATCGCAACTGTAGCAACAGGCACCCCTTTAGGCATTTGGACTGTAGATAAAAGTGCATCTAATCCATTTAAAGGACCTCCATCCCCTGGAACACCGATCACTGGTAATGAAGTATGTGCGGCAATATTACCTGCTAAATGAGCTGCCATTCCTGCTATTCCGATGAATACTCTAGTGCCATCAGCAATGGTTGCTTTTATGTGCTCTTGCAAATATTCAGGCATTCTATGGGCGCTTAAAACATTGATGCTACATTCAATGTCTAACTGCTTTAAAACTTCTCCTGCTGCTTCTGCTAATTCCATGTCTGTTTTAGAACCGATTACTATTGATACTTTCAAATTAACCTCAACCTAAAAATAATATTATTTATAATTAACATTTATTTTAAATTAAATATTAAATGACAATAAGAAAAATTTTAACCTTCCCAGATCCTGCATTGAGAAACGTTGCGAAAGAAGTTACTGAATTTGATTCAGAATTAGAAAAATTAGCTGACGATCTATTAGAAACAATGTACGAAAACAATGGAATAGGATTAGCTGCAATCCAAATTGGGGTTTTGAAAAGAATTATAGTTGCTGATGTATCCGAAGAAAAAAATGAGCCTCATATATTCGTAAATCCAAGAATCAAAGTTTTAGACGAAAAGAAAAAGGGCGGTTACGACGAAGGATGTTTATCTATACCAGGATTTTACGAAGAAGTAGTCAGGCCATTAAAAGTAGAAATAAATTTCCAAAATCTTGAAGGAAAAAATAAAAGTTTATTTCCAGAAGGATTGCTTGGAGTTGTCGTTCAACACGAAGCAGACCACCTAGATGGAAAGTTAATGGTAGATTATATTTCTTCTGTCAAAAGACAGAGAATTAGATCTAAACTTTTAAAAATGAAAAAATAAAGCAATATGAAAAATTTATATATCGCGTTTGAAAAGATTGACCAGATAACTTTAAAGATAATTAAACTTCCTTACTAAGAAGACAAAATTTTAACCCGTACTTTTGAAAATATAGAAATAAAGATTTGTGAAAATTATATTTGCCGGAACTCCAAAAATAGTTATAGAAACATTGAATGTAATTCATGCTTCTTCTCACGAAATTAGTTTAATTCTAACGAATGAAGACAAGCCTTTTGGTAGAGGAAAAAAAATTACAAAACCTCCAGTTAAAATATTCGCTGAAGAAAATAATATTGACTTTTTACAGCCAACAAATTTAAAAGAAGAAGGGCTATTAGATTTCTTGAAATCTAAAGAGGCAGATTTACTTTTAGTTTTCGCATATGGGCATTTGGTTCCAGAGGAAATACTAAACGTTTTTAAAATGGGTGCATTGAATGTCCACACATCCTTACTACCAAAATTAAGAGGGGCAGCTCCAATACAAAGGGCAATCTTAAATGGAGATAAAGAAACAGGCGTCACATTCATGAAAATGGAAAAAGGTTTAGACACTGGACCAATTTATGAACAAGAAATAATAAAAATAAGTGATCAGGAAACATCCGAATCATTGACTGAAAAAATGTCAAAAGTATCTTCTCGTAAAATTTTGCAAATTATTGATAATATTGAAAAAAATAATTTCATGCTAACTCCTCAAAATCACAAAATTGCTACTTATGCTCCTAAAATTATAAAAGAAGAATCTAAAATCAACTGGAATAAAAAAGCAATAGATATAGTTAATCAGATTAATGGTTTAAGCCCATCTCCAGGGTCTTATAGTTCCTTAAATAAAAATAGGTTGAACTTTTTTTTAGCTGAATTTACAGATATTAAAACTAAAGGTCCGGGACTTTTGGTTGAGGCTTCTAAAGAAAAACTCCTTATAGGAGCAAAAGATTTTTGTGTGAGAATAAAAGAACTATCAAGACCAGGAAAAAAAAGACTAAAGTATGAATCTTTTTATAATGGATCAAAGCATTTTTTTTCAGAAGAAAAATTTTTAACCTAGTTACTAAAAAAAATAACTGAGAGTATAATTTTATGAGAGAAAAAAATTGAACATAGTAATTTTAGGTGCCGGCCAAGTCGGCTCAGAGCTTTCAGCAATTCTTGCTTCCGATCATGACGTAACGTTAATTGATTTGAAACAAGAAAAGTTACAAAAAATTTCAGACCATCACGATCTTAAAACGATTTGTGGAAATGCCTGTTACCCAAAAACACTTGAACAAGCAGAAATTGAAAAAGCTGATCTTGCGATAGCAATGACTCAGTATGATGAAGTCAATATGGTTGCTTGTCAGATGATTAAACATATTAGTAAAAAAACAAAAACTATGGCTCGAATTAGAGCTACTCAATATTTAGGTGGAAAAGGTAGTGAAATTTTCGAAGCTGGGGATTACACCATAGATGTTGTGATTAGCCCTGAAAACTTAATTACGGATTTTATAAAAAGAATAATAGAGGTACCTGGCGCTAACAAAGTTCTAGATTTTGGAAATGGACAAGCCTCGATGGTAAGTGTGAAAGCTAAAGGCGGGTTAATTACAGGACATAAAATCTCAGAACTAAAAAATATTATTCCTAATGTAGACGTAAGAGTCGCGGCAATTAACAGAAATGAAAATCTAATTATCCCTAAGGGAGAAGATACTATAAATAAAGGTGATGAAGTTTTTTTTATTTCTGCAAAAAAAGATATTAAAAAAGTTATATCTACCATTTATCAATATGATAAAGGTTACAAAAATATAATGATCGCGGGTGGAGGCAGAATAGGCAGGAGACTCGCTAATTCACTTGAATCAAAATACAGAGTTAAGATTATTGAAGCTGACAAAGACAGATGTATTTACTTAAATGAAAAATTAGAAAATTCATTAATTCTTCACGGGGACTCTTCTGACTCAGAATTGCTTGAAGAAGAGAACATAGACAACATGGATTTGTTTTGCGCTCTTACAAACAATGATGAAGCTAATGTCATGTCATCTCTTCTTGCAAAAAAACTCGGAGCAAAAAAAATTGTGTCATTAGTAAATAAACAGAATTATTTAGATTTAATTAAAGAAAATGATGAGGTTGATATAACTATTGCACCAACTGACATAGCGATTGGGGTTGTATTAAAAAATCTATCTAGAAAGGAATTAGTTACAGCTCATTCCCTTAAAAGAGGTCAAGCAGAGGCTATCGAAATAATAGCTAAATCTTCTCAGAATCCAGACAATATTGTTGGCAAAGATATAGGAGACATATCAACGCCAGAAGGCACGGTGATTGCTGCTATTTCAAACAATAAAAATATTAAAATAGCTCATCATGATTTGAAAATTGAAGAAAATGACCATTTAATTGTATTTTTGTCAGATTCAAGTAAATTTGAAGAAGTTGAAAGAAGATTGACAAAGTAAGAGAATTTAAGTGAAATATCGACTTATTTCGAAGATTTTAGGCACTGGATTAATCCTATTTTCAGTAATTCAACTTTTTCCTATATTAATTTCTTTCATTTATGCTGAGCAAAATTATTTGAGTTTTTTGCAATCTTCATTGATTACATTTGCAACTGGACTATTTTTGTACGCCGTTAATTACACCAAGGACTACGAGGATCTAAAAATAAGAGATGGATTTCTGTTAATTGTTCTATTGTGGCTTGTTTTTTCCGTTTTTGCTTCTATACCCTTTGTATTAAAACAGGGACCTTTATCTATAGTGAACGCCTACTTTGAGTCTGTTTCAGGTTTAACAACTACTGGAGCTACTATCTTCCTAAATTTGGAAAGTGAATTAAAATCAGTTCTTTTTTACAGAGCATTATTACAATGGGTTGGAGGCTTAGGTATTGTTGTTTTAGCCTTGGCTTTATTTCCAATCCTTGGTATCGGAGGCATGCAGTTATATAGAGGCGAAGCTTCAAATCCTGTAAATAATAATAAATTAAGGCCTAAAATGGCGGAAACAGCTAAATCTTTGTGGTTTATTTACCTTTTTTTAACTATCTTATGTTTTTTTTGCTATAGGTTTTCAGGTATGAATAACTTTGATGCTGTAACACATGCATTCACAACTATTGCTATTGGCGGTTTTTCTAACTATGACAATAGCTTCGCTTATTTTTCTAATAACTATATATATTTCTTTGCCTCAATTTTTATGTTTTTATCAGCAATAAGTTTTTCTCTACATTTTATTGCATTCAATAAATTAAGTATTAAAGGATACTTTAAAGACATGGAACTAAGATTTTACGCGACAGTAATCTTTACTTCTTTTTTATTAATCTTTGTAGTTTTACAATCAAGAAATGCGACCGAAAATGTTGATACTTTGATTCTTTCTTTGTTTCAAACAATTTCCTTTGCAACTACTACAGGTTTTGTCTCAACCGATCAATCATCTTTACCTTTATTTATTCCTTATTTATTAATTGCATTGGCAGGCATGGGTGCGTGCGCTGGATCAACAGGAGGAGGTTTGAAAGCAATAAGAATTTATATTCTTTACAGACAGGCAAAAAATGAACTTATTAAATTAATTCACCCCAGCTCGGTCATACCTCTCAAAATTGGAGAAAATGTGATTAATAAAGAAATTTCTGATTCAGTATGGGGATTTATTTCTGTTTACCTTTTCGCGTTATTTTTTGGAATATTACTTATTCTCGCTACTGGACTTAATTTAGAAACTGCCTTTTCAACTATCTTTTCCTGTCTGAATAATCTTGGCCCTGCGCTTGGTGATGCAAAAGCTAATTATGCTTCTTTAAATGATGCTAGTAAAATTATTTTATCGTTTACAATGATACTTGGTAGACTAGAAATTTATACATTACTAGTATTGTTCACTACTTTCTTTTGGAGATCATAGTGAATGCTTACTATTGATAAAATCAAGTTATGACAGCAAAAAATATGGATGAACTGGTTGCTCTTTGTAAACGTAGAGGTTTTATTTTTCAATCTAGTGAAATTTATGGCGGCATTCAGGGAGTATATGATTACGGTCCTTTGGGAGTTGAACTGAAGAATAATATAAAGAAATCTTGGTGGGCATCAATAGTATATGATAGAGATGATGTGGAAGGTTTAGATGCTTCCATTTTGACTCATCCAGAAGTGTTGAATTATTCAGGCCATGAAGAAACTTTCACTGATCCTCTGGTTGATTGTAAATCATGTGGAGAAAGATTTAGAGCTGATCAAGTTCCTGATTATTGCAAAGAGGAAGATCTAACGGAACCAAGACAATTTAATCTTATGTTCAAAACAAATGTTGGTCCAATTGAAGACGCTTCAAGTTTTGCTTATTTGAGACCAGAAACTGCTCAGCAAATTTTTATCAATTTTAAAAATATTATTGACTCTACTTCTAGAAAACCTCCTTTTGGGATAGCGCAGATTGGAAAAGCCTTCCGGAATGAAATAACTCCAAGAAATTTTATTTTCAGAGTTAGAGAATTTGAACAAATGGAACTTGAATTTTTTGTAGAGCCTGGTGAAGATGAAAAGTGGCATAAAATCTGGGTTGAAGAAAGACTCAAATGGTGGGAAGAGCAGGGAGTAAATAAAAACAATATAGAACTTTTAAATGTTGATAAAGATGAACTTGCTCATTATTCCAAGGCAACTGTTGACCTGATGTATAAATTTCCTCATGGCTTAGAAGAATTAGAAGGAATTGCAAACAGAACAGATTTTGACCTTGGTTCTCATAGCAAAAATCAAGATCAACTTAAAATAAAATCTGTAACTAAAGAAAACAAGAGTTCTAATTCAAAATTAGCTGTTCAAAGAGAAGATAATTCATGGTTTGTTCCATATGTTATTGAGCCCTCAGCCGGAGTGGATAGAGGATTTTTAGCTATTTTAAATGAAGCCTATAAAGAGGAAGCTCTTGAAAATGGATCAAAAAGGGTGGTCTTAGCCTTAAAGTCTCATCTATCGCCAATTAAAGCCGCCATAGTGCCTTTAAAGAAAAATAATGAAAAACTGGTAAATCTAGCTAAAAGTCTTAAAAAAGAACTTCAAAACCAAAAATTAGGGAGAGTAATATTAGAAAATACTGGAAATATTGGAAAAAGTTACAGAAAACACGATGAAATAGGGACTCCAATGTGTATTACTGTAGATTTTGACAGCTTGGATAAAGAAACAGTAACAGTAAGAGACAGGGACAGTATGGATCAACAGGTAATTAAAATCAGCGAACTAACTGATTTTTACAGAAAATCCTTAAATTGAAACCTAAATACATAGTTTTAGACAGAGACGGCGTGATTAACGTTGATTTATTCGATTATGTAATGGATGTTAAAGATTTTAAATTTGAAGAGGGTAGCTATGAAGCTTTAATTGAACTAGGAAAAAATGGATTTGAAATTATTATTGCTACAAATCAAAAATGTATAAATTTAGGTTTGATATCTTTTAAAGGTATTGAGGAAATTAATAATTATTGGGTCGATATTGTTACTAAAGCTGGAGTAAAAATAAAATCTGTAGAAGTTTGCCCCCATCGTGACGAAGAAAAATGTGAGTGCAGAAAGCCAAAAACTGGGCTTTTAAAAAATGCAGAAAAAAAACATAAAATAAGTTTAAAGAATTGTTTCTTCGTTGGAGATAAACTTTCAGATATTGAATGCGCCTTAGCTCATGGTTGCATACCTATCTTAGTAGAAACAGGGTACGGATTAAGATCAATTGAAGAAAGGGGGTCTAGAGAAAATTTAATTATAACTAAAAATTTAAGTGAAGCAGTAAATTTAATTTTAGCAAAAAATTAGATATCTATATTCCCAACAAGATTTACATTTGCCTCGATAAACTCTCTTCTATTCTCAACATTATCTCCCATAAGTTGCTCAAATAGGTCAGACGCTTCATCAGCATCATCAATTTTTACTTGAACTAATCTTCTGCCTACAGGATCCATTGTGGTCTCCCATAATTGCTCAGGATTCATTTCACCTAAACCTTTATATCTTTGAATATTCAATCCTTTCCTTACATCTTCCATCAAAGATTTAAGGGTCTCAAATAAGTCATAAATAATTTCAATGGCATCGCTTTTCACAATTGAACTAATACCAGATTTAATTTTTATTGATTTTTCTCGATAAGCCAAAACAATTTTGTAGTTTTTAGATTTGAAAAAAGATAAAGGTATTAAGTCAACTAAAGAATTACCATATTCCGTTCTTGTGCAAATGATATTTTTTATCTTTTCATCTACTGATAAAGTATTTATTTCCGATATCTTATTAAAAGAATTGATCCAGCTTTTGATTTCTTTTTCAGAATTTTTCTTTGGAAATGGTTTTAACTTAAGCAAAGTAATCAAGAAATCAAAAGTAATATTTAAATCCGGAATTGAAACAAGTTCTTCAAAGTTTTTGTAAGTTTTTAATAACTCAGAAAATTCTTCAGGTTTCATGGCCTTAGACTTAGTGATGTTTAGTGTGTAATTTTCTGAAATTCTTTCTAACAAATATTCGTTTAAGCCAGAATCATCTTTTAAATAAACATCCTTTTTCCCCTTTGAAACTTTGTATAGTGGCGGCTGGGCTATAAAAATGTGGCCAGCTTCAACTAGCTCAGGCATTTGTCTATAAAAGAAAGTTAAAAGTAAAGTCCTAATATGGGAACCATCGACATCGGCGTCCGTCATGACTATGATCGAATGATATCTTAGTTTTTCTAAATTAAATTCCTCTTTTATTCCACAACCTAAAGCAGTTATTAGAGTTACTATTTCATCAGAGCCCAAAACTTTATCTATTCTTGCTTTCTCAACATTTAATATTTTTCCTTTTAAAGGAAGAATGGCTTGATTTTGCCTATTTCTTCCCTGCTTCGCTGAACCACCTGCAGACTCTCCCTCAACTAAATATAATTCGCTAATCGAAGGATCTTTTTCCTGACAATCTGAAAGTTTTCCTGGCAATCCAAGACCATCTAAGACACCTTTTCTTCTAGTCATTTCTCTTGCCTTTCTAGCAGCTTCCCTAGCTCTTGCAGCCTCAATTATTTTTGAGGCAATTGATTTAGCATCGATTGGATTTTCTAAAAGATAATCTGTCAGATGTTTATATGTTTCTTTTTCAACGACAGGCTGAATTTCTGAAGAGACTAATTTATCCTTTGTTTGTGATGAAAATTTAGGATCGGGCAATTTTGCCGATATGATCGCTGTTAAACCTTCCCTAACATCTTCTCCAGAAGTTTGGATCGATTCATTTTTTGCTAAATTTTCCTTATCGATGTAATTATTCATGGTTCTAGTCAAAGCAGTTCTAAAACCTATTAAATGACTACCTCCATCTTTTTGTGGAATGTTGTTTGTGAAACATTGAATGTTTTCCTGATAGGAATCGTTCCACTGAAGTGCTACTTCGATAGAAATGCCGTCTTTCTGTTCTTCTAGAAACCTGAAAGGCTTATTAAGTGGCGTCTTATTTTTATTTTTGAATTCTACAAATTCAATTAATCCGCCATCTGATTTAAAAGTTTCTGATTTTGAATTTCTTTCATCTTTTAAATTAATTTCTATTCCTGAATTCAAATATGATAGCTCCCTTAATTTTTTCTTTAAGACATCATAATCAAACGAAATAGAATCTCCGAAAACCTTCTTAGAAGGCTTTACTTTAATTTCTGTTCCTTGGTCTTTCGTCGTACCAGTAGACTTAATCTTACTTTTTGGATTACCATTGCTATAAGTTTGTTTCCAAACCTTTCCTTCTCTCCAAATTGTCAAATCCAAATTTTCGGATAAAGCATTGACGACAGAAACTCCAACACCATGTAATCCTCCTGATACTTTGTAAGAATTGTCATCAAATTTTCCTCCAGCATGTAATTTCGTCATTATTACTTCTGCTGCTGAAATTCCTTCCTCTTTATGGTGATCTACTGGAATCCCTCTACCATTATCTCTAATTGATACCTCGTCATCCTCGTGAATTATTACATCTATTTTGTTACAAAAGCCTGCTAAAGCT
The DNA here is from genome assembly GCA_902536295.1 of uncultured SAR86 cluster bacterium. Taxonomy (GTDB): domain Bacteria; phylum Pseudomonadota; class Gammaproteobacteria; order Magnimaribacterales; family AG-339-G14; genus AG-339-G14. The sequence continues at coordinate 21,935 of CACAWS010000008.1, read as the reverse complement.
TCATCTATAGAATTATCAACTACTTCGAAGACCATATGATGCAAACCCGTGCCATCATCGGTATCACCAATGTACATTCCTGGCCTTTTTTTAACGGCTTCTAAACCTTTAAGAACCTTAATGTTTGAGGAATCGTAAGTTTCAGGAGGCTTGGTTTTAATAGATTTTTTTTGCTCCTTTTTAGGCATAGAACATTATAAATCAATTAAATGTTCTATGGTTTTATTTTCTATTTTATTTACGGATGTAATGATTTTTTGACTGCTTGAAAGTGCTAAAAATTCAAGCGCTAAATTTAGATTTTTTTCATCAAGCTCGGAAGGCAAATCATCTATTAAATAGATAATTTGTTTATTTTGTAAGTCTTCTAGATAATTGCCAAAAGACAAAAAAGTCAATAAAATCAATAGCTTTTGCTCTCCTCTAGATAAAATATTTCCACTGCTTTCTCCTAAGACTTTTATTTCTAAATCAAATTTATGAGCTCCAGATTTTGTATAACCCTTCAATAAATCTTCTTCATAATCTGCTCTTAATACATTTTCTAGACTCTCTCCCTTCCATCCGGGAAAGAAAGAAATCTGAAGACCGCTTAAAATATTTTTCCATCTTTTATTCTCTAATCTATTCAAAATATTTGACTCTAGATTTTCTAAGATCTTTTTAACAATTTGCTCTCTATCCTTATTTATTTGCTCACTACTTTCTATAAGTAGTTTAGTCCAAATAGATATTTGATTTTTATTTTCTTCCCTTAATGCTTTGTTCCTGGAAAGAAGAATTTTTTTAAACCTTTTAAGATTGTCTAAATGTTCCTGTTTCACGTGAAACAAAAAATAATCAATAAACACCCTTCTCTCGTCTTTATTTTGCTCAAGAAAACGCAAGGAAAAATTATTTAAAAGTAAAGGAAGACAATCATATTTAGGAAAATTTTCGTAGTTTAATTTGTGAATTGCTTTACCAACTTTTTTTTCAATTATTCTTTTTTGATCATGAAAATTTGTGCTTATTCTAAAAAAATTAGAATCATTTTTGACCATAGCATTAACACTGCTTGTCCTAAAAGATTTTGCTTTTAAAGAAAAATGAATTGCTTCTATTAAGGATGTTTTACCGGTACCATTTTCCCCGTAAATCAGCGAAGTTTTTTTTAAATCAAATAAAGCGTCCTTAAAAGATCTAAAGTTTAATAAATGTAATTGGCGCAGTAACATAAAATCATAAGCGCATAGGCATGATTACATGGACCAAATTATCATTTTCTTTGTTTTTTATAATGCAGGAATTTTCAGAGCCGAAAAAAACAAAATCTATTTCAGAATTATTAATTACTGACAAAGATTCTTGAATATAGCCTATATTAAAACCTATTTCTAAATCATCTCCAGAGTAATCAACTGAAATTTCCTCTTCTGCGCTTTCCTTGCTTGGATTGTTAGCACAAATCTTTAAATTATCTTTTGAAAGTACAAACTTTACTCCTCTATACTTTTCGTTTGACAAGACTGAAGCTCTGTTCAAAGCAGTTTGGATTAAGGACTTCTCTACTTTTAAAATTTGCTCTTCTCCCGAAGGAAAAACTTTTTGGTAATCTGGATAATTACCTTCAATTAATTTACTTACAAATCTAAATTCATCCGAGAAAATTAGTATTTGATTAGAAGAAAAACTTAAATTTATTTCACCAGGAAATAAATTTAATAATTTTTGTAATTCTAAAGCTGATTTTCTAGGTAAAATTAATTTACTTTCACTGAGTTCTTTATCTAGAGTTTCAGAAGCCCATGCTAGCCTATGTCCATCAGTAGCAACCAAATTAACATTTGATCCTTCAATTTCTACTAAGATTCCATTTAAATAGTATCTGACGTCTTGAGATGCCATAGCAAAAGAAGTTTGCTCTATAAGACCTGCTAATACTTTTCCATTCAATTGAGTTTCTAAATCAAAATTATCTATTTCAACTACAGGAAAATCTTGAATTGGTAATGTTGCAAACTCTCCATTGAATTTTAATGCTGTAACAATAAGCTGATTTTCTTTAAGAGAAAATTCTAAGGATGTTTCATCATTTAGAGACCTTGTTAAATCAAATATCTTTTTTGCAGAGACTGTAGTCTCCCCTGGCTCAATTATATTTTCACAAGCAACTTTAAAACTTAATTCAATTTCTAAATCTGTAGCAATTAAAGAAATTAAATCATTTTCGGCCTTAATATAAATATTAGACAATATTGGAATAGATTGCCTACTTTCTGCAACTGAAGCTAAAAGCGACAGGGGTTCTGAAATCTTAGATTTAGAAATTTTAAAATTCATTATGCTGTAAGAGCTCTAACAAGCTTTTTATAGTCTTCCTCAATGCCATTATCTTCAGTTCTTAATTCATTTATTCGCTTACAAGCATGAAGAACAGTAGTGTGATCTCTGCCGCCAAAAGACTCACCAATTTCAGGAAGACTATGAGTTGTAAGCTCTTTTGCTAAACTCATAGACAATTGTCTTGGCCTCGCTAAAGATCTATTTCTTTTATTAGACAGGAGATCTGAAAGCTTAATATTATAATAATCCGATACGGTTTTTTGAATATTATCAATACTAACCTGTCTTGCCTGTATAGATAGTAAATCTGATAAAGATTCCTTAATTAAGCTCACATCAATTTGTTTGTTAGTAAATTTAGCTTCAGCCCCTACCCTAGCTAAAGAACCTTCTAACTCTCTAACGTTAGACCTTATTTTTTGTGCCATAAAGAAAGCGCTCTCCTGAGATAAGTCATAACCTCTTTCTTCAGCTTTACTCAATAAAATAGCTACTCTAGTTTCCAATTCTGGCGGCTCTACTACCACAGGCAACCCCCAACCTAATCTTGATTTTAGTCTTTCTTCTAAACCATTTATCTCTTTGGGATACCTATCACAAGTCAATATCATTTGCTGTCCGCCTTCCAAAAGAGAATTAAATGTATGAAAAAGTTCTTCTTGAGACTGCTCCTTGCCAGCAAAAAACTGAATGTCGTCTATTAAAAGAGCATCAACTGATCTATAGAAGTTTTTGAATTCGTTAATAGCGCCCAATTGTAGTGATTTAACCATATCGCCAACAAATCTTTCAGAATGTACATATACAACATTTTTAGTAGGGTCCTGACTTTTAATTTTATTTCCGACAGCATGCATTAGATGGGTTTTGCCTAAACCAACTCCACCATAGATAAATAATGGATTGTATGCACCGTCTGGAAGCTCAGAAACTTGTTTTGCTGCAGCCAAAGCTATATGGTTTGACTTACCCTCAACAAATGTATCGAATGTAAAATTTTCAACCAGAGAATTTTCTTTATCTGAAAATAAAGTTATATTTTTATTTTTTCTCTTTGTTTTCAGTAACTTATGCTTACTTGACAAATCATATATCAATGAAAAATTACTTTTTCCTGAAGCTTTAGCCAAAAAACTTCTGAATTTATCGTCAAAATTTGTTCTTATGTGCTCCTTTATAAAATCATTGGGAGCTAAAACATAAAAAGATTGAACCCCATTGTCATCTGAATATTGAGTAAAATCTAAAGGATTGATCCAAGCGGTAAATTCTTCTTCGTTCAACTCTTTTTTAAAATTATTTTTACAATCCTTCCAAATTTGCAAATTTTATCTCCTCAGAAAATAAATTAATAATATTCTTTTTAATTAAACTTATCCACAGGATATCCATTATATATCTTGTGGATAACTTGTTTATATTAAATAAAGGTAATTATTGATTTTTTTTAATAAATCTTTAATATCTTCCATCCTTATGAAAAGAACTTATCAACCAAGCAAAGTCAAAAGAAGACGTACACATGGTTTCCGCAAAAGAAACTCTACTATTAGTGGAAAAGCCGTCCTAAAAAGCAGAAGAAGCAAAGGTAGAAAACAACTGGCAGCTTAAGTTTGAAAGTAAACTCTCTGAAAGGAAACATCAATTACGATTCCGTTTTTATATCGAGTGATTATCAAATTAAGGAAGGCCCCTTCAAATTATTTCTAAAAAAAAATTCAACAAAAGATGTCTCTCTTGGGCTGATTATTCCAAAAAAAAGAATATCTTTGGCGTCAAATAGAAATTTTGTTAAAAGGAGAGCGAGAGAAATTATTAGAAACGAAATTTTTCTAGGATACGATATTATTTTTTTAGTCGCGATAAAGATTAAAAATTTCAATAAATGTGAATTAAAAAACCATATAAATAATTTGAAAAGAAAGTTAGAATCGCTATTAATTGGTACGCAATTTAATCAGTAAAAAAACAATAACAAAAAAATAAAATTACTAAAATAAATAAATAAATTTCCTTTAGCTTTTTCAAGAACAATGCGCAAATTAATTAATCATACAGAAAAATTTTTAGTTAAATTTTTATTAATTTTAATTAAAATTTATAAAGGTTCTTTAAGCCCTTACATCGGACAGAATTGTAGATATCATCCAACTTGCAGTTCTTATGCTTATGAAGCATTACAAGAACACGGTTTAAAAAAAGGCTTATTTTTATCAATTAAAAGAATTGCCAGTTGTCATCCACTAGGCGGCAGAGGGGTTGATCTAGTTCCTAAAAAAAATGAATTAAAAAAATAAAATGCAAAGATACTTTTTAATATTTTCAATGATTTTCTTAAGCTATCTTTTGCTAATAAATTATAATCCACCTAACCAAGAGGTCAATGGTATCATTGATTCAAATGATAGTGAGTACTCACAATTGTTAGATAATGAAGAATTTGTTTCTAGAGAGGACATTTACTCTGAAGAGATTTTTGTAGATGAAGCAGCTTGCGGTGTTAATGATTTTATTTATATAGATAATAAAAATTGGAAAGCAAAAGTAAATCTAGATAACGGTAAAATTAGTTACGCGGAATTAACAAAATTTCCTACTGCTGCCGGCTCGAACAATAATAAACTTTTATTCAATGATTGTGGTTCAGAGAGATATTCTCACGTCAGCGGCTTTGCATTTCTCAATAGAAGTTTAGATAAGAAAACATTATTTAGATTATCCGAAAATTATCAAGATGGGCTAAATAATGTATATGTTTTTGAAAAACAGTTGAATAACGTTCTGATCAAAAAAATTATTAGTTATAGCAACGATGATTACTATTTAAAAATTAAAGACTCTATAGAAAATCTAGATCAATCTGAAATTAAACTTGCGCCTTTTTCGAAAATTGATAGATCGTCTGAGATTGTCGAAGCAAAAGGATCTGGTTTTACTGATCCTTCCAGTTTTGCTTACTTAGGTCCTGCCTTTAGAACATCTGAAGAAAATTACTTGAAAATTCCATTCAGTGATATTTCCGAAAATGATTTTAAGCAAACATCAAGAGAAGGTTGGGCAGCTATGCTCCAACATTATTTTTTAACAGCAATTGTTCCTGTTGATAACCAAGATTATATATTTCAAGCAAAGCGGAAGAGTAATGGAGACTATTCAATAGGTATAGTTGGGCAAACTAAAAATCTACAAGTCGAAGGAAAGACTACCTTCAATCATAAAGTTTATTTTGGTCCTAAAATTCAAAAAGAACTTACCAAAGCTCATCCAGATCTTTATTTGGCGGTTGATTATGGTTTTTTATGGTGGATAGGCCAACCTATGTATCAAGCTATGAATTTCTTTTTTAATATCGTTGGAAACTGGGGATGGGCGATAATTCTAGTAACCATACTAATTAAAGGTATTTTATGGCCCTTATCATATGTTTCTTACAAAAATATGGGAAAAATGAGACAAGTACAGCCAATGCTAAAAGATATTCAAGAAAGATATGCTGACGATCGCCAGGCTTTATCAAAAGCGATGATGGACCTTTATAAAAGGGAAAAAGTAAACCCTGCTTTAGGTTGTTTGCCCATGCTGCTTCAATTACCCTTCTTTTTAGCATTTTATTGGGTTTTAATTGAGACAGTAGAGCTTAGATATGCTCCTTTTCTTTTTTGGATAACAGATTTATCCGCAAGGGATCCCTTTTTTATTCTTCCTATATTAAATACTCTCGCAATGTGGGGAATGCAAAAACTTCAGCCGCAACCTGTTGGAACCGATCCTATTCAAGCAAATGTTTTTAAATATATGCCTTTTATTTTTGGAATTCTCTTTGCTTTTTTTCCTGCAGGGTTAGTGCTTTATTGGTTTGTCAATTCCCTAGTATCGGCTTTGCAGATGTACCTTCACGGCCCTAAAGCCCAATAGAAATAGTGCCGCATTCTTTTTCTGATTCTATTGTTGCGTGTTCTTCTCCTCCTGGAACGGGAGCAATTTCAATAGTTAGAGTTTCTGGGAAAAATTTAACCCTGATTGTAAAAAAACTTGGGGTAAAAAAAATAGACGATAAAACATCCATCGTAGAACAATTACAAATAAAAAAGGATCTTAATGAGAAGTGTGTACTTACTTTCTTTAAGTCACCTAATTCTTTTACGGGAGAAGATGTATTAGAAATTAACTGTCATGGCAATCCTTTGATAGTTGAAATGATTATAGAGAAATTAATTAAGTTGGGTTGTAGGAGAGCAGAACCAGGAGAATTTTCAATGAGGAGCTTTTTAAATAATAAGATTAGTTTTCTTGAAGCCGAAGCTATTGATGATTTAATCAACGCAACAAATCAAGACCAACTGCTAGCTGCTTCTAAGTCCTTATCTGGAAAATTTGAAGAAAAGATAAATGAGGCGATTGAAGATCTCAAAAAATTAAGAATTTACGTCGAAAGTAATATTGATTTTTCAGATGAACAAATTTCAGACGATTTTACTGGTTTTAAGAAGGATTTAAGCACTTTTATAGATAATTTCAAAACTTTTGTATTAGATACTAACTCTTCCAAATATCTTATTGAAGGGGTAAAAGTTGGAATTACAGGCCCTCCAAATGTAGGTAAATCAACTTTAATGAATATATTAAGCAAAGAAAAAGCATCGATTGTCTCCGAAGTTCATGGAACTACTAGGGATATAATCTTAAGATCTTGTAAAATAAGAGATTATGAATTTTCCTTGTATGACACAGCTGGAATTCGAGACCAATCTGTTGATCCAATAGAGAGGGAAGGAATTGAGATGGCAAAATCTCTCTTAGATACATGTGATGTAATTATAGAGGTAGTAGACCCTACTAATGAGGATTTCTTTGTAAATTATAAAAATCCAGTTATAAGAGTTAGAAATAAGTCAGATTTATGCAACACATCATCAAAAAACAGGATTGATGCTTCTTTCAATAATAAAAAAGGAATTAGTGAAATTAAAGACGCTTTGTTTAAGGCTCTTAATTTACCGCTTCGAATTTCTAATATAAGCTTTTCAGCCAGATCAAGGCATGCTGAACTTATGAACCTTTGTTTAAATGAACTAGAAAGCGCTGCTGCTTTATCTCATGAAAATAGTTTAGAGTTGATTGCTGAAAATCTAAGAAGAGCTAGTGATTTTATTGGGGAAATAAAATCTCCTTATTCTTCAGACGAGCTACTCGGTGAAATTTTTTCTAATTTCTGCATTGGGAAATAATTGTTCAAAACCTGTTTATTATTTATTTCATTTTTTTTTCTGAATTAGTTATCAACAATAACTAACAATATACAAACAAATTAAAAAGTTTTTTTTTACAGTTTTGCTTTTCTCACAGATCAAATATTACTTGAGCTTCAAAAGTAATTAACAGAAAATACCGTCCCTAATAACAATAACAATAATATAAATAATTAATATTAAACTTATATTATATTTATTTAATCTGTGAATAAGTTCGATGTAATAATAATTGGTGGCGGACATGCAGGTGTTGAAGCCGCTTACGCTTGTGCGCGCATGGGCAAGCAAAGCTGTTTAGTGACAAATTCTAAAAAAGATATAGGAAAAATGTCATGCAATCCCGCTATAGGAGGCATAGGAAAAAGTCATCTTGTAAGAGAAATAGATGCTATGGGAGGATTAATGGGAATAGCAGCTGACCACGGAGGCATTCATTTTAGAGTCTTAAATGCATCAAAAGGAGCTGCTGTGAGAGCTACAAGATCGCAATCAGACAGATTGCTTTATGCAAGTAAAGTCAAATCTATAATTGATAGTGAATACTTACTAACTTTAATAGAAGGAGAGGTCACTGAGATAAAAATATCCAATAATGAAGCTCAAGGAATCAGGCTCTTAAATGGAGCTGAAATAGATTCAAAAAAAGTTATTTTAACAGCAGGTACCTTTTTAAACGGAAAATTGTTCACCGGTGAAGAGAAAGAAGAGGGTGGAAGAATTGGCGACAAACCATCAATAAAACTTGCCGATTTTTTACTCTCATTAGATTTAAAGTCAGGAAGACTAAAAACCGGCACACCGCCGAGAATTAGATCTAGCTCAGTAAATTGGAAAATAACCAAAGAGCAACCAGGCGACAACCCAAGACCAACAATGTCGTTTATAACAACTAACGACGTGCATCCAAAACAAATGAGTTGCTTTATCACCAGAACAAATAAAGAAACTCATGAAATAATAATGAAGGGCATAGAAAGATCTCCAATTTTTTCAGGAAAAATAGAAGGTTTAGGCCCAAGGTATTGCCCTTCAATCGAAGATAAAATTCACAGATTCGCTGATAAAGAATCGCATCAGATATTCATAGAACCAGAAGGATTAACATCTGAGGAAATTTACCCAAATGGTATATCGACCAGTATGCCTAAAGATATTCAGCAAAAAATGGTTAGATCAATTGCCGGTTTTGAAAATGCAGAAATAACAAAATTTGGTTATGCAGTAGAATATGATTTTTTTGATCCTAGAGAGCTAAAACATACATTAGAGACAAAAAAGATAGAAAATCTTTTTTTTGCAGGACAAATTAATGGAACAACAGGATACGAAGAAGCCGCAGCGCAAGGTCTCGTAGCAGGTATAAACGCGTCTTTAGCAATAGATGAAGGCTCTCCTTGGATTCCAAAAAGAGACGAAAGTTATATAGGGGTTCTAGTAGACGACTTAGTGACACTGGGGACAAAAGAACCTTATAGAATGTTTACTTCCAGAGCAGAATACCGCCTTCTCTTAAGAGAAGACAATGCCGATCAAAGACTAACTCCATTGGCCAAAAAATTTGGATTAATATGCAAAGAAAGATGGACAAAATTTAACAAAAAAATGGATGAAATAGGGAAAGAACAAGAAAGGCTCAAAAATTATAAAGTCTCATTAAAGCAACTCAACGAGATGAATAGTAACTCTAAAGCCAAGAGCAAATCGCATATCACCGCTTTAGACGCCCTGAAAAGACCAGAAGTCTCTTATCAAAAATTGTGTGAAGCTTTGAAAATAAAGCCAGTAAGAGACGAAGTGGCTATAGATGTTGTTACAAATAAAAAATATTCTGGATATATAGAACGACAAAAAAAAGAAATAAAAAAGGTAAAAAAGAATGAAAACGCGTTGATCCCAGAAAAAATAAATTTCAATGATATAGAAGGTCTGTCTAATGAATCAAAGCAAAAATTAAGCGTTGTAAAACCAAGAACTCTGGCTCATGCTCAAAGGATTCCAGGTTTAACACCAGCAGCAATTTCATTGCTTTTGGTGCATATAAAAAAAAGAGAATATACTAAAAACGATGCTCTTTGACATAAAGAGTAAACTTTTATTAGGAAATATTAATAAAGAAACTTTAGATAGTTTATCTGAGTACGTTTTTTTGATAAAAAAATGGAATAAAACAAGAAATTTAGTCTCAAGAAAGTCCACAGAGCAAGATATTAAAAATCATGTAATAGACTGCATGGCGCTAAATAACTTAATATCTCAAAATCGAATATTAGACGTAGGATCGGGTGCAGGTCTTCCGGGAATTGTTGTTGCTTTGTTAAATCCAACAAAAAAAGTGACGCTTTTAGATTCAAATAAAAAAAAGATTTCATTTTTAAATCATATTAAGGCGCGATTTAACCTAAAAAATGTAACTGTCGAGCATAATAGATTAGAAGACTTTGACTTGTCTAAAGAAAAGCTAATAGTTTGTAGAGCTTTTGCTCGACCGAAAGTATTTATAAAACAAATAAAGAATAAATTACCAAAAAAATTTACAATTTTAATGATGATTTCAAAAGATCAAGAAACATCTATTGAGGGCTTTAAAACAGAATATATTTCATCAAGCGCAGAGACGATAATAGAAAAAAATAGAGGGTTTTTAAGAATAACGGCTTGAAAAAACTGATATAGTTTATAAGTTGATTACTATAGTTGTTGCAAATCAAAAAGGGGGTGTAGGCAAGACGACAACCGCTCTTAATCTAGCAGCCTCTTTGTCAGCAGCATCTAGAAAAGTGTTGCTTATAGATCTCGATTCTCAAAAAAATTCTACCTCTGCTTCAGGGATAGATAATTCAAATTCTCAATCAAGTCTTTTGGATGCATTGATTGAAAACATAACTATCGCATCTTTAATTCTGAAAACTGATTATAAATTCGATTTAATTCCGGCAAGCCAAGATTTGATTTCGGCTGAAATGGAACTTATGAACATTGACAATCCGACCTCTCTTCTAAAAGAAAAACTTTCATCGATTAACGACAACTATGATTATTTGATAGTAGATTGCCCCCCATCTCTAGGAATGCTTTCGGTAAGCGCTCTAAGAGCAGCAGATAAAGTTTTAATTCCTTTGCAATGTGAATATTTTTCTCTCGAGGGGCTTGCTGCTATGAATAAAACCATTGAGGAAATAAACGCATCAACGGGAGATCAAATTAAAATTTCTGTTATTCTTAGAACTATGTTTGATGTTAGAAATAAATCAGCCAAGGAAGTTTCTTTAGAGCTCGAAAAACATTTTCCTAGAGAACTTTGTTCAACGGTTATTCCAAGAAACGTAAAGTTAGCGGAGGCTCCTAGTTATGGGATGCCAGCTTTATATTATGAACCAGAAGCCAAGGGCACCTTAGCTTATTTGGCGCTGGCAGGTGAATTGATTAACAAATACGAAAAAAACAATGCTGCATGACAACCGAGCAAGATAAAAGACCGAGAAGAGGCTTAAGCGCTTTACTGGGAACTGAAATAAAATTAGACGGAAAAAAAGTAAATGTTTTAAGCGTAGAAATAGATAAAATTAAGTTCAGCAGGTATCAGCCCAGGTCGGTTATAGATGATGAAAAACTAGATGAGCTTAAAGAGTCAATCGTTTCTCAGGGAATAATTCAGCCTCTTATAGTCCGAGAAACTGCAAGCAATGGATACGAATTAATTGCAGGTGAGAGAAGATTGAGGGCTGCAAAGTTAGCAGGATTAGAAAGCGCTCCAGTTGTAGTAAAAGAGGTAAACGATGAAGAAATAAATAAGATAGGGCTTATTGAAAATTTACAACGGGAAGATTTAAATCCAATTGATGAGGCCAGGGGCATCCAAAGACTTCAAAGAGAATTTAACCTAACCCAAGAGGATCTTGGCAAGTCTCTCGGAAAATCAAGGGCTGCGGTTGCCAACAGCATGAGATTGTTGCAACTCTCAAAAGAAGTACAAGATTTATTACAAGCTGGATCTTTAAATATGGGCCACGCAAGATCGTTGCTAAGTTTGCCTGAAGGCGTGCAAGAAAGTTTTGCAAAAAAAATTAGTAAGAATGGAATGTCTGTGAGACAAACAGAAGCATTGGTAAAATCTTATCAAGAACAAAAAAATCCAAAAATTACTCCTAAGAAAGATCCAAATCTGCTCAGCTTGGAAAATGAGTTAAGTGATTTAATTGGTTCTTCGGTAACCATTTCTCATAAAAAAAATGGTTCAGGAAGAATTACTTTCTCTTACAAAAATCTTGATCAGCTTGATTCCATTATCAAGCCCATTAAAAATAAATAATAAGTTTAAAAAAAAACTATATTATTCTTGAATAGTTAAGTCAGACCTAACTATAATGCGTTGCCCAAACGAAAAATGGCAGAAAAAAACGTTATAGATCCATCTAATGTTTCGGATTTAACTCCGACTTCTGACTATATTAGTCATCACCTCACAAATTTAACTTACGGCTGGTGTGATAAAACCGAATCCTGGGGATTTGCTTACCATCAACAATCTCTTTTTCCAGAATCGTCTTGCAAGGTTTCGGAAATGGGATTCTGGGCTTTCCACGTGGACACAATTTTTATGTCATCTATTTTGGGCATAATTTTTTTTGGTTTTTTTGGCCTTGCCATTAGAGCAGCAAAAAAAGGGGTTCCAGGAAAAATTCAAAACTTTGCAGAATATGTTTTTGAATTCATTAGTAATGCCGTAAGCAGTAATTTCCACGGCACATCAAAAATCATTGGCCCATTAGCTTTTACTTCCTGCGTTTGGATTCTGGCTTGGAACTTGATGGACCTGTTACCCGTTGAATTAACTAACTTCGCCGGCGCTGCAGGCAGTGGATTTGACTACTTTAAAGTACTGCCAACTGCAGATGTAAATGCTCCGTTAGCTTTGGCTTTGGTTGTGATGTTTTTTGTAACTTATTACACAATTGCAAATCATGGTTTAGGCGGCTTTTTGAAAGAATTTATAAACCCAATTGAGCTCGTAGGGTATTTTTCTAAGCACGTAGCGCTTGCTTTAAGGCTTTACGGAAACTTATTTGCTGGAGAAATGATATTTATTTTAATTGGTATTATGTTTGGCCAATTTCTAATGTCTTTTGGACAGACCTTATGGTTTTTCCCCGGACTAATCATGAATTTAGCGTGGGCTTTGTTCCACATTCTTATAATTGCTTTGCAAGCGTATATATTTATGATGCTTACCATCGCATACATTAACCTGGCTTGTGCAAAACACTAGCCAACAACACTAGGAGATAAAAATGGAAGAGTTAAGATTGATTGCAGGAGCCATTCTGACCGGCTTTGGAGCGTTAGGCGCTGGAATCGGTATTGGTACTTTGACCTCAAAATATATAGAAGCTCTGGCAAGACAACCTGAATTGCAAGGGTTGCTTTTTGGTCAGCTTTTAATTGCTATGGGATTAATTGATGCCTTGCCTGTAATTTCTTTAGCAGTAGGATTATTGTTCTTATTTACATAAACCATGAATGTCAACGCTACTTTTTTTGCAGAATTACTAGCTTTTAGTATTTTTATATTTATTACTTATAGATATTTATGGCCTAGTTTTTCTAACATTCTAGATTCTAGAAGAGAAGAAATTTCTAAAGGCCTAGAAGCAGCAAGTGAATCTCAAAAAAAACTTGAAGAGGCTGAAGACGCTTCTAGAAAAATGATAGAAGACGCAAAAAACGAGGCATCTTCTTTAATTAATCAAGCTGGATCCAGAGGCGATCAAATAGTTGAAGAAGCTAAAACCCAAGCCATAGAAGAACAAATAAAAATAAAATCCGCTGCGGAAGCTGACATTGAACAAAATATAACCAAGGCAAAAGAAAATTTAAAACAAGAAGTATCATCTCTAGTTTTAGCCGGAGCTGCAAAAATTCTTGAAAAAGAAGTAGATGCAGAATCAAATAAGCAGATAATTGATGATCTAATAAAAGAGCTTTAATGTCAGAATATTTAACACAGTCAAGACCTTATGCAGAAGCTATTTTTCAGATTTCTGAACAAGACGATGCTATTGATTCCTGGATTCAAGATTTAACTTTAATTTCTAACACTTTTCAGGATCAGGCAGTGAAGTCTCTTATAGAAACTCCAGATATTTCTCAAAAAGAAAAAACAGATAAATTTGTTGCTTTATTTAAAGGAGAAATTGCTCCAAAAACTTCTAATTTTTTGAGAACTTTAGGAGAAGCAAACAGGTTGAGGCTTTTTGACAATGTTTTTTACAATTTTCTAGACTTGGTGGCAAAAAAAAGAAACCAAAAAAATGTTGTGGTTTCTTCTGCGTTTGAATTAGAAGAATCTCAATTAGATAAAATAAAATTAGCAATGCAAAAGAGGTTAGATGCAGAAATTGTAATCTCTGCTTCAATCGATGCATCGCTTATTGGCGGAATGAAAATTTCATATGAAGATCAAGTAATTGATCTTTCTTTAAAAAATAAACTTGAGTCTCTCAAGTCACAATTAAGAAACTAAAAGGTGAAACATGGATAACTTAAATCCCTCTGAAATAAGTCAAATAATAAAAGACCGTATTAACAATCTTGAAACGACGTCACAAGAATCTAATGAAGGAACCATTGTTTTCCTCTCTGATGGTATTGCAAGAATCCATGGTCTCAGTGAGGTCATGTATGGAGAGTTGATTGAATTTGAAGGCGGCATAACAGGAATGGCTCTTAACTTAGAAAGAGACTCTGTCGGTGTCGTGATATTTGGTGATTATAAAAAGTTAGCAGAAGGAGACACTGCAAAATGCACAGGCAAGATCTTAGAGGTTCCTGTGGGAACAGAACTCCTGGGGAGAGTTGTAGATGCTCTCGGAAATCCAATTGATGGCAAAGGTCCAGTGGATTGTTCAAGTTATTCTCCAATTGAAAAAGTGGCCCCTGGAGTAATGACAAGAAAGCCTGTTGATCAGCCAGTACAAATCGGTTTGAAAGCTGTAGATAGCATGGTGCCCATTGGCAGAGGTCAAAGAGAGCTCATTATTGGCGACAGGCAGACAGGAAAAACTGCTATTGCTCTTGATGCAATCATTAACCAAAAAGGCACGGGCGTTAAATGTATTTATGTTGCTGTGGGTCAAAAACAATCTTCAATTGCTGCGGTAGTAAGAAAATTAGAAGAGTATGGCGCTATGGAACATACAATTGTAGTTGCTGCGGGAGCGGCAGATCCTGCACCTATGCAATTTCTTGCTCCATATTCTGGGTGTTCCATGGGTGAATATTTTAGAGATTTGGGTGAGGACGCCTTAATTATTTATGACGACCTATCCAAACAGGCAGTTGCATATCGTCAAATATCACTTTTATTGAGAAGACCCCCTGGAAGAGAAGCTTATCCAGGAGACATATTTTATTTGCACTCAAGATTGCTTGAGAGAGGTTGCAGAGTCAATGAAGAATACGTAGCTGAACAAACTGGAGGAAAAGTAAAAGATAAAACTGGGTCATTGACTGCTTTGCCAATAATTGAAACGCAAGCTGGAGATGTCTCAGCATTTGTTCCTACTAACGTAATCTCAATTACTGACGGCCAAATATTTCTTGAAACGTCATATTTTAATAAAGGATTGTTGCCAGCGATGAATCCAGGAATTTCAGTTTCAAGAGTTGGAGGGGCGGCACAAACTCCTCTGATAAAAAAATTAGGTGGAGGGGTAAGAATAGCATTGGCTCAATTTAGAGAGCTAGAGGCTTTTGCTCAGTTTGCTTCTGATTTAGACGACGCCTCAAGAGAGCAACTAGAGCTTGGTCAAAAAGTAACTGAATTAATGAAGCAAAAACAATACTCTCCAATGACAGTAGCCGAAATGGGATTGGTTCTTTTTGCGGTTGAAAAAGGCTATCTTAAAGACGTAGAGCTGAACAAAATTGCTGATTATGAAGCCGCGCTAATATCTTATATGACCTCAGAGCATAAAGATTTTATGGAAAAGTTGGCAGAAACTGGAGAATACTCTGATGAAGTTCTTCAGACTTTTACCGATGCTTTAGAAAAATTTAAAACAACTCAAACCTATTAATGGCTAATACGAAAGAAATTAGAAAGCAAATTTCAAGCATTTCGAATACTCAGAAGATAACAAGTGCTATGGAAATGGTTGCTTCTAGTAAAATGAGAAAGACTCAGGACAGAATGGAGATGGGCAGGCCTTATGCCGATCGAATGCTTTCTGTAATTGGACATTTAGCCAATTCTAATCCTGAATACAAACCGCTTTATATGACTGAACGAGAAGTAAAAGGCATAGGGGTAATTGTAATAGGTTCTGACAAGGGGCTCTGCGGAGGTTTAAATATCAATTTATTTAGAACTCTATTACCTTTTTTGAAGGAAATATCTGATCAAGGTATTTCCCAAAAATTCTGTCCGATTGGAACTAAGGCAAGGGTATTTTTCAATAATTTTGGAGGCGATGTTGTTGCAACTGCAGAGAAACTTGGAGATATTCCATCGTTGGAAAATTTAATTGGAGCCATCAAAGTTCTTTTAGATAAATTTGAACAGGGAGAGATTGATAAAGTATTTTTAGCCAGTAATAGATTTGAAAATACTATGACACAAGAGCCACAAATCAAGCAGTTGCTGCCTTTGTTACCTGAAGATACTCCCGAATTGAAACATCGTTGGGATTATATTTATGAGCCGGATGCGAAGGAATTATTAGATGGCCTAATGCAAAGATATATCGAATCTTTGGTTTACCAAGCAGTTATAGAAAACATTGCTTGCGAGCAAGCTGCGAAGATGGTTGCAATGAAAAATGCTACTGAAAATGCTGGAACCATCATAGACGAATTACAACTAATTTATAACAATGCACGACAAGCAGCGATAACTCAGGAGCTCTCTGAGATTGTCGCTGGCGCAGAGGCACTTTAAATATTGAGGAAATAAAATGAGCGAAGGAATAGTAGTACAGGTAATTGGAGCCGTCATTGATGTAGAGTTCTCAAGAGAGAGCCTTCCAAAAGTCTATGATGCTCTTGTAGTGGAAGATTCGGATTTAATTTTAGAAGTTCAACAACAATTGGGAGATGGAGTTGTTAGAACAATTGCAATGGGTCAAACCGAAGGTTTAAAACGTGGCACAAAAGTTACAAATACTGGCGACGCTGTCTCAGTTCCTGTGGGTGAAAAAACTCTTGGAAGAATTTTAAATGTTTTAGGAGATCCCATAGATGGAAAGGGAGAGGTAGGCGAAGAAGAGAGAATGCCTATTCATAGAGATCCGCCCAGTTACGAAGAACAAGCAGAATCGTCAGAAATTCTTGAAACTGGAATTAAAGTAATTGATTTGATGTGTCCTTTTGCCAAGGGTGGAAAAGTTGGACTATTTGGCGGTGCCGGAGTTGGTAAAACTGTAAACATGATGGAGTTAATTAGAAACATAGCTTATGAAACAAGCGGATATTCTGTTTTTGCTGGAGTAGGCGAGAGAACTCGTGAAGGAAATGATTTTTATTTAGAGATGACCGAGTCGCAGGTGCTAGATAAAGTTGCATTAGTTTATGGACAGATGAATGAACCTCCTGGTTGCAGAATGCGAGTTGCATTGTCTGGCTTAACAATTGCAGAGAAATTCAGAGACGAAGGGAGGGATGTACTTTTGTTTATTGATAATATCTACCGTTACACTTTGGCTGGTGTAGAGTGCTCTTCTTTACTGGGAAGAATGCCTTCCGCGGTAGGGTATCAACCCACATTGGCAGAAGAAATGGGAGTTTTGCAAGAACGTATCACTTCTACTAAAACTGGTTCAATTACATCCGTACAAGCAATTTATGTTCCAGCTGATGACTTAACAGATCCATCGCCAGCAACTACATTTGCGCATTTGGATGCGACTGTTGTTCTTTCCAGACAAATTGCCTCTCTAGGAATCTATCCTGCAGTTGATCCTTTGGATTCTACTAGCAGACAATTGGATCCTAACATTGTTGGACAGGAACATTACGAAGTTGCCAAAGGAGTTCAACAGGTCTTGCAAAGATACCTTGAGCTCAAAGATATTATCGCAATTCTTGGAATGGATGAACTATCTGATGAAGACAAACAGACCGTTAATCGAGCTAGAAGAATTGAGAAATACCTTTCTCAGCCCTTCTTTGTCGCAGAAATTTTCACTAACTCTCCTGGAAAATTTGTTTCAATCAAAGATACCGTTAGAGGGTTTAAAGGTATTTTAGATGGAGAATATGATGATCTGCCAGAGCAAGCCTTTTTGATGGTAGGAGCAATCGAAGAGGTTGTTGAAAAAGCTAAAACCTTATAAATATGTCTTTCATGCAATGCACTATAGTCAGCGCAGAAAAAGAAATCTTTTCTGAATCGGTTTCTATGGTTGTTGCAACGGGTTCTTTAGGAGAAATTGGAATCACTCCAGGACATTCTCAGTTACTGACCGGAATTATACCTGGGCCTGTAAAAGTGGTTAAAGAAAATGGTGAAGAAGAAGTTTTCTTTCTTTCGGGGGGCTTTATCGAAGTTCAACCGGATGTTGTAACCTTGCTTTCTGATGTAGCGGTTAGAGCTGAGGATATTGATGAAGCGGAAGCTGAAAAAGCTAAAGAAGAAGCAGAGAAGTTGAAAAACGACGCAGAAGCTGGAGTTGATTTTTCAAGGGCGAGAGCAGAATTAGCAGAAGCGGCTGCAAGACTACAAACATTACGCAAACTTAGAAAAAAATAGTTTAATATCTCACCCTAGGAAAGATTATCAGGGCGCAGATGAAGATCGATGTAATTATTTTAGCTGCAGGCAAAGGGACTCGTATGAAGTCCTCTATTCCCAAAGTTTTAAACAAATTAGCTAACAAACCCCTTTTGCAACATGTCATAGATACATGCGCTCTTCTTAAAAACACAAAACTTCACATAGTTTTGGGCAATGAGAAGAGCTTAATTAAAGCTTCTGTAAAAGTGCCCAGAGGTACTAATTGGATTTCTCAAAAAAATCAATTAGGAACTGGACATGCTGTGAAACAAGCCTTGAGTTCTTTACGGCCCGGAGCAATGACTTTAATTATGTATGGAGATGTGCCATTAGTTAGTCTTTCAACTTTGAACAAATTGATTTCTTTAAAAAAGAATCAAATGGGCTTGTTAACTTTTATAACAGAAAATCCAAAAGGTTACGGCAGAATAGTCAAAGAAAAAAATAAAGTGGTAGCTATTGTAGAAGAAAAAGATGCTACTAAAAAAGAAAGAGAAATTTCTGAGGTCAATTCTGGAATTATTGCGATTTCAGCTAAAGATTTAAAACAGTTGATTCCGTATATTAAGAATAAAAATTCTTCTAAAGAATACTACCTAACTGACATCATTGAATTGGCAGTTAAAGAAAAAATTCTCGTGAAAACTATTCAGCCGAGTTCAATTTTTGAGGTGTTAGGCGCTAATAATCCAGAAGAATTATATGAGCTCAAAAAAGCACATAATAATATTTCAGCAAACACTCTTGCTTTGGCAGGTGTTAAGTTTGCTGATATTGACCGTTTAGATTTTAGAGGTGAGATAAAAATCGGTAGTAATACTTTTGTAGACGTCAATGTAATTTTCGATGGCGAGGTAAATATCGGCAAAAATTGTTTCATAGGAGCAGGCTCTATAATTAAGGACTCGGTAATAAAGGACGGCGTAGTGGTTGAGCCCAATTCTTTAATAGAAAGTTCTCTCATAGGCTCGCTTTGTAAAATAGGGCCTTTTGCGCATATTGGCCCAGAGGTCAAACTCGAAAACAAGGTTGAAATAGGTAATTTTGTAGAGGTTAAAAGAAGTAAGATTGGTAAAAATACTAAAGCAAAACATCTCGCCTATATTGGCGATGGAGATATTGGCGAATCAGTTAATATCGGCGCAGGAACAGTTTTTGTTAATTACGATGGTAAGAAAAAAAGCAAGACGAAAGTTGGCTCAGGCGCCTTTATTGGTTCAAATTCTTCTTTAGTCGCGCCTCTTAAAATTGGAAAAAATAGTATGATTGGCGCTGGATCAGTAGTTACAAAAGACGTGCCAGAAAATAAACTTGCTTTAGGCAGAAGCAGACAAAGGAATATTAAGAGAAAATAATGTGTGGGATCATTGCGGCAGCAACTGATAGAAGCGTAGGCAAGCTTCTTATCAAGGGACTCTATAAAATGGAATATCGAGGCTATGATTCTGCAGGAATTGCTATGCATGTTGAGGGCGATGTCGCTCATCTCAGAACTTTGGGTAAAGTAAACCTTTTAGAAGATAAAATGAAATCGGAAAAGCCAAAAGGCAAAGTCGGTATAGCTCACACTCGTTGGGCGACTCATGGCGAACCTTCCGAAATCAATGCGCACCCTCATCAATCTAATGACCGAGTTTTTATCGTCCATAATGGAATCATTGAAAATTATCTCGATCTTAAAAACGAGTTAACCACTCAGGGCTATACTTTTTATTCAAAGACAGACTCAGAATTAATTGCCCACTTGCTTGATCATTTTTTAAAAACCAACGATTCTTTATTAAAGGCCATGCAATCCTTAAAAAATAAATTAGAAGGAGCTTATGCAATTGCTGCGCTCGACCAAAAAGATCCTGATAATCTTGTTCTTGCCAGAAATAGATCTCCATTAGTGATTGGCTTAGGTAAAAAAGAAAATTTCGCCGCATCCGATCCGTTGGCTCTAGCAGAATTAACAAAAAAATTTTTAATTATGGAAGATGGTGATGTAGCAAGAATATCTTCTAATCAAGTAGAAATTTATGACGAGCAAGATAAATTAACCAATCGCGAAGAGTTATCTATAGATGTTAATGCAGAAGCGTCTTCAAAAGGCAACTTCAGACACTATATGGAAAAAGAAATATTTGAACAGCCCGGCGCTATTCTTAACACCCTAGATGGCAGGATCGGCGGTGAAGATGTGTTAGATAATATCTTCGGCGAAGGCTCTTCAGATTTGCTTGCAAAAGTTAAAAGGGTCCAAATAGTAGCTTGTGGTACTGCATTACATGCAGGAAGAGTTGCCGCTAATTGGTTTTCTGCTATATCTGGATTGCCTACCCAAATGGATTACGCAAGTGAGTACCGGTATAAAAATCCTTATATTGACGAAGATACGCTATTAATTGCCATATCGCAGTCTGGAGAAACGGCAGATACTTTGGCCGCTCTAAGATATGCTAAAGAAAAAGACTATTTAGCAACTTTGGGAATTTGTAATACTCCTACAAGCTCTCTTGCAAGAGAAGCTGATTATTTGTTGTTGACTAATGCTGGCCAAGAAATAGGTGTAGCCTCCACTAAATGTTTTACCACCCAATTGGTTGCTTTAATGTTGTTGACTTTGGCTTTAGCAAAAGCATCAGGAAAAAATCCTAGGCTTCGAGGTCGAATTATCGAGGCCTTAAGAACCTTGCCAGAAAAAATATCTGACGCTTTGAAGCTAAAAAGTGACATCGTAGATTTTGCTCCAGAGATTGCTAATAAAGATAACGCTTTATTTTTAGGAAGAGGAATTTTCTATCCCATCGCCAAAGAGGGCGCTTTAAAATTAAAAGAAATTTCTTATATTCATGCCGAAGCTTATCCGGCTGGTGAACTGAAGCACGGACCTTTAGCTTTAATAGATGAAGAAATGCCAGTGGTTGCAATTGCCCCAGAATACGAATTGGCAGAAAAACTTGCTTCAAATTTAGAAGAGGTTAAAGCTAGAGGCGGGGCCTTGTATGTGTTTGGAAATGCAAAAGAGAAATTAGACTTATCAACGGGAAGATACATTAGTATGCCCGAATGTGATTTCTTGCTTACACCAATTTTGTATTCAATTCCCTTGCAGATTTTATCTTACGAAGTCGCTTTATTAAGAGGTACTGATATTGATCAGCCCAGGAATTTAGCCAAGTCCGTCACGGTGGAGTAATTTTAAACAGTGATTTACATGAGAAATATTTTATTAACTTTATTTTTATTTTCTTCTTTGTTATTCGCAAAAGACGCAAACAACAACCCAGAGAAAGTGATCGAAGATTTTTTCTATCATTTTAATGAGATGGATATAAATAAAATTAATGATCTCTGGGATTTACCAATTACTTATTTTATTGGTGATGAAATAGTAGTTGCAAAAAGTTACAGTGAAATTGTTAATTATGAAAACCTAAAAAAAGAAGGTTGGTCATATTCAAAAATCAATTCGATAGATCCAATAGTTTCACAAGAAGATTTTGCAATATATAAAACTAACTTTACTAGATTTAACAATCAAGATATTGAACTTATATCTACGGATACAAATTTAACCTTAATAAAAAGAGGAGATTATTGGAAAT
>CACAWS010000007.1 GCA_902536295.1 uncultured SAR86 cluster bacterium | reverse complement strand
GTTAATAAAAATGGGCTTTCCTTTAATAGAACTTTCACATTGCATGGATATTTTTTCAGACAAATATTTACTTTCTTGAAAAACTTCAACTGAATTGGATTCACAATCTTTTGGCAGAGATAAATCTACCGGGCCAAGGTTCCTGATTGGATACATCCAAACAATGTCATATTTGAAATCTTCACTCTCCTCAATAATTAAATGAGCAGGATTAAATTCGTGTGCTTTTAAGGGTAAAAAAAATAATAAAGCGAAAAGATAAAAACTATATTTACTCATTATAGGTTTGTTCCAAGCTTCTGCTGATGATGATTTCGTATTCGTCTTTTAAATTATTAAGGTATTCAGACAAAGCTGAGTCTTTCTTTTGAAGGTCAAGATCGATCAACACACGTGGTTTTATTTCTTCAAGGCTGGGCATTCTCTCAGGTTGTATGCCTATAATTTTCACCAAGTGGCTTCCATAAGTTGATTCAATTGGTTCTGACCATTCATTTATTTCAAGATTTGTAAAAGCTTGGGCAAAGAGGGCTCCGAAATCTTTTTTCAACTCTTTAACACTTTTATTTGTAAAATTTTTACCCAGAAAGAAAACATCGCTTCGAATTTCTTGAGATTTTTTTAAAAGACGCTCTGCTTCTACTGCTCGGGCGGAGCCATTGCTATCCTTTGCAAAAAAAAGGTGAGTGAAATCAAACTGCCTTGGAATTAAGTATTTTTCTTTATTCTCATTGTAGAAATTTAAAACTTCTTCGTCCTTAAGTTTTTCTCCTCTAGATTCTTGTTTTAAGAACATTAACTTTTGTGCCAATCGTCTTTTGATTATTTGATCATTTGCATCCAAGCCTAATCTTAAAGCTTCTCTATAGAGAATTTCTTCTTCAATTAAATTGTCTATTACAGCTTTTGCTTCATCAGGGTTTGGATTTCTACCAACTTGTAAAGCCCAAGTATTTAAAAGGCTATAAACTTCTTCTTCAGAAATATAAATTAATCTTTCATCTTTAAGAGTTGAATAGACTAAATCCAAGGCCAAGATGATTAATCCTATTGTAAAAAAAATAGCTACTTTACGAACCATTTTTTTGGAATGAATTAAAGCCTTTCTGAATTTAATCTAATTGGCGTTGGATTTTCAGCATCATTTGGCGTATACCAAATCGGCGAACTCCACGCTCGGTCTTGAATCGTGTCGTGCAAATCTTCTCTAGGCTTAAAGCCAGCTCGAATTGCATCCCAAGTAGACCATCGACACGTTGGATTTTCTAAAACTCTTACGTAATAAAAAGCGCTATCAGTTTTATCAAAATCTGGATCGGTCCAAATCGTTTTCAGTTCTGCTGCGCCAACATTTTTTGATATTGCACAAGTTTCTATATCCACACGGGCGCCATTATCCGGACATCGGTTAGTTTGAGGATCTACTTCAAGACCATCCGAACAAGCCACGTCATAAACTTTCTCAGTTGGACGGGAATCTGCTCTACTAATTGACCCTTTAATTACCTGTATCCTTTGTAAAGGCGCGCCATTGACGTCTCTTTGCGCCCAGATTAAAAAGCTAGGAGCTTTGTCGGTTTCTTCCTCAAAAATATCTCCTCCCATTGGCACACCTGATTCATAAGCATCTTTTATTATATTTTCGTTTTCAAATGTTAATTCGTCCAAATCATATCCGCCAAAAAATCTAACTAAAATTCTTGGCCCTGAAGTAGCAAATGTTTCTTTTCTTCTAAAAGCATTAAAAATAGATTCTCTTGTATTTTCTTCTGCCCAAGCTCCAGCGAGACCAGATGCACCCCAATTTTCTAAACCACCAATGACATAGTCACCTTGTTCATATTCTGCGAAAGAAACTCCGCCTCTGTTAGGTACGAGATTACGATCTTCTTCAGCAACGGGAACACTGCCTCTTGCTCTTGGATCTGCATCAACTAAGCCAATTTTTGACCAATAATTATCTTCTCTAAAACCGCCGCCAAGTACATGCGTGTCACTTGCTCCGATCAAACCAAATTTGTAGGGATTACCTGTACCAAATTGATTTGACATTAAACCCCTAATGTAAGCATCTCTAACATAACCTCCCGCAGGAAAACTAAAAGCTGGAGGGATACTACCAATTCTTGCCTCCATGATCTCGAAATCAGCCCATTCATCATTAGGTGATAATAATGGGTGAGTATCAGAAGTACCTTTGACCTGAGTCATTTCTACTATGGGCTCGTTTCTCATTCTCAAGGCAGCATATTCCTTCGATAGAGGCTCGCCATAGAAAGTTTCCATTTCAAACATTTGTCCATTGGAACCATTACTATTGTGTGGAAAAGCAATACTGTCTACACCTTGTTCTCTAAGTTTATCCATCCAGTTCCAAAGGTCTTCTGGATTAATGGAATCAATTCTAGTGTAAGGTCTTTTAGGAGCATTTGATGATTTGAACATCACATTTCTGTGTAGGTTTTCATTTGCGACGTCAGTAGAAGTAGTGAATTCATAACCTATAAAAGTTGTGAAGTTACCTGGATCATAAGCATCATTCGCTGCTTTTACGACATCTGCCCAAGCAGAGAGGTGAACTTTATGATCATAAATTTCCAAGCCTCTTGCTAGGTTTTGTGTTAATACAGCTCGCCAAAGTTCAGGGTCAAAATAAGATCTCGGGTTTAAGAAAAAATTTGCTATCGTTGAGGCAAAAGTATTTAACCTAGTAGCACCATTTTCGAGAGTTAAATTTTCTGGTGCGTTCATGTTATGAAATACTTCCGCACCTGGAGCGTTAGAGATATCTGTAGAAGTATCAGCATAAGCTTCCATCATGCCCATAAAAAAACCGTGATCTGAGACCATATAAAAATCCAGTGGCTCAACCAGTTTCATATCAAAGCCTGCAGGATGTTTCACGGTTTCACCCCTAGCATACCTATAAGCATCAGCTGGAGAACCAGTAGTACCAAAGAGATAAGCATCAAAAGAATGTTTTGTATGTACGTGCGTATCTCCGAAATAGGCGTTTCTCAATTCATTAAAGTCCGAATTTGGATCTTTAGCCTTATCGACAGGCGTGATAACGACGTCCAATGATTCATCAGAACAACTCGTTAAAAAAATAATAGCAACTAACAGAATAAGTTTTTTCATATCACTCCCCAAAACCTCGATTATTGTAGCAATTTCTTAGCGACTAATACTGTCATAGGGATTAGCCTATATCAATTGATATTTTGCCGAAATGTTTATTATCTATTTGATGCTGAAAGGCAGCGCCTAAATCTTTAAGATCAAAACTGTCGCTAATTTCAGGTTTGATTTCATTTTTTTCTAAATAGTCGATCATGGCAATTTGAGAATCTTGGTTAGCCATCGCAATTCCACTCAATCTAATTTGCTTCAAAAATATTCTTGGCAAAATAATCTCGCTAACCGAAGGCCCGCTCAGAACACCTATCAATGCGATATGACCTGCAAGCTTTGTGCAACGAACTGATTCACTAAAGGTTCCTGCACCTCCCACTTCAACAACGTGGTCCACGCCCTCATTATTGGTTATTTTTAAAACCTCTTTTCCCCATTCAGGATGAGTTTTGTAATTAATTAAATGATCTGCTCCCAGTGATTTTAATTTTTCTAGTTTCTCCTCACTTGATGAAGTGGCAATTACAGTAGCTCCAAAAGTTTTAGCAAGTTGTAAAGCAAACACCGATACTCCACCCGTGCCTTGAACTAAAACAGTTTCTCCAGACTTTAATCTACCTTCATCAACTAAGGCCCTCCATGCGGTGAGCCCAGCACATGGCAATGTAGCAGCCTCTTTAAAATTTAAATTATTAGGAATTTTGGTAATCGCTGATTCTGGTATCGAGATAAGTTCTGTGGCATAGCCGTCTTGGTTGTCGCCAATAAAACTTAATAAATCATATTTTGGTGGACCGCTGACCCAGTTTGGAAAACACATACTCATAACTTTGTCTCCAACAGCCCACTTAGAAACGTCTTTACCTACTTCTAAAATTTCACCAGCCGCGTCGGACAATGGCACTCTTTTATCCTCTGTTGGGATCAAGCCTAGAGCAACCATAAGGTCGTGATAATTTAAACTGCTTGCGTAGACTTTTAAAAGAACTTCATTATCTTTTAGCGAAGGGTTTTCGGTATCGGTAAGTTTAAGATTCTCAAGGCCTCCAGGCTTAGATAGTTGTATCTGTTTCATTTTTCTCCTTTTATTTTTTAAAAAAATAATCTTAGCAGCAATTTAAATACGAAATACATTCAAAAAAAGGAATAAAAAAGTATATTTTTTATAACTTTTGATAAAAACTATATATTATTGTTTAAAAAAATGAAGAAAATAGACAAATTGACCTAGCTTCAAATCCTTATTTAAGTATACTTTCAGCAAGTTTGGGCAAAATTGGTAATAAAAATAGCTTTTTTGATAACTTTTAGAACATTTAGCGATTTTAGACATGATTCTTAACCATTTTTTGGGAAAGTTGCTACCAATTATAATGTGTCCGAGTTTAATAAACGGAGTTGTTTTAATGAACTATACAAAAACACTGTTAGGTACGTTAGGTTATGTCATATGTCTCTCTACGGTTGTATATGTAGGCAGCTTAGGAATATTAACCTTCGCTTCCTGACGTTAAAGGAGTAACAAAAAAGTTTCTTCTCCCCCACGTTGCCCCGGTTTTTAACTGGGGCAACTTTTTTTGAAGGAAAGTCGCCCCAGTCCATCTGGGGCCATATTCTTTTTTTTATTTATCTGTAAAATTCAAAAAATGAAAGATAAGAAAGAATGTTTGAGCTGTAAAAAAGAGCTACCTTTTTATTTTTTTGACAAAGACCGATATGGGTTAATGGGTTTGAAAAAAATCTGTCGTAATTGTGTAAGTAAAACTTAAGACGAACAGGAAATTTCCAAATTTTTCCCCCACTCAGGTGACTCCTTGGCGTAATCCTCAAGACCTTTATGTTCTAGAAAAGGATTTTTTAAAATTTCTAGTAGTTTGTTAACTTCTGAAAAATCTCCTTTTTCAGCTTTCTCGATAGCTTGTTGAGCCAGGTAATTTCTGAGAATAAATTTTGGATTATTTGCTTTAACTATTTCTTCGTGTTGATCCTGAGATATTTCCTCTAATTCAAACCTTGCTCTTAGTTTTTCTTGGCAGTTAAATTTTTTATCTCCAAAAATAAAATCATTCAAATTCCTGAAAAAATTTGTGTAATCATATTTTTCTTCCATCAAAAAATTTAAAGTTTCTTCGATCAATTCAAAATCTTTTGGATCTTTTTTTAAGAATCCAAGTTTCTTTCTAAAGAGATCAATGAAATGAGTGTAAAAATAAGACTGATAATTTTCTAAAGATTTTTTAAGCTTTGCTTCACTTATTAATGGAGACAATGCTGACGCGAGCGCCTGACAATTCCAAAGCCCAATATTGGGTTGATTGTTAAAAGAATATCGACCTTGATAATCTGAATGATTGCAAATGTAATCGGGCTGATAATTTTCTAAGAAGCCAAAAGGCCCAAAATCAAAAGTCTCTCCTAAAATAGACATATTGTCTGTATTCATTACGCCATGAGCAAAGCCGACGCTTTGCCAAGCAGCAATGAGCTCTGCTGTTTTTTTTACTACTGCTTCAAAAAATAATTCATTTTTATTTTCTAGCTCAACGTATTCAGGAAAGTATTCTTCAATGACATGATCAACCAATTCGGGCAAAAGGTTTTTTTTATCGTTATGACACAAATATTCAAAGTTTCCAAACCGTATATGAGTACTCGCCGTTCTAACGATCATTGCTCCAGGTTCAGTAGTTTCTCTAAACACTGGTTCTTCACCGGTGAATATAATCAAGGATCTTGAGGAAGGAATCTTTAGGCCATGCATCGCTTCGCCACATAGATACTCTCTAATAGAAGACCTAAGGACGGCTCTTCCATCGCCAAATCTTGAATAAGGCGTTTTGCCCGCCCCTTTAATATGAAGGTCTTTGAGACCTTCAGCGGTTTTTATTTGACCAAACAAGATTCCACGACCATCTCCTAATTGAGGTACCCAGTTTCCAAACTGATGTCCTGCATAAGCCATTGCTAAAGGCTCAGAGTTAGGCACAGAAACTTCGCCATTAAAAATTTTTATCAAATCCTTTGGGTCGATAGTTTCTAGTCCTAATTCTTTGGCAAGATCGTAATTAAAACTTACCAATTTAGCTTTGGGTAAGGGGCTCCATCCTTGTTTGGTATAAAAGTCTTTAGATAATGTTCCAAAAGAATTTTTAAAATTTATGTTCTCTAATTTTTCCATTAATTAATTATTTCTTCTCCAAATCCACGGTGCAATAGGGTTATTTTGATTCCAAAGACCTATGTTTTTTAATCGCGCTCCATTTTGAAAACTATAAATTGTTTTATTTATTACGTACCTATCATAAACCCATGCACACCCTTGTTTAATCATTTCATAATTGAGGTTTTTCCCATCTGCGACCAACCAACCCAAAGAACGACCGTAATTATCCTGCCCATAGGATTTAAATTTTAAACTAGAACGCTCACGAATCAATTCAGATAGACATTTTTTTGAGTTTGTTCCATAAGGTTGATTCATTTCAGGTGCATCGATTTCAGAGAGTCTAATTTTAAGTTCAGTCCCTCGCGATTCAGCTAATACAGTATCTCCATCGATAACTCTTACAATTTTTATTTCCTGTTCTGCAAAAAGCTGCAGCACAGAAAAAACAATTGAAAAAATAATTAAAAATCTGCTCACAAAATATTCGACTAATTGTCATTTAACTTTTCCTATTTTAGTGGATAATGAATATCCATTTTTATTTTTTTAAGGAGAGAACAAAAATGAAAAAAACACTTTTAATTTTAACTTCATTTCTGGCAAGTTTTGCTTTTGCAGCTCCAGCAATGAATGTTTTTACAATAAACACATCAGATCCAATGGGATATATGGACTGGGCTAGAGCAAGCGCTCCAATTACCAGCCCGCCTTCTAACACCACTAGCTCAGGCGTTTGTTTGCCTGGTTCTGGTGCAGAAGAATTTGGCGACATGTACTTTTTTAGCCTTTACGATAGCCATTCGGATTCCCTTAGTGGAAATTACTACGACCCTGAAATTGCAGCTGAAATTGCAAAAATTGCAGATAAAAGAACTGTTCGAATGATTGATCACTATTCAGCTTTAACTCCAGTTGGAGACGGATTCGAGGTTGGGATGACGTATGCAAATTACAATATCAATGTATCAACTAAAACGCCGCAAAGATATATTCAGGAACTAACTGATTATCAATCAATTGCACAAGCTAACGGTTTTGAAGATGTAACTTTTGGCGCATTTCAAATAAATACTGGCGATTATACGGGTCAAATTATGGTAGTCATACAAGCCCCGACCTCGGTAAGGTTGGGTGAATTTCTCGATGCAAGAAATGAGGATTGGAATATGGCTGCAAGCGCAAAATTTCCAAGATTGAGAGATCTCGAAAGAGGTTTTGTAATGACCTGTGAAGTAGTCTACGTAAGATAATTTAAGGAGGAAATATGAAAAAAATATTAATTTTAATTACATCGTTAGCGATATCATTTAGTGTGATAGCTCAGCAAGCTCCAGAAGGAGGCTTTACTTCTCTGCATGTGAAAGCTCAAAACCCAACAGAATATACAGAGTTTTTGAGAGCAAATGCAGAGCAAATTTTTAGTTCGCAGGGACCATCAGCTGCTGGAGTTTGTATAACTGCATCGGGTCACAATTACCCTGGTGAAATGTTTGTTTGGAGTGCTTTTCCAACCATGGAAGCACAATTTTCTGGTTCAGAAAATTATGACGTTTACAACGTCCCTAAAAGACTAGAATCCTTAAGAGATATTGTTTATAGCGCAAACTGGAAACCTCTCAAAGGATTCAAGTTAGATCCAGGTTATGAAAGGGTAACTAGAGTAGTTGTCTCACCAGAAAACCTACCTGCTTATTTAGCGGCAGGAGTAGCTTTGGAAGCTGCAATTCAAGATGCTGGCCACGATTTTAATTTAGGAATTATGACCTCTTTAGGCGGCGGATCTAACGAAGTTGGAACTTTACTAGTTAGAGGTATCTCAAGAGACGGTGCTGCTGTTGGAAAATTAGTTGACGAATATTTCAGTGGAGCAGAATGGGGCAGATCTCTTGATGCTTTTGTAGCGCTACAAGATGCAGTGGTTGCGGATTCCTATGAAGTCTGTGAACAACTGTATACAGCTAATTAATTTTTATTTATTGGTAAGGAGAAAAAATGAAAAAAATATTACTAACACTTCTAATCTCAAGCGGGCTTGTTTTCGCCGATGGTCATGGCATGGAAAAGGATACATACTATGCTTATTTCGGAATGACAGTTAGCAACCCCCCGGCAGTAGTCGCTGCAATGGATAAATTCATGGCATCTGAATGTGGCCAGACAGCGCCATTCTCAGTAGCCTTGATGGGCGAAGCTTTTAATGGCCACGAGCCTCAAACACACACTTTTGTTGTGACTTACGAAGGAGCTCAAGCCTTGAACGATACTTTCGCTACTTTGAGCACTTGTCCAGAATATGGAACTTTTTTAACTGAACTTTCAGCAGTTTCTGTGGCAACAGAACAAACCTTAGTTAAATCAGTTTATGAAGCTGGAGATTGGACTCAAGATAACGCTTTTGCAGTGTTTGAAATCAATGTCAGAAATGAAGCTTCTTATGTAGATGCATATAAAAAGTTTACTGACGCAGCAATAGCAAACGGACAACTCACTCGTTCTTTTGGAGTGGAAAGAGTTGTTGCAGGTGACGATTACACTCATTTTGCGTTTATCGGCGGATCAGACATGGCAAATCTAATGGCTACTATGGATTTATTGAATATGGACAATGCAGATTTTGCTGAATTCCAAAATTCAGTTAGAAGAAATAGATCCATCGTCAGAAGAGGAATAGTGACACCAATTAAAGCTTGGGATTAATAAATATCTATATAAAAAAGGGGGCAATTTGCCCCCTTTTTTTATTCATCTTTTAATTCTTCACTTCCTTTATTTAGCTCTCTTCCCAAAACATTTATTCTCGTTTGCAGTGCCGTGACTTCTTTTACGGACGCATCTAATCTTTTTAATACTCCGTCTGCACTTTTGTCAAAACTATCAAACTGAGTTTTAATTTTTCTAACAACTTCAGCAACTTTTGCTGCAGTTTCGTTCAACTCCAAATAATGATGACCAATTCTTATTGTATCTAGAAATGCTGCTAGCGTATTTGGACCTTGAATCAATATCTTCTTTTCTGAGAGACAGTCCTGTCTTAAATTTTCTATTTCATCAACAAGGTCTATTAGTTTTTCTGACGCAATATAAAGCACAGCATAGTTTGAAGTAGAATTTTGTCGAAGATATTTTGTTGCGATGTCGTCTGCATCTCTTAAGATCGCTGTTCTTAAATCTCTTAGAACGTTTGCCCTAATGTTTGCTTGCCCAGCTTCTTGATATTGCTTGTATTGACCAGCATAAAATTTTGAATCGATCGGAATCGTAACTCCATCTGCAGTCTTGACAGCACAATCTACTCTATCTTGATTTTCAGGATTTATGTTTGCTTGGAATTCATAGCTTCCATCGGAGAGAATTTCTTTCACGATCGATTCTAAGTTCCACTCTCCCAATCTTCCAGTAGTGACATTACCCCCTAAAAAACGATTCAATTCGTTGATTGGAGTTGTAACCGAAGCAAGTTGGTTTTCTATTTCATTAAGATCCTTTGAAACAGAATCTATTTTATTTTCGAGCAATCCTTTTTGACCGCTATTATCATTTTCTCTATCTCTTTGTTTCAAAAAAAGAAAAATCACTAACGCTAGAGTGCATAAAGAAAAGATTAAAGTCAGCGCTGAAAAATCCATCAGGTTCTGATTTTAAGTGCTAGAGCTGACATTACTAAAATTTGAATGCAGGCAATTAAAACCCATCCCGGAATGGATATACCCAAAAGGGTCCATACAATTTCTGCACAATTTCCATCACCAATAAATAGCATTCGCAAAGCATCTTCGAAATAAGAAAATTTGATTAAATATGCTAGATCGGGGCCGCATGATGGAATTTGATCTGCTGGTAAGGATTGCAAGTAAAGGTGTCTAGTTGCTGATGCCGCTCCTCCCAAGGTAATTAAAGTTATGGCGCCAAAATACCAATCCAATCCTCTATGATGAATCATTGCTATCAAAGCAACTAAGGCAACTAGGGCGATGGCTATTCTTTGAACAATACACATTGGGCAAGGTTCTAAGCCCAAACGATACTCCATATAAAAAGCAAAAATGAGAAGGTAAATACAAGCGGATAAAATAGATCCAAGAATTCTTCTGCGCGTACCAAAGAAAAAAAATGCAATCTGGGTTAGAACTTTTGGCATAGGTCTAATAAACTTAATTAAATTATAACGAATCACCTCTTAAATGTATTGATGGCAAAACCCGAAAGTATTACTGACAACGACTCAGTTATTTTAGTGGATGGTTCGTCTTATATTTATCGCGCTTACCATGCGTTGCCGCCATTAACTACTTCCTCTGGCCAGCCAACTGGCGCGGTCCGAGGAGTGACCACCATGGTGATGCGAATTTTAGAAGATCATCCTAATAGTCCAGTGGGCATGATCTTTGACGCCAAAGGCGAGACTTTTCGAAATGAAATGTACAGTGAATACAAGGCCAACAGACCGCCAATGCCAGATGATTTAAGACCTCAAATTCAACCGATTCATGACATTTGTCGTGCTTTAGGATTGAAGCTTTTTATTGTCGATGGAGTAGAAGCAGATGACGTAATTGGCACCTTAGCAACCGAAGCTGAAAGCAAAGGCATTAAAACAGTTGTTTCAACAGGCGATAAGGACTTAGCCCAACTGGTGACTAAAAACATCACCTTAGTAAATACAATGACTAATGAATTACTTGATGAAGATCGAGTGATGAAAAAGTTTGGCGTTAGACCTGATCAAATTATCGATTACTTAGCTTTGGTTGGGGACACTTCAGATAACATTCCAGGTGTTAATAAAGTGGGTCCAAAAACTGCCGTGAATTGGTTAAATAAATATGACTCAGTAGAAAAGATTATTGAATCTGCAGATGAAATTACAGGCAAGGTCGGTGAATATCTAAGAGAAGGCATTGAGCAACTTAAATTATCCAAGCAATTAACTACCATTAAAAAAGACGTCGCATTGGACTTTGGTATTGAAGATCTTAAAGTTGAGCCAAGAGACGAGGCTAAAATTTTTGAATTATTTACCGAATTAGAATTTAAAACACTCATTAAAAGCAAAGTTGATAAATCGACCTCAAAGGCAAAACCAACTGAACCACCCGAAGCTTTAAAAAAAGAAACGCCAAAACTAAAGGATATCAATGCAAGTTATGAATGCATTTTGAAAGAATCAGATCTTGATGCTTTGATTGAAAAGTTAAGCAAAGCCAAGTTGATTGCGCTAGACACCGAAACCGATGGCCTAGACTTCACGACTGCAGAATTAGTTGGTATTTCACTTTCTTCTAAAGAAGGCGAGGGAGCCTACATTCCCATCAGCCACGATTATGCTGAGGCACCTAAACAATTAAAAAAAGAATTGGTATTAAAAAAACTAAAGCCGTTGTTAGAGAAAGTACCGATTGTTGGGCAACACATAAAATTTGATCGAAACGTTCTCGCCCAACACGGCTTGGAACTGAATAATATTGTTAGCGATAGCATGCTGATGTCTTACGTTTTGGACTCAACAGCAACGCGTCACAACTTGGATGCCATGGCTAAATTTTATTTGAATTACGAAGCCACTAGCTACGAAGAAGTTGCCGGCAAGGGAGTGAAGCAAATCACTTTTAATAACGTTGATTTAGAAACCGCTACTCATTACGCTGCGGAAGATGCAGACATAACTTTGAGATGCCACAACGTTTTG
This sequence comes from uncultured SAR86 cluster bacterium, assembly GCA_902536295.1. Taxonomy (GTDB): domain Bacteria; phylum Pseudomonadota; class Gammaproteobacteria; order Magnimaribacterales; family AG-339-G14; genus AG-339-G14. The sequence continues at coordinate 46,997 of CACAWS010000007.1, read as the reverse complement.
CAAGAAAAATTGAGTAAAACCAAGTCTCTTGAAAAAGTTTTAGCGGATATCGACTTGCCTTTGATTCCGGTGTTATCAGAAGTTGAACAAAACGGAGCTTTAGTTAACGCCGATGAGTTGAAAATTCAGTCCAATAATCTTGGACAGCGTATTAGTGGCCTCGAAGAAAAAGCTTTTAAAGAAGCAGGAAAAGAATTTAATTTAGCTTCCACCAAGGATTTAAGAGCCATCTTTTTCGACGAAATGGATCTGCCGGTCATCAAGAAAACTCCTGGCGGGCAGCCATCAACTGATGAATCAGTCCTACAAGACTTGGCGAGAGATTATGAGTTGCCTAAAATATTATTGGAACATAGAACTCTAGCAAAACTAAAAAGTACTTATACAGATTCACTGCCAGAACAAATCTCTCCAGCGACCGGCAGAGTTCACACTTCTTATCATCAGGCGGTTACTACCACCGGAAGATTGTCTTCTGCCGATCCCAATTTACAAAACATTCCAATTAAAACTGAAGAAGGTCGAATGATTCGTAAAGCTTTTGTTGCTCCCAAAGGGTATAAATTGCTAGCGATCGATTACTCGCAAATTGAGTTGCGAATCATGGCGCATTTATCAGGCGATAAAAATATGATCTCAGCTTTTGAGAACGGTGAGGATATCCATACTGCAACAGCCTCAGAAGTTTTTGCAGCTCCCGGGAAAGAGGCCAGCGATGAAGACAGGCGAAGTGCAAAGGCAATAAATTTTGGGTTAATTTATGGCATGTCGGCTTTTGGTTTGGGAAAGGCGCTAGGACTGCCAAGAACGGTAGCACAAGATTACATTGACTCATATTTTGCAAAATACCCTGGTGTAAAACTATACATGGAACAAACAAAAGAAAGAGCTAGAGAAAAAGGTTTTGTCGAAACAATTTTTGGTAGGCGTTTGTATTTGCCAGGAATCTACAGCGGAAGAACGCGTCAAGGCGCAGAAAGAGCAGCAATTAATGCACCCATGCAAGGTACGGCAGCAGATATTATGAAAATTGCAATGATTTCAATTCATGAGTGGCTAAAAAAAGAAAAAGTAAATGCTAAAATGATCCTGCAAGTACATGACGAAGTAATATTAGAGGTCCCAGAAAAAAATGTGTCGATGGTTGAGAAAGAGGTATCTAAACTGATGCAAAACGCAGCTTCATTAAAGGTGCCACTAGAAGTTGAAAGTGGCATTGCAGATAATTGGGGCGAAGCTCATTAAATTACGAACTTTTTAAAACCTTCTCAGTCTAAAAAGCATTCTCCTAAGAAATAAGGATACTCTCTCCTTAAGCCCATTGATCTCCCCTTTTTGAATCAATGGGCGCTTAGAAATTTAATCCAAATAATTTGAATATAGAAACTTGTCTAAATTTTTATATTCTGTCAAATCTGGCTGAAATATTGTCACTGCTTCATCTTCTATGTCCGCAATTAAATCATGATCTGCGTCTAAACTTTTACCAGGGTTTTCAGGAAAAGCATCAAGATAATTCAATACGCCGTCTTCATCTGCATCTCCATCCTTAGAATAAACAATTCCTCCAGCAAATATATCCGTTGTTGCATTAAGTTTATTTACAAGAATTGCTCCAGTTCTTGGAGTGCTTACAACTGGATAGTTGTGAAAAGTATGGTCCGGAGTGTCCAATGAAGGTTGAATGGTCAAAGACGCACATTCAGCATCTCCTAGGGATCTCGCTGGATAAACTTTGCTCACCCCTAATTGTCTGATGTAGAACTCCTCACCGGAGTACTCTGCACCTCCAGATTCGTCGATGGTTAAAATCGTGCCTTCTGGAACATCAAATAAAGGAAAATTTTGATAGTAGTTATTGTCTATTAGAATAACTGAAGAAACATCACCTATAATAGTTCCGGGACATAATCCATCTCCATAGAAACTGCCATCAGCTATTTTTTTACATTGCAGTGCAGTGCCTAACCAACCGCCACTGAATATTTTTACTTTGCCATTCCAAAGCGTGTTTGTAGTAGCATAATCATAGTCGGCTGTAAGCGCTTCGTTTAAATTTTCAGTTGAAAAAGCTATTCTGACACCTTCCGAATTATAAACTCCATATCTTTTTGCAGGAACGTACGTCCATGAAGCTGACCTTTCCACGCATAGCTCTGTTCCTGCAGATGATTCCTGAAGAACAACGTTCCCTCCCGACTCAAAACCAATAAGATTTTTTGTACCTGTATAACCATAAGTTATTTCGTATTTAACTACGTTATCGTTGTAGGCAAAATTAGTCGTAGAAATACTGTATGGATTTCCATCTGGATAATTTTTTGTGTACCCATTTAGAAAAAAATTTGGAGAAATTTGTTCAAAAGGACTATCTTGTAAAGTCAAAAAAATTCTCTCAGTTACGGTACCGTAGCCACCAGAATTTTGATTGTGCAATGTCTTGGAAGTGTAAAAATAAACCTCTGTACCTGGCGCAACTGTATTATTCAATACAACTCCATCTATATAAACTGCGGTTTCAAATTGCACCTGATTATTTGGCAAAATAGATGATTCGTACGTCGCGTTGTAAAAAGGTCTATTAAGCCCCCCAAGTCCCATTGAAGAATATTGGTAATCTAGAGTAAGGACGCCATAGGGATTAGCATCAGATGTTTCTTCCTCTAAAATTAATTTTATTCTGGGGTCAACAACTGTATTGGGCATAGACATTTCCATCACCAAGTTGTCTGCGGAAGTTGCCTGCTTTGAAACTACAAGCCAAGGGAGATTAACTTCTCCGTTCTGACAAGCATTATTATCTAGAATTGCCTTGTACCCTATTCCATCTTCTAAATTACTGAAGTTCTTGTAATCTGTATTTCTAAATAGACATAAATAGTCATTTACTCGACCAAAAGCTACATCTAATTGATGTTGATGAATATAAAATAACTTTCCATTCCTAATGATGGGACTCTCTTGAGTGAATGTACTTAAGTCAGGAAATGAATATAAACTGGTTGTAAAAAAAAGATAAAGATAGAGAAATCGCTTCATTTAATTGAGAAAAGTAAGGTCATCTGGTACGTTTTTGTACTCAATTCCAGGGTTATCATTTCCGCCTCCGCAAGCCATCATTAATATTAAAAGACAAATTGAAATTAAATAGAATTTCATAACTTTAAAAACATAAAATATAAATTTATTATATTTTTCTTTTGATGTCATCTGGAGAACAAAACTAAGTCTTTCTAAGAATTGATTACTTATTCTCAACTATAAAAACTAGAATTAAGAGAAGATTCTTCAACTAATTTCCATCCAATTTAAGATTTTTCTGGATAATTCATCGGCCCCTAAAGCGGTTCTTGCTGAGATAAGCATCGGGTTATCTAACAATAAGTTATGCGCAGTTTTTTTTGTGCATTTTAAAAGTTCTTGAGAAGCTTTATTTCTTGATATTTTATCTGATTTATTTAAGAGAATTTGCATTGATAAATTGTATTGTTCACACCAAGCAATAAAATTTAAGTCGCTTTCTTGTAAAGGGTGTCTAACGTCCATGATTAAAATAATACCTCGGAGGCTTCTGCGGGAGGCCATGTATTTAGTGATTTGTTGACCCCACTCCTTTTGCATTTTTTTTGAGGCTTTGGCATAGCCATAACCAGGGAGGTCTACCAATTTTTTTGAAGGATCTTCATTGACGTTGAAAAAGTTTATGGACTGTGTTCGACCGGGTGTATTTGACGTTTTTGCGAGTTTTTTCTGATTGGCTAGCATATTTAAAATACTAGATTTTCCAGAATTGGAACGACCACAAATAGCAAGTTCTACCCCTTCGTCAGGTGGGAAAAATTTTTCACTTGGACAAGATTTTTCGAAATTTATCTTTAACAGCATACTTTTTTCAGACATATGGTTATGAAGGAAAATTTACCTTCAATAGTATATAATTCTGCTCACTTAGCCCACAAAAGAATAAATAATGTATAGAAATTCATTGTTGCTCAGCCTTATTATCTTAGTGTCTGGTTCAATTTATGCAGCCAGTGATAAAGCTGAAATAAAGGCAGTTAAGAGAGGTGACCCGCAAGCGGGCTCCGAACTAGTGGCAACTTGTACAGGCTGTCATGGCGTAGATGGTAATAGCGTAGTTGGTCAGTGGCCAACTTTAGCCGGACAAAGAGAAAGCTACACTTTAGCTCAACTAATTCATGTACAAAAAGGTGAGCGCATGATTGAGTCTATGATGGGTCTATTAGACAACTATTCCGAGGATCAACTGAGAGATATTGCTGCATTTTACGCTGCTCAGGAAGTGAAAGTTGGACAAGCTGACAGTATAAATTTTGAATTGGGGCAAAGAATTTATAGAGCGGGAAATTTATCGAACGGTGTACCCGCTTGTACAGGATGTCATGGTCCACAAGGGAAAGGTGTTGAGTCTGCAGGTTATCCCATGTTGAGTGGTCAAAAAGCTGAGTACGTCGTTACCAGTTTAGTGGCTTATAAAAATGGGGAGCGAGTGCATAGTAGCAATGCAAAGATTATGCAGGGAATAGCTGCCCGATTGACTACTGAAGAAATCAGAGCGGTGGCAAATTATGTTTCAGGATTGTATTAAAAACGTTTTATTAGTTTTAGTTTTAAGCCTATTTTGTTCTTCCGCTTTCGCTAAAGACTACCAAGAAGGCAGACATTACGAATTAATAGAGCCGTTACCTACTAGAAACCCAGAAAAAATAGAAGTCATTGAATTTTTTTGGTTTGGCTGTGGACATTGTTTTAGCTTGGAACAATTAATCAAAGACTGGAAGAGTGAAGTAAGTTCAGAGGTAGATTTTTTCAGGTTACCTGTTGTTTGGAATGAACAGACCAAAACTCACGCTAAACTTTTTTTTGCGACTGAAACTCTGAAGGTACCAGAAGCTATTCAAGGAATTTTTAGCGCCATTCATTACAATAGAAAAATGATGCTTTCCGATAAAGAAGTCATTCCTTTTTTTCAAGGTTATGGAATTCAAGAAGATCAATATCTCGCAGCTACTAATTCTTTTGGTTTGAAAAATAATTTGAGAAAAGCTGAGTTATTTGCATTCAAATACGGTATAAAGGGCGTCCCAGCATTTATTGTGAATGGAAAGTATAAAGTTTCTCCCAGCAGAGAAATTGGAACTGAAGATCTCTTAGATGTTGTGAATTACTTAATTGAGAAAGAACAAAGTTAACATGAGTAAATATAGATCCAATTTATTTATCCCAGGACACACCCTGGATCGACTAGAAAAAGCTCAGAGTAGCAACGCTGATGCAATCATTGTTGATTTAGAAGATGGTTGTCCAGATTCAGAAAAATTAGCTGCCAGAGAAACTCTAATTAACTTATTAAAAGAAAATGCTTTTTCAAAACCTTTATTTGTAAGAGTCAATGATGCTATGGAAGCTTTGGGAAGGGAGGATATTGATTCAATTTCTGCTTTTCAAGATCAGATAGAAGCGATAATTTTACCAAAGACTCAAAGTTTTGATTTCTTGGCTACTTTAGCCCCTATGATTGATTTTAAAAACAAACTGGTGCCTCTAATAGAAACCTCAAGGGCAATAGAAACTGTGACGCAAATCGCAGCTTTTAAAGACGTGGTTGGACTTTTTTTTGGAGCTGCCGACGCGTCTGCAAGCTTGGGTTGTAAATTAGCTTGGGAGCCATTACTTTACGCGAGACATAGAGTAGTTTTAGCTGCTTCAATGTTCAATTTATTTACAATTGACGCGCCTTATTTTTACATTGATAAAATGGCTGGCTTAAAAGAAGAAGCCGAAGCTGTGAAAAATTTAGGATTCACCGGTAAAGCTGCCATTCATCCAGATCAAATTGATTACATCAACGAAGCCTTTTCGCCCTCTGCTGAAGAAAAAGCAGAAGCCAAAAAAGTATTAGAGGAATATCAGAAATCTGGGGGCGGCGCTATCAAAGTCGACGGCCAAATGATTGATGAGCCTATTGCCGAAGCAATGCGTTTAAAAATTACTTTAGGGGAAAAAGAGAAAAAATAATATGGCTGGAATAAAAGATTTAGGCGACGGAAGGTTTAGAGAATCCCATGGTCGTTATTATGAAGACTTTGAAGTAGGTCACATCTACGAGCACAGACCAGGACGAACTATTACTGAAGCCGACAATACCTGGTTTACTTTACTAACCATGAATACGCATCCACTTCATTTTGATGAAGAGTATGGGAAAGCAACGGAATTTGGTAAAACTTTAGTCAACAGTACTTTCACCGTTGCAACAATGGTTGGCATGAGCGTGAGTGATGTCAGTCAAAAAGCCATCGCAAACTTAGGATGGACAGACATTGTTTTGCCAAAACCTCTATTCGTTGGCGACACTCTTTACGCTGAATCAGAAGTTATTGAAAAAAGATTGTCTAAATCGCGAGATAATTGTGGAATTGTTACAGTGAAAACCATTGGTAAAAACCAAAAAGGTGAAATTGTGGCTTCCTATCTAAGGTCTGCTTTAATTCCAACCCGGGGAAATGCAGTAGACGACAAAATTAACTACTAATTTATGTCAGCGCCATTAAAAAATATTAGGGTTTTGGATTTAACCCATATGTTGGCTGGACCTTATGCTAGCATGTTGATTGCAGACTTGGGTGCGGAAGTTGTAAAAGTAGAACCACCCGGTAAAGGAGAAATTACTAGAGGGCTTTACAAAGATCATCCAGACTACTCTTTAGATGGTGTGAGCCCTTATCACATCACTTTGGCAAGAAATAAAAAAAGCTTAGCTCTAGATTTGAAGCAAGAGAAAGGTAAGCAGATTTTTTACGAGCTGGTGAAAAAATTTGATGTTGTTTTAGATAATTTCAGTTCGGGAGTAACTGAAAGATTAGGAATAGATTTTAATACCTTAAAAAAGCACAACTCGAAGATTATCACATGCTCGATAAGTGGATTCGGAAAAGGCGAGGCTGATAGACCGGCTTACGATCAGATTCTTCAAGCCTACGGAGGCGGCATGTCTATTACAGGTGAAGATGAAAATCATCCGGTACGTGCCGGCATTCCAATCGCAGATTTATCTTCTGGCATGTTTAGTATCATTGGAATTTTAAGTGCTTTGCAAAAAAGAGATCGAGACGGGGTAGGAGATCACGTTGATATTTCGATGTTAGATTGCCAAGTTAGCCTTTTAACTTACATGGCAACTATGAATAAAATTTCTGGTATAGATCCTAAGCCTATTGGCAATCAACATTTCCTTCACGTTCCATACAATTCTTATAAAACTTCTGATGGTTTTATAATTATTGCCGTAGTTCATGAAGATTTTTGGCCAAACTTAATCAACGCTTTAGATTTAATCGAATTTAAAGATGATAAATACAATACGGTCCAGGGTCGTCTTGCCGAAAGGGATAGTATTGATCAAGTCATTTCTGAAAAATTAAAAGACAAGCCAAGTGCTTATTGGTTAGATTTGCTAGCTAAGCACAGAGTTCCTTCCGGTCCTATCAATTCAGTTCGCGACGCCCTCGAAGATCCGTTAGTCAAAAAAAGAAATATGGTCGTGGAATTAGAGCAACCCTCTGGTTTAACTGCAGAGGTGCCTGGCAATCCAATAAAATTTAATAATTTTGAAGAAAGTTATTCTCCGGCGCCGGAGTTAGGACAACACACTGAAGAAATTTTACAAGAATATATAGGTCTAGACTCTAGCGAGCTTCAGACTCTTAAGGAAGAAAAAATTATTTAATTTATTCTTAAAAAAATTTCTTATTTGCTTCTTTAAATTTCGTTTAATTTGTTTTACTGTATTTTTAAATATTAATAAAAACTAAGGAGAGTCTTATGAGTGAACAAACTAGTGTAGATCACGAAAAAGTTATGCAACTTTTTGGAAGCGTTTTCAACGACGTAGCCGGATCAGTTGCAATTATGATGTCTTATTTAGGAGATCAAACGGGAGTTTATAGAGCAATGGATAAACTCGGTTCAGCTGGGGTATCTGCTATAGCAGCGGAAGCTAAAGTTGATGAACGTTATTTAAAAGAATGGTTGGCTTCAAATGCGGCAAGGGGTTATGTCAGTTATGATGCCGAAGCAGACAAATTTAGCTTAACTCCTGAGCAAGCTTCTGTTTTTGCTAGAGAAAGTGAACCAACTTGTATTCAGGGTTTAATTCAAGGAGTTGTGGGTCAATTTGTCAAAGAAGATGTAGCAATTGATGTCTTCAAGACCGGACGTGGACGTCCTTGGGGAGAACATCATGAATGCTGTTTTTGTGGAACTGAGAGATTTTTTAGACCTGCGTATGCTGGACATTTGCTTGATGAATGGATTCCCGCACTTGATGGAGTTGAAGATAAACTTAAACTTGGAGCTAAAGTTGCTGACATCGGATGTGGTTTGGGAACGTCTTCGATTTTAATGGCTGAGCAATTTCCTAATTCAACAATACACGCCTTTGATTTTCACGGTCCTTCAATTGAAGAAGCTAAAAAAAGAGCAAATGAAAAAGGATTATCCAATCTAGAATTTTTCGTGTCTGATGCAGGTGAAATTCCAAAAAACGATTACGATTTAGCTTGTATATTTGATGCATGGCATGACATGGGAGATCCAGTGGGTATCGCAGCAAGTATAAAAGAGACTCTTTCAAAAGACGGTACTTTCATGGTGGTCGAGCCAATGGCATTAGACGGTTATGCAAACAACATAGCAAACAATCCCGCGTCAGCAATGATGTATGGCTTTGGAACTTTGGTATGCGTGCCAGCTTCTAAAGCTCAATCGGTTGGATTGGGATTGGGACCACAAGCCGGACCAAGTAAGCTGATGGAACTCCTCAGTGAAGCGGGTTTTGGCAATGTAAATTTGGCTGCAAAAACAACAAATAATTTGGTTCTTCAAGCCAGAGGTTAAAAGCAAAAAAGCTTTTGCATATCTAAATATCCTTTATATCTAAGCCATTTGAAAAGTTTTTATTTCAAATGGTTTTAGATATACTCATTTCACAAATTTATGAAATACTTAAAACTCTTACCTTTTTTATTTTTCAGCATGGTAATTTTTTCCAACAATATAGACATGCGCGACGAAGCCATTGAGGCAAGAATCATGCCCTTAGGAAATGCATGCATGCAGGGCGAAGATTGTGGTATTTCAACTTCTGGTCCAGGTTATAAGGTTTCTTTAGTTAAAACAGCTTCTCCATCGGAACCCGCCGCCAGCGGATCGGAAAATGAACACATTGTAAAAATGTTAAATGCTGGAGCTGATGGAGTGATGGTTTTTGAACCAGCGGCTTTAAAAATTAAAAAGGGCGATACAGTAATTTTCAAATCTGTAGATCCTGGTCACAACAGTGTCTCGGCGCCCAATTTAATTCCAAGTGGGGCTACTCCTTGGGAGAGTATTCAAGGTCAAGATTTTTCCGTCACATTTGATACGGAAGGAGTTTACGTTTACCAATGTACTCCTCATTTAGTCATGGCAATGATCGGACTTATACAAGTTGGCGAGGCAACCAATCTTGCCGAGATAAAATCTAATTTAGGACCTTTTCAATCTTTAATTGCTTTGAATCAAGACAGGCTAGATAAGTACTTCTCTCAATTAGAAAGTCTGTAATTTTTAAAATTTAGACTCCAATTCTTTCCAGTTTTTAATTTCTGGCACTGTCAGTGATTTGGGGTGCTCCCAATCCTTATTCAGCGCGTTCATCCACATCGCTTGAAACCCGGCTTGCAATGCTCCTTCGACATCATTGACTGGGTGATCTCCAATGTGACAAATATCTTCAGGTAACACACCTGCTAATTTAGCAGCTTCGTCAAAGATTTTTTTACCAGGTTTACTTTCGTTTACCATTTCAGCATTCAAGTAGAAATCAAAGAGGTGGTCTATTTTCAATGTTTTTATGTCGGCATTTCCATTGGTTATGACTCCTAAAATATATTTTTCTTTTAGTGACTTCAAAGTTTCAAGTACGTCGTCGAAATAGACAACTTTATGCCTCTCCTCTATAAAAATTTTGAATGATTCTTTGGATAATAAATTTGCTTCTTCCGAAGATACGTTGTTTTCTATCAACAATTCATAAATAACCTTTTGTCTAAGTTCTGAAAGACGATTTGCAAGATCAGGTTCTTGACTCACAAGTTCCTTCCATTTTTTTCTTTCTTCAGCGGAAAATAAAATTCCCTGCATTTGTGGATGTTTTTTTATTAAGAAGTCATTAGCAGTTTTATGCGCATGCATGATGACATCAAAGAGAGGCCAAAGAGTATCGTCTAAATCAAAAGTAATGGCTTTTATATTCATGCTTTATTTTCCCTTAGCATGTGGATGACTCTTGTCATAAACTTTTGCCAAATGTTGAAAATCTAACTTAGTATAGATTTGGGTAGTAGATAAGTTGGCATGCCCCAGTAACTCTTGAACGGCTCTTAAATCTCCGCTCGATTCTAAAATATGTGACGCAAAGGAATGTCTTAACATGTGTGGATTTACGAAGGGCAAACCCATTTTCATACTCATTTTTTTTAAAATATTTTGAACAGATCTAGAGCTAATTCGCTTACCATTTTTGTTGATGAAAACTGCTCGCTCATTCTTTACTAATTTTAACTCTCTGTGATTATACCAAGCTTGAAGAGCTTTAATGGCTAGACTCCCGATTGGGACTTCTCTTTCTTTTTTCCCTTTTCCTAATACTCTGCAAATTCTACTTTCTAAAGAAATATCAGAAGTATTCAATTGGCACAACTCAGAAAGTCTCAAACCTGAAGAATATAATAGTTCTGCAATTGCTTTATCCCTGAAATCTCCCCAAGTCGTCGGTTGGAAATCTAATAATCTATTGACCATATCTGCGTCCATAGCTTTCGGAAGCAAGGAATTCAGTTTTGGCGCATTAATTCCTGACGTGGGATTATTTAAAACAAGACTTTCATTGTTTAAAAATTTATAAAAACTCCTTAACGATGAGAGTAATCTTGCTAGGCTTCTCGGACTAGTGCCATTTCTTCTAATTCCACTAATAAAGTCACGAACGTCGTGTTGTGTTAAGTCAGACCAACTTTTGAAGCCCTTTTGACTTCTAAAAATTTCAAACTTTTTTAGGTCAGCAGAATAATTTTTTAAAGTATGCTCGGAATAGTTTCTAACATTTCCAAGGTAATCTAAAAAGAGTCCAATTTCGTTATTCATTGGTTGATGACAAAATCTTATCTATTTGATTACTAAACACAGCTATAACAAATTCTAAAAAAAGTGTTTCGCTATCTTTTGGGTATTTTCCTATTACACTGCTACCTAAGGCCAGAGTTCCAGCAATTTTGCTTGATTTCAATTTTCCAATGGCGCCTTCGACTATATTAGCCTGCGCTCCAAAAACCAACGAAGAAGTTTCGTCGTTTAAACCGCCTAAAGAAATTTCGGCCGTTTTAAAAAGATCTGAGAAGATTGAGGTAGCTATTTCTGGAGTGATAACTCTTTTTGTTTCTAAATTGAATGAATTTTCAGGAGTAAAGAAATAAATTTTACAAATTTCAGTTTTTAATTCTTCCTGAAAAAAAGATTCTACAAAATAAGCTAAGTCGTTGAGATTGGTTTGTGAAATAATTTTTAAGATCAAATTTTGGATTTTTAAGAATAAGTTTTGATTGTGTTCAGCATTTTCTAAAAATTCACTCAATTTGTTTGTTACATCAAGGTTCTTTTTCTTAATGATTTCGACTTGCTTCTCTATCAAAGAGGTTGCTTCACCAGATGCATGTTCTATCTTTAGAATTTCTAAGATTTCAGGATGTATTATAAAAAAATTAGGATTTTCTTTTAAATAATTTAAGACATCAGTCTCTGAAATTTTTTTATTGAAAATGCTCATTGATTTATTTTAATGCCTTTTTCGATAAATTTAGCTTCACCCGTCAAGTTAAACCACTGTTCGTCTAGATTCACCTCAACAGTTAAGCTGCCTTTTTTAAAATTTACTAATACAGGAGATTTCAAAAGATTATTTTTTACACCACTCAAGACAGCGGCACAAGCTCCACTTCCACAAGCCAAGGTTTCCCCAACTCCTCGTTCAACAACACGTAAATTAATTACTTGGCGATCAACAATTTCTACAAATCCGACATTTACGCCATTTTTAAAAATATTACTGTTTTGTAAAGTTGCGCCCATATCAGGAATTTTATCTGGCAAATCATTTTGAAAAATAACAGCATGTGGATTTCCAACTGACACAGGTTCAAAGGCAATATCAAGATCTTCAAAAACGAATTGTAATTTTTCACTCTCTTCAACAGCGCAACTAGATTTTGAGAAATCAAAACTAGTCATTTTTACAGAGAATGTATCGGCTCCCAATTTAGCAATGTGAGCTTCGTTGTTTTCAATTTGTAATATAAAGCTTTCACCAGACACTAAATTTTCGTCGAAAGCATAAAGGGCGGTAGCGCGAATTCCATTCACGCAGTTTTCGGCCAGACTACCGTCCAAATTATAAATTTTCAGTTTCACGTCGACATATTTTTGTGTGGGAGGTTCCAATATTAATAATTGATCAAACTGAAATTTATTTGCACAATTTTTTACAAGTTTCGATTCCTCTTTGGGATCAACTCTTTGTGAAATCGCGTCTATCAAGACGAACTTATTTCCCAAAGCCTCCATGGAATGAACAGTAGTCACTTAAATTTCCTCAAGTTTTATAAGGTCTTCAAAAGATTCCGCCTTTCTAATTACAGTGTATTTATCTTTAGATACTAAAATTTCAGCAGGCTTAGGCCTTGAATTGTAATTCGAGCCCATACTAGAGCCATAAGCGCCAGTCGAGTAAATGATGAGTTGATCACCAGCGTCGGCATTTAATAAATGTCCCGCACCAAAACTGTCTGCTGTCTCACAGACGGGACCAACGACCTCATATTCTTTTGAAGCGTTGTCACTGTTTTTAATTTCTTCAATAGCGTGTCTAGCGCTATAAAGAGCAGGTCGCATCAAGTCGTTCATACCTACATCCACTACAAGAAAATCTCTTTGACCGTTTGTTTTCTTAGTAATAACGCTTGTCACTACCGCTCCGGATTGAGCGACAATTGAACGCCCTGGTTCCATTAACAAATCATAATCAGTGATTGAAGATTTTAAATCTTTAACTAATTGAGCAGGATCGTATTGCTTCTCCAGTTGATAATCTATTGCTAAGCCGCCACCAACGTCTAGGTGATCAATATTGTGACCTAAATTTTTAAGATGAGTTGCTAAGTTTTTTAATTTTTCTGCTAACTCGAGAAATAAACTTACATCGGTAATTTGTGATCCAATATGTGCCGATATGCCTACTAGGTTTATTTCTTCAGGCGAATAAGTTTTAGCTATTTCCAATGCCTCTGTTTCAGAGATACCAAATTTACAATCTGATTTTCCGGTTTCAATGTATGGATGGGTATTAGCGGCCATGTCTGGATTAATCCTGAGAGAGATTCTTGGATTGTTTGGTAAATTTTTTATTAACTCAATCTCTTGATGAGATTCGATATTGATTGAGTAGATTTTTTGCTCAGCAGCAAACGCTAAATCGGCTGCTGATTTTCCTACACCCGAAAATACAATTTTGTTTGCTGTTGCCCCTGCTTTTAACGCTCTTTTTAATTCACCAACTGAAACCACATCGAAACCCATGCCCAATTGCACGAGAATTTTTAATAAATTGATATTACTATTGGCTTTAACTGAGTAACAAATTAGGTCTGTATTACCAGCGTTTTTAAGATAAGAGTTTGCAGCTGCTTCGATACTTGCTTGCGAATAGATATAAAAAGGAGTTTGCACTTCTTCACAGATTTCAGATAATTCTAGATTCTCAATCCATAAGCATTCTGAATTTTTTGAAAAGTAATCAGGACGCATATTCAGTTTCGTTATTCGTCGGCAAAGTCAAAGGTCCTTTAATGCCGCATGCGACAAAAGTCATTACTGACAAACAAATTAAGATTAAACAAAACCTTTTCATCTTTATATTATACTGCACTAACGTTAAAGAATTTTAGACAGAAAAGAAGAAGATAGGTTTTTAAAAAATTAAAAATATACTTCTGATGCGTATTTTTTTTCGAAAGGAATAATCTCTTCGAAATCGCCGGTTTTAACTTTCTTCACCCATTCTGGGTCTGAAAGCAAAGCTCTACCGATGGCAACCATATCAAATTCGTCGTTCTCCATTCTTTTTATTAAGTCATCAATAGATTGAGACTCCACCGCGTCATCTCCAGCATATAAACCAATGAAATCTGATTTCAAACCTACACTACCAACGGTAATAGTAGGGATTCCAGTAAGCTTTTTCGTCCAACCGGCGAGATTAAGATTTGAGCCTTCAAATTCAGGTTCCCAATATCTTCTATTGCTTGCATGAAACATATCAATGCCAGCATCAACCAAGGGCATCAAGAAAGTTTTTAGATCTTCTTCGGTGTAAGCCAGCTTGGCTTCAAAGTCTTGTTGTTTCCACTGAGAAAATCTTATGGCGATAGGAAAGTTTTCACCAACTTTAGCTCTGGCTCGTTTTACAATTTCACAAGCAAATGCTGTTCGCTTATCAATAGAACCGCCAAAGCCGTCAGCTCTTTGATTAGTGCCTTCCCAGAAAAAATTATCAATCAAATAACCATGTGCACCGTGCAACTCTACGCCATCAAAACCAAGATCTTTAATCTTTACGATGTCGCCGACAAAGCACTCGATTAACATTTCTACATCTTCCGATGTCATTTCATGTGCTGCTTTTTTATTCGCATTGACAAGTCCAGATGGAGTGTAACCAGGCACTTCTGGGTCTGGAGCCATGCCAGGCTTTCGAAAGGCTCCTACGTGCCAAAGTTGAGGAAATATCTTGGAGCCTTCACTATGCACGGCATCTATCACTTGCTTCCATCCCTCATCAGCTTTATCTCTAAAACCTGGAACGTCTGGATAACCACTGGAAGAAGGGTGACTAACTTCAACTCCTTCAGTGATAATTAAACCAACCTCACCAGCTGCTCTGCGTTGGTAATAATCCCTTACGTTGTCACCAGGTACACCGTCAGGTGATCTGCTTCGTGTCATTGGCGCCATCGCAAAACGATTAGGTATAGTGAGCTTGTTGACTGTTATTGGTTTAAAAAATACATCCATAGACTTATAAATTTAAATCTATTTTAGCTTTAATAATTTGCTTTTTCACCTGTGATGGAGCGGTTCCACCGATACTTGTTTTAGCTGAAATTGATGCCATGGGATCTAAGTATTTATAAACATCTTTCTCAATTTTTTTTGATAATTTTTTTAATTCGATCAATGATAGTTCAATTAACAAAGCATCTTTTTTTTCAGCCAACTGAACGGCTTTTCCGGTGATGTTGTGAGCTTCTCTGAAAGGCAGGCCTTTGAGAACTAAATACTCAGCAAAATCAGTGGCGCATATATGCCCGTCAAATACGTCATTTAACATTTCATCAATATTAAATTGAGCACCTGCTACCATTGCAGAAGTGATATCAATTGCACTTAAGACGTAATCTATGGAGGCAAAAAGTGGGGCCTTGTCTTCTTGGTTGTCGCGGTTATAAGCCAAAGGTTGATTTTTCAACAAACTTAATAGGGCGACTAAATTTCCAATTGTTTTAGCTGCTCCTCCGCGAACCAATTCTGCCATGTCCGGATTTTTTTTCTGCGGCATGATAGAAGAGCCAGTACAAAGTTCTTCAGGTAATTGCAGATAATTAAATTGTGAAGATGACCAAATGATAAATTCCTCAGCGATTCTTGATAAGTGAATAGAAGTTAAACTTATATTAAAAAGCATCTCCGCAATGAAGTCTCTGTCGCTTACCGCGTCAATAGAATTTTGAGTAATCGCTCTAAAGCCTAAGCTTTTGGCTATTTTTTTTCGATCTACTTTGAATCGGTTTCCTGCAAGAGCCCCTGAACCTAAAGGCAAAGTGCTAAGCGATACATCAGAGAATTCAAAACGGTTTAGATCTCTTTTAAACATTTCATAATAAGCCATTAAGTGGTGACCTAACGAAACAGGTTGAGCGATTTGTAAGTGTGTGAAGCCAGGTATTAAGGTTTCTGTCTCAGGTTCAGCTTTTTGAACCAATGACTTCATCAACTCTCTGAGCGAAGTTTTAATTTCCTCGGACTTTTTCAGCATATAAAGTTTTAAGTCGGTTACCACTTGATCGTTTCTAGATCTTCCGGTGTGAAGTTTTTTTGCGACGTCTCCAATATTTTTTTCTAAAGCAGCTTCGATGTTCATATGTACATCCTCAAGGCTTTTGTTCCAGTTAAACTTATTCGAATCGATTTTTTTATGTATTTGATTGAGGCCAGACTTAATTTTTTTGAATTCCGAAGATTTCAAAACTTTTGCTTTGACTAAAGCTTCAGCATAAGCAATTGATCCTTGAATATCTTCTAAGTAAAAAGTTTTATCAATTTCGATGGAATTAGAAAATGCTAAAGCATTTTTGGCTGTCTCTTGTTTAAATCGGCCGCCCCAACTTCGATTTTTTTTAACCATCAGTACTTATAAGATTTTGGTTTGTAAGGACCCTTAACGTCAACGTTTATGTAATTGGCTTGATCTTTAGTAAGTTTGGTGACAACTCCTCCAAATCCCTCAACCATGTACTGAGCAACCTCTTCATCAAGTTCCATAGGTAAAACTTCAACTTTTAACAGCTCTTTCTTTTTTTCTTCATCATTGAGAGAAGCAAAGGCTTGTTTGTATAGAAACATTTGAGCGAGTACCTGATTTGCAAAAGAACCATCCATTATTCGGGAAGGATGGCCGGTCGCATTTCCTAGATTAACTAATCTCCCCTCTGCTAAAAGGATAATGAAATTGTCAGAATCGCTTTTCGTCTTGGAGACTTTATGTACTTGAGGTTTTATTTCCTCCCAGTGCCAATTGTCACGCATGAATTGAGTATCAATTTCGTTATCGAAATGACCGATGTTACAGACCATTGTTCCAGACTTTAGATTATCTAAAATTAAACGATCGCAAACATTAACATTTCCGGTCGCGGTCACGACAACGTCGGTGTCAGCCAAGAGACTTTTATTAATGCAATCATCTTTGTTTGTGTTAATTCCATCGACATAAGGCGAGACAACTTCGTAGCCATCCATGCAAGCTTGCATAGCACAGATAGGATCTATTTCAGAAATTCTAACTACCATGCCTTCTTGCCTAAGACTCATTGCTGATCCTTTACCAACATCTCCATAACCAAAGACTAAAGCTTTTCTTCCAGCCAGTAACATGTCGGTCCCTCGTTTAATTGCATCATTTAAACTATGGCGACAACCATATTTATTATCATTTTTAGACTTGGTGACAGAATCGTTTACATTTATTGCGGGTACTTTTAACTCTCCTTTCTCTAGCATCTCCCAGAGGCGATGAACCCCGGTGGTTGTTTCTTCAGATATGCCATGAATATTGTTAAGCATATCTGGATACTTTTCATGAACCATTGCGGTCAAATCACCGCCATCATCTAAAATCATGTTGGCGTCCCATGGCGAACCATCTTTAAGAATGGTTTGTTCAATACACCAGTTGAATTCTTCTTCATTCATACCTTTCCATGCAAAGACAGGAATCTCAGATGCTGCAATCGCTGCAGCGGCATGATCTTGTGTTGAAAAAATATTACAAGAAGACCATCTTACCGAAGCTCCAAGAGCTACTAGAGTTTCTATCAAAACCGCAGTTTGAATGGTCATATGTATGCAGCCCATTATTTTTGCTCCAGTTAGGGGTTTGCTTTCCCCATACTTTTGTCTCAACTTCATGAGTGCAGGCATTTCAGCTTCTGCAAGAGCTATCTCTTTGCGACCAAACTCAGCAAGGTTGATATCAGCTACTTTATAGTCTTTAAATTTCATTTTTATTTTTTTATTTTGTCAGCTTTATTAGTCAATTCCCAAGAAAATTCTTTATCATCTCTACCGAAATGACCGTAGGCAGCCGTCTTTTGATAAATTGGTTTTTTTAAATCTAGCATTTTGATTAATTCTTTTGGCTTAAGTTCAAAATTCTCTGAAACTAAGTTCGCAATTTCATCTTCAGGAATAGCATTGGTTCCAAAAGTATTAATACTAATTGAGGTTGGTTCTGCAATTCCAATGGCATAAGAAACTTGAATCTCACATTTTTCAGCAAGTCCAGCAGCGACTACATTTTTAGCAACATATCTTCCAGCATAAGCTGCAGAACGGTCAACTTTTGATGGATCTTTGCCAGAAAATGCTCCACCTCCGTGTCTTGCCATTCCACCATAAGTATCAACAATTATTTTTCGTCCAGTAAGACCACAATCACCAACAGGCCCCCCAATGACAAATCTTCCTGTTGGGTTGATATACACCTTTGTTTCTGATGTTAGCCACTCGGAAGGAAGCACCTTTTCTATTATTTCTTTTCTAACACCTTCTTCCAAATCAGAAAAGCTAACATTTTCATCGTGTTGAGTTGATAGAACAACAGCAGAAATATAAGAGGGTTTACCGGCGTCATCATATACGAAACTCAACTGACTTTTTGCGTCCGGCCTCAACCAAGGAAGCACCTTATTTTTTCTGACTTCCGCTTGTTTTTTTACCAATAGGTGCGAAAAAGTAATTGGAGCTGGCATTAAAACACTTGTTTCATTAGTAGCGTAGCCAAACATCAAACCCTGGTCTCCTGCGCCTTGGTCAGTATCAGTTCCAGTACCTTCATTTACTCCTTGAGCAATGTCATTTGACTGCATTCCAATTGCGTTAACGATTTCAACCTTTGATCCGTTAAAACCAACTTCATCGTTGTCATATCCTACCTCATTGATTACTGATCTCACCACGGTTTCTAAGTCTGGTTTTGCATTAGAAGAAATTTCACCTGCAATGACAACTAAATCAGTTTTAACTAATGTTTCGCAAGCGACCCTAGAATCTGGATCATCTTTTAAAAAAGCATCGAGTATGGCATCTGAAATTTGGTCTGCCAGTTTATCTGGATGACCTTCAGAAACTGATTCAGATGTGAAAGTTTTATATTCGGACATAAATTTAAAAACGAGAGAGAATTCTACTATGATATTCTCTCCTTTTAATAGAAAATATCATTTGATTAATGTCCGATAAAGTAAATTTAGCAGACGCCATCAGGGCGCTATCGATGGATGCTGTGCAAGCAGCAAAATGCGGTCATCCGGGTATGCCTATGGGAATGGCAGAAATTGCTTTGGTCTTATGGACAAAACATTTGAACCATAATCCTAAAAATCCTGAATGGTTTAATAGAGATAGATTTGTTTTATCTAATGGGCACGGGTCGATGTTACTTTATTCTCTGTTACATCTCACTGGCTATGATTTACCTATTGAGGAATTAAAAAATTTTAGAAAACTAGGTTCGAAAACTCCTGGCCATCCAGAATGCGACGTAACTCCAGGAGTTGAAACTACTACTGGTCCTTTAGGACAGGGACTTGCGAATGCGGTAGGCATGGCGTTAGCAGAAAAAATATTAGCCCTTAAATTTAATAAATCTGATCTGGAATTAATTGATCACCACACTTACGTTTTTTGTGGGGATGGAGATTTAATGGAAGGAATTTCGCATGAAGCTTGCTCATACGCTGGAACCCATAAACTAAATAAATTGATCGTTTTATACGATGACAACGATATTAGCATTGACGGCGAAGTAGCTGGGTGGTTTACAGATGATACGGCAAAAAGATTTGAGAGTTATGGCTGGCATGTTATTCCGAAAATAGATGGTCATAACGAAGAAGCAGTAGATGCAGCAATTACCGAAGCAAAATTATCAGACAAACCTACTCTAATTTGTTGCAAAACGATAATCGGCAAGGGTTCACCAAATAAAGCCGGAACCGCAGGTGTTCACGGCGCCGCATTAGGAGAAGAAGAAGTTTTGCTTACAAGAAAAAATCTCAATTGGAGTTTTGATACTTTTGAAATTCCTGATGAAGCTTATTCTGGATGGAATCAAGAAAAAAAGGGCGCAGAGAAGGAAAATGCCTGGGAACTATTAGTAAAAAAATATAAAGAAAAATATCCTGAAGAATTTCAAGTATTTGATCGTCTTTCGAAAGGCGAGTTACCTTCTGAATTTGATTCGACGATTGAAGACTTGGTCAAAAGTTTCGAAGACGATGAAACTAGTCATGCCAGTAGAAAATGTTCTGGCATGTGTTTAGATGCATTGGGCCCTATTTTGCCAGAACTAATTGGAGGTTCAGCAGATCTATCTCCATCCAATAATACTGAATGGAAGGGCTCTGAGGTCTTGAAGCCGGATTCTGGAGGAAACTATTTAAATTATGGCGTTCGAGAATTTGGCATGTCTGCAATTATGAATGGCATGTACTTACATGGCGGCATAAGACCTTATGGCGGAACCTTTTTAACTTTTCTTGACTATGCAAGAAATGCTTTACGAATGTCCGCTCTCATGAAGCTCCCAGTTATTTATATTTATACACACGATTCAATTGGAGTTGGCGAAGATGGACCTACTCATCAGCCAGTCGAACACGTAAGCATGTTAAGAGCAACTCCAGGAGTTTTTACTTGGAGACCTTGTGATGGGGTAGAGACTACTTTCGCATGGAAACATGCCCTCAAGTCAGAACAAAACCCTCACGCGTTAGTTCTTTCAAGACAAAATTTAACCCCTCAAGTAAGAGATGATTTAGGAAACATCTCAAAAGGTGGTTATGTCTTAAAAGCTGCTGATCAGGAGGATTTAACCATCATCGCCACAGGTTCTGAAGTTGGTCTCGCCGTCGATGCTGCAGAAATTCTGAAAGAAGATAATTTAAATATCAAAGTTGTCTCAATGCCATGTACTGAGTTGTTTGATTTGCAAAGCGAAGATTATAAGTACGAGGTTTTGGGCGACGCACCAAAATTAGTTATCGAGGCAGGCCAACCTGATTTTTGGCATAAATACTTAAATCAAGGAGACCTTGTTTTGGGGATTAATTCTTACGGAGAGTCTGCCCCTTTGGACGATCTTATGAAACATTTTGGGTTCACTATCGAAAATGTTTTAAGTTTATCAAGACAGCTTTTAAACAGATGAGTTTTGAAGAAAGTTTTATCTCCAAGAAGAATTTTAAAAAAAAATCGGCTGTATTAAGAGTAGACTACAATGTCCCAATAGAAAACGGTGTTCTACTAGACGATCAAAAGTTACTGAGATCAATTCCAACGATTGAATTAATTTTATCCCAAACAGATAACTTGAAAATTCTTACTCATCTCGGAAGGCCTTCTGAAAATGATCCTTTAACAAATGAATTCTCATTAGCTCCAGTTGCAAAAAGATTGAGTGAATTGCTTAGAAAGGAAGTCAAATTAGTAAAATCCTTAGATGAGTTGAAAGCTAGCAAGTCGCTTACAATGCTTGAAAATATAAGATCTTTTGAAGGCGAAAAAAATAGTGATGAAGATTTTTCAAAAAAATTAGGACAGTTAGGTGAAATCTTTGTCATGGATGCATTTGGAACTGCGCATCGAAAACAAGCATCGACATATGGAATTGTAAACTTTATAAATGAGGCATGTTTTGGTTTATTGATCGAAGAAGAGATGGATGCGCTTGAGAAAATTGTACTTAATCCTACCAAACCCTTGCTTGGCATAATTGGAGGGTCAAAAATTTCAACAAAAATAAACGTCATCGAGTCTCTAACTAATCATTGTGATTGGTTGATTGTTGGAGGAGCATTGGCAAATACTTGTTATGCCGCTCAAGGAAAAAATATTGGTAAATCTTTATTCGAGCCAAGTTATCTTGATGTTGCAAAAAAAATAATCGAGAATCCAAAAATTGTTATACCAACTTTCGTTGTGGTGAGTAATGGATCGAGCATAGTTGAAAAAAGTGTGAATGAATTATCCGATGAAGATATTATTTTTGATGTGGGTCAACAATCGATTGAAGCTTTTAGTCAATACATAGAAGAAGCAAATACAATTGTTTGGAATGGTCCGCTTGGAAAATTCGAAGAAGATGAATTTTCGAAGGGAACCGAAGGGATTGCAGAAAAAATTGCAGAATCTAATGCAATGACAATAATTGGTGGAGGAGAGACCCTTGCAGCTTTTGCAAAAATTGAGATGATGAAGTCGGTTGACTATGCTTCTACTGGAGGTGGAGCATTTCTTGAATATATAGAACTTGGCTCACTTCCGTGCTTAGAATTAATAAATCAAAAAAACTTGGGAGGTTAAAAATGAATTTCGAAAATATAGAAGAGATTGCTCAATATCTGGTTGCTGATGGAAAAGGGTTTTTAGCAGCCGATGAGAGCACTCCTACCATCGGCAAGAGGTTTGATGCAATTAATACCGAATCGACTGAAACATCGAGAAGAGATTATAGAGAATTATTATTTCGTGCAAAGGGTATGAAGGATAATATCAGTGGAGTTATTTTATTTGATGAAACACTGAGACAATCTGCTGCAGATGATACTCCTTTGAAAGAAGTAATTTCTTCGACTGGCGCACTTCCTGGAATAAAAGTTGACAAAGGAGTAACGCCAATTAACGACACAGAAGAAGTGCTTACAGGCGGACTGGAAGGGTTGGAAGATCGCTGTCTAGAATACGAGACTCTTGGAGCAAAATTTACTAAGTGGCGTGCAGTGATAAAAATTGGATCGGGCTTGCCAAGTAATGAGTGTATAAAAGGAAATATGCAAGTGTTATCTGATTACGCAAAAATCGTACAAGAACATAATATGGTTCCAATTGTAGAGCCTGAAGTATTGATGGATGGTAATCATTCTGCAGAGACTTGCTATGATGTTACTTCTAGATGTTTGGATTCTTTGTTTAAAAATTTAGAGGCTAAAGGTGTAAACATTAAAGGAACAATTTTAAAACCTAATATGGTTCTAGCTGGACAAAGCTCAATTTCCCAACTTTCTCATGATGAAGTTGCCGACTTAACTATGAAGTGTTTGAAAGAAAATGTTCCCGCTGAGTTACCCGGCATTGCTTTTTTATCTGGTGGGCAATCTGATTTAGACGCCACAGCTAATTTAGATGCTTTAAATAAAAAGGGCGGCAATCCTTGGAAACTTACTTTTTCGTATGGCCGAGCACTTCAGCAAGCTGCTCTTAAAGCTTGGATGGGAGATAAAGTAAACACTCAATCCGCTCAAGACGCTTTCTCACATAGAGCTGAGATGAATAAACTCGCGGCTCTTGGACAATGGGATATGCAATTAGAAGGGTAAAATCCCTCTTAGTGAATTAACTAAAGGTAAAATTCTTTGAAAGAATCCAGACAGATTAATCCCCAAGCGAGGCAATAACCAAATCGCGAAGCCAGCAATTAAAGCCACTATCACAATAGCTAATAAGTAACTGAAGATTCTCGGACTATTTTGATTTCTATTGGCTAAAAGATTTCCAATTATTAAAACTGTTACTAAAACAAAGGCTGCTATTAATATGATTCTTATCATTTTTACAAAGTTGTCAAAAAACTTAGCATAAAACATCCAGAAACTGCTGAAGTAAGATTTTTTCTCAATTTCAAATAGTTCTCGTTCTGCATAAACTCATTAGCTTCTTTTTCAAAAATATAAAATAACGGAAAAGTTATTGCAAAAATAACTAACGCTATTTCTAAATAAAAATAACCAATAATTATTAAAAAAAAGCTAATCAAAGAAAATGAAATTCCAATGAATAGATTTTTTTTATTAGAAATATTCCAGCCCCAACTCATTCCAGCCAAGAAAGACAAAATGATTGCCCCATAAACTGTTAATAAGAAGTAAGATTGAAAGGTAAACTCTTCGCCAATGATCCAAGGTAAGACTGCAAGAAATCCAAACGGTAGGAAGCCTAAATAACCGAGCATCATTCTTAAATTATTATTCATTTCTTTATGAATCTTGAAACAAATAATCCTAGCTCAAATAAAATCCAAGTTGGAACTGCTAATAAAGTTTGACTTATTACATCCGGCGGAGTGAGCAACATTCCAACTACAAAACAGCCAATAATCACATACGGTCTGGCTTTAGTTAAACTTTCTCTTGAAGCCAGGCCACCCCAAATTATTGCTAGGATTAATATCGGCATTTCAAAGGCAAAGCCGAAAGCTAATAGAATTGTGATAACAAAATCTAGGTATTGAGATATGTCAGTCATAACACTTATATTTGAAGGCGCAGATGTTATGAAAAACGAAAAAATTAACGGAAATACAAGGTAAAAAGCGAATGCCATGCCTGCATAAAATAAAATTACACTACAAACGCTGATAGAAATAGAAAACAATTTTTCTCGACGATAAAGCCCAGGCGAAATAAAATTTAAAAATTCAATAACTAAGTACGGAACCGCTAAAAACAAAGCTATGTAGAAACTTAATTTTAATGGAGTCAAAAATGGAGAAGCAACGCCAGTAGCTATCATATAAGAATTATCTGGCAAAAATTGCATCAGTGGGTTAGCTACAAATATGTAAATTGACTCTTGATAAAAAGTTAATATAGCAAAAAAAAAGATTAGTACACTAATAGTTCTCAAGAGTAAATTTCTTACCAAACCTAATTGAAAAAGAATCGAGCTATTGTCCTGAGTCATCTTTATTTTTTTTATCCTCAAAACCTTCAGTATAAAGTTCCTGTTTCAGTTTTCTAAACCCGCTTTTGAATTTTAGGTAAATTTCTTCAACCGAAGTAATGAAGGCAGGCAGTCTTTTGGGTCCTAAAATTATTAAGGAGATAAAACAGATTATTAAAATCTCAAAAAAACCAATATCGAACATTTATTGAGGATCGTCTTCCTTTTTTTCCTCTTCGGGCTCTTCTTTGACTGCCTTTCTAAAATTTTTAAAGGCTGAGCCTAAATCACCGCCCATATTTCTAAATCTTCTAGTACCAAAAATAAGAATTATGATTGCTAAAATAATTAGAAGTTGCCAAATACTTATTCCACCGAAACCCATTATTACCTCTTAGATTTTTCTTCTATTCCGGAAATACCTTCCCTTTTTTCTAACTCTCTAAGAATTTCAGAAGGATCTATTCCCATATAAGCTAATAATACCATGACGTGAAACAAGAGGTCTGCAGCTTCATGAATTATTGCGTCATCTTTTTTGACATCGTCTAAGGCAGCCTCAATTAATTCATTTGATTCTTCTTTAATTTTTGAAATTATTTTTTGTATTCCTTCCGAATAAAGCATCGAGGTGTAAGAGCTCGAATCAGAGGATTCTTTTCTGTCTTTGATAATATCAGAGAGCCTCTCTATAACATTGTTTTTATCATTCATAAGCTTAATGCAATTGATACTACCGAAATAATAATTACGGCAGAAGTAATTAATAAATATTTTAAAGAATTTTTTTGGGTTTCTATTTCTTTTCTTAGACCTTTAACTTCGTCATTAAATTCATGTAAGTTGGAAACATTTTCAAAAATTGACTCAAGTTTTTCTGGAAATTCATAAGCTTTTTCAAACAAGGAAGGTGCATCTTTTTTAAATTTTTTTAATAAATTTGTGGGGTTATATTTTTTATTTACCCATTGTTGAATGAAAGGTTTTGCTGTGCTCCATAAATCAAGATCTGGATAAATCTGACGTCCTAAACCTTCAATATTGAGAAGCGTTTTGTGTAAAAGTAGTAAAGATGGAGGAAGTGATAAGTTATAAATTCTTGTTTCTTCAAAAAGATACAAAAGCATTTCTCCAAATTTTATTTCACTAAACGGCTTTTCAAAAATTGGGTCTAATGCGGTTCTGATAGTAACTTCAAGTTCTATTGGTTTAGTTTCTGAATCTACCCACTCTGCAGAAATCATCGTTTTTGCAACTCCTGCGTAGTTTCTACTAAACATGTCGGCTAGCATTTTACCTATTAATAATTGTTCTGTTTCACTGAGGCTTCCACAGATTGCATAATCAACTGCAACATAAGATGGTGCATTAGGATTTGAAGCGTTAACAAATATGTTGCCTGGATGCATATCAGCATGAAAAAAATTATCTTCAAATAATTGTTTAAAAAAAATACTTACCCCACGTTCCGAGAGTAATTTTAGATTTACATTTTTTTCTTTTAAAGTTTCTATATCAGATACTGGAATTCCATCAATTTTCTCAAGGGTGAGTGTTCTAGGACCAGAAAATTCAAGGTATGTATTCGGAACATACAACAGATCGTTATTTTGAAAAAAGTTTCTTGTTTGCATGGTGTTTCCAGCTTCTTTTTTTAAGTCAATTTCCGAAGTTATCACATATTCATATTCCTTGATCATCTCTTTCAACTTTAGTCTTTTTGCATCAGATTTAAATTTAGAAGTTATGTAGCCAAGGGCTTTTAACAAAGCTAAATCATTTTTGATTTTTTTCTCAAGGCCCGGCCTCACAACTTTTATCACGACTTTTTCACCTGAGTGCAATTCAGCTTCGTGGACTTGGGCTATCGAAGCTGCAGCGAGAGGTTCCGAGTTAAAATTTGCAAATAATTCATCTATCGACTTACCTAAATCGGATTCAATTATCTTTTTTGCAGTATTTGAATCAAATGGCTTTAAGTTATTTTGGAATTTTTTTAATTCTTCAACTATTTCTTTTTCTAAAAAATCAGGCCTGGTGGATAGGATTTGTCCAAACTTTATAAAAACCGGTCCAGCTTTTTCTAAAGCTTCAGCAAGTCGTTGACCAGAATTTTTATTCTTCTTTGAAAATTGAAAAGGATTTAAGATAGATAAAAATACTAACCATTTAGGCAAAACGCTTTTTGGAATTAATTCATTAATACGATAGCAAAAAAATAAGTAGACGATCTTAAAAAAACGTAATAGTGCGGTCATTTATTTTTTTCACCAGTGTGCAAGGCAACGATGCCACCCGTCATGTTTTGATAATTAGTATTATTAAATCCTGCGTGATTAAGCATTTTGAGAAATTCGTCTTGGCTAGGATGCATTCTTATAGACTCTGCAAGATATTCGTAACTTTTGCTGTCGCCAACAATCCACTCTCCTAATTTAGGCAAAAGATTGAAAGAATAAAGGTCATATAAGTCAGAGAGCCAGTTGTATTCAGGATTTGAGAATTCTAAAACCAAAAGTCTTCCTCCAGGCTTTAGGCATCTATAAAACTCTTTTAATGCTTTTTCTTTATTTGTTACGTTTCTGATTCCAAAGGCAATTGAAATACAGTGAAATTTTTCTTTTTCAAATGGCAAATCTTCCGCGTCAGCAACTAAATTTTGAATGTTGTTGCAACCAGAATCGATAATTCTATCTCTACCAACTTTAAGCATCTTTTCGTTAATATCTGACAAAAAGATTTCACCAGACTTTCCAACTATATCTGAAAATAAAATAGCTAAATCTCCAGTTCCACCCGCTACGTCTAAAACAGAGTTTCCATTTCTTAGATTACTCATTTGAACTGTGGCCTTCTTCCAAAGTCTGTGAATACCTAATGACATCAAATCATTCATAAGATCATATTTATTTGATACTGAATCAAAAACCTCTTTAACCAAATCAGGTTTTTCTTTAGAGTTAACTTTTTTGTAACCGAAATGAGTTTCGTTTTTATTCTCTTTAGTCATAAATTCGCTTATTTTGTTACTATTGTAGAGTAATCGTATGGAAAAAAAATTAATCTGGTTGGATTTAGAAATGACAGGATTAGATCCTAATGCTGAAAGGATAATTGAAATCTTTACAGCAGTCACTAATGAAGATCTTACTGAGATAATTGACGGGCCAAATATTGTGATTTCTCAACCGCAAGAATATATAGACGCTATGGACGATTGGAATCAAACCCATCATGGAGATTCCGGATTGATCGATGACGTGCTAAAGAGCAAGGTTACTCAAAAAGAGGCAGAACAAGAAACTTTAAGATTTCTTAGAGAACATGTAAAAAAGAATTCTTCTCCTCTTTGCGGTAATACTGTTTGGCATGATAGAAAGTTTTTGACTCTATATATGCCTGAATTAGAAGATTATTTTCATTATAGATGTATAGATGTCAGCTCTGTTAAAGAACTCACTAAACGATGGAGGCCAGAAATTTCAATACAACATTCAAATAAGACAGCTGCTCATAGAGCTCAGGCCGATGTCTATGAATCAATAAATGAACTACGTTTTTATAGAGATACAATTTTTGCAAAATCACTAGAATCGAAATGAGAAAGGTTTTTATAAAAACTCATGGATGTCAAATGAATGAGTATGATTCAGAAAAAATGTTGGATCTTTTGTCTGAAAAAGAAGAATTTGAATCTACAAATAACCCAGAAGAAGCAGATTTACTGGTTCTAAATACATGTTCAATTAGAGAAAAAGCTCAAGAGAAAGTATTTCACCAAATTGGAAGATGGAAAAAACTGAAAGATAAAAATCCCAATATAAAAATAGCAATCGGAGGATGTGTAGCTAGCCAAGAAGGAAAAAAAATAACACAAAGAGCTCCAGCAGTTGACATTGTATTTGGACCACAAACACTTCATAGACTTCCAAAGATGTATTCTGATGCTGCTCAAAACTTGAGCAGACAACTTGACGTAAGTTTTCCAAAAATTGAAAAATTTGATCATCTTCCTCAATCAAAAACTGACGAAGTCACAGCATTTGTTTCCGTAGCTGAGGGGTGTAATAAATATTGTTCATTTTGCGTTGTTCCACATACAAGAGGCCATGAAGTTAGTCGTCCTGTAGAAGATATTTTGAATGAAATAGATTCTTTAGCCTCGAGAGGAGTGCGTGAGGTAAATCTTTTAGGGCAAAATGTTAATAACTTTAAAGGTACTTACAAGAATGAAAAAAAATCTCTAGCATTTTTAATTGAAAAAACTTCTCAAATCACCGGAATTGATAGAATTAGATTTACCACCAGTCATCCATATGAATTTAAGGAAGACTTAGTGGAACTTTATAAATTTGTTCCCGAACTTGTGAGCCATGTCCATTTGCCAGTGCAAAGTGGTTCAAATAGAATTCTAAAATTAATGAGAAGGAGATATACCTCTTCCTTTTATTTAGATTTAATCGCGAGAATAAGAGAAAGCAGGCCTAATATAAGTTTTTCATCTGACTTCATTGTTGGATTTCCAGGAGAAACAGACAAAGACTTTCAAGATACTATGGACATAGTTGATGAAGTGGGATTTGATGAATCTTTTAGTTTCATTTATAGCCCGAGGCCAAATACGCCCGCATCAGAAATGGAAGACAATGTTAGTATTGAAATAAAAAAAGAAAGACTTTCTATTTTGCAGCATAAACTTAATGAACTTTCGTCTAAAATATCAAGAAAGATGGTTGGAACTATAGAAAATTGTTTAGTAATCGGTGTGTCTAAAAAAAATCCTGGAGAACTTCAGGCAAGAACTGAAAATAATAGAGTTGTTAATTTTCCTTCACATAAAGATGTAGTGGGAAATTTTGAAAACATTAAAATTGTTGACCAATTAACAAATTCATTAAGGGGTGAGTTAGAAAGATTCTAATATATGCCAAAATTAAAATTTAAGTTACCTGAAATAGAAACACAAAATCTTTCCTTGATTTGCGGTCCTGTAAACGCAAATCTGGAACAGATAGAGAATTCATTAGCAATTAAAATTAAAAGCAGGGGTAATAGTTTTTCTATATCCGGAGAAAAAAATAATGTGGTGAAAGCGAGAATGATTCTTGAAGATTTAGCTGCTCTTGCTCAAACCAGTGAATCAGTGTCTCCCGACGAAGTCCATTTTTCTATTTGCAGGGCACTTAACGGAACAGCATCAGACTCAGATGGCACCATTTTTGAGTTAGAAAAAGAAAAAGATTTAACTATTCAAACTCCTAAGTTGTACGTAACTCCTAGAAATAAGTCTCAAAAAAACTTTGTTCAAGCAATCATGGATCATGATATTGCTTTTGGGATCGGACCTGCTGGAACAGGAAAGACCTATATTGCAGTTGCTGCTGCAGTAAATATGTTTGTTGAAGAAAAAGTAAACAAGATAATTTTGACGAGACCCGCTGTGGAAGCAGGTGAACATTTAGGATTCTTACCTGGAGATCTTTCCCAAAAAGTTGATCCTTATTTAAGACCTTTGTATGACGCGCTCTTTGATATGATGGGGCCAGAAAAAGTAGGAAGATTAATCGAGAATGGAAAAATAGAGGTTGCTCCCTTGGCTTACATGAGAGGCCGAACTCTAAATGATGCTTTTTTGATACTGGATGAAGCGCAAAACTGCACTCCAGCTCAGATGAAAATGTTTCTGACTAGGATCGGTTTTGGATCTACTGCAGTTGTGACTGGGGACATCACTCAAACCGATTTACCAAAAGGAACTCCATCAGGATTGTCAGACGCTATAAAAATTCTTGATTCTCAAAAAGATATTGCATTTCACTATTTTCATGCAGATGACGTTGTTAGACATAATTTAGTCCAAAAGATCATAGAAGCATACGAGCGAAAAAAAGATTAATGCAATTAAATCTAAACAACATAAGATCCTCAAAATTTGTAGATTTATCTGAGCCTGAAATCTTAGACATCGTCATAGAAGCTCTCAAAATAGCTAAATATGAATTCACTAACAACCATCATTTAAATGTAAGCTTTGTAAGCCCTGCGGAAATGCAATTGTTGAATAAAACTTATAGAAATTCAAACAAACCAACTAACGTTTTGTCCTTTGAAATTCCTCAGAATTTTCCTATTGGAGAGAATAAGACATTAATAGGAGAGATAGCTTTGTGCGAAGAGGTAATTTTAAAAGAATCCAAAAAGTATAAAAAAATCTTTGAAAATAGACTAAAACATATGATAATCCACGGCCTTCTTCATTTAATTGGTTATGATCATCAAGATGCAGAAGAAACGTCAAAAATGGAGAGACTAGAAAAGGAAATAATGAATAAGCTATCTGCAGGAGATCCTTATTAGGATGAAAGAAGAACCTCCAAGTACTGAGGCTCAGTTAGTTTCAAAACTGGGCATATTTAAAAGAATCAGAAATAATTTAAGAGAAATTTATAGAAAAATTTCTTTCAAACCCGTTAATCAAAATGAACTAGCATCAGTTTTGAAAGAAGCTGAAGAGAATAACATCATTGACAAGGATGTCTTAGAAATGATGGAGGAAACAATAGAATTCGCTTCTATACCAGTTAGGGATGTGATGGTCCCAAGATCTCAAATGATTTCTATAAATGAAGTTGACAGCATAGACGAACTCATTGACAAGGTGGTTAAATCATCTCACTCTAGATTCCCAGTCTTTAATGAAGACGAGTCGAAAATAATTGGAATTTTTCTTGCAAAAGACTTGCTTAAGTTTGCGCCAGGTTTAATTAAAGAAGGCTTAGATATTTCTGCTTTAAATATCCAAGAAATTGTTAGACCGGTAAATCACATTCCTGAAAGCAAAAAAATTAATGTTTTATTAGATGAATTCAAATCCAACAGAAGTCATATGGCTCTTGTCGTTGATGAATTTGGGGAAGTTAGTGGGCTGGTTACAATTGAAGATGTCCTTGAAGAAATTGTTGGCGAAATAGAGGATGAAACTGATATCGGAGAAGAAACAAAAATAATTCAAAAATCTGAGATTGAATACGTGGTGAATGCCATCACTGAAATTGAAGAATTTAATGAACGTTTTTCAACTAGTTTTTCCGATGAAGATTTCGATACTATCGGGGGAATAGTTTCAAATAAGTTTGGAAGATTCCCTAAGACAGGAGAATCGATAAAAATTGAAAATTTAAAATTCAGTATTTTATCTTCCAACAAAAGACAAATAAAAAAATTAAAAGTAGAAATAAAAAATTAATTAGTTTTAACTTTTTTTATTTTTATTCAGTTCAAAAGAAAATAATTGAATTAGTTTTTCTAGGTCCCTTGCTCCAGCATAATTTTGTCTGGAGATTAAAGCTATTTCTCTGTGTGGTCCTTTTTCATCAAGTTTAATTTTTGTTAATTCTGGATTGCTAGCAATTAATTTATTAACGGCCATTTCGGGAACAAGTGTCGTACCAATACCCCCTTTTACTAATTCAATCGAGGTGCTCAAAGTAGAGGCGTTGAACGTAATTTTTGAAGTATTTTTAATTTTACAAGCATTTAAAATATGATCTTTTAGACAATTGCCTTCTTCCAGCATAATTAGTTCAGAAAGATCAAGATCTTTTGCCTTTATAGAATTTTTTTTTGCTCTTGGGTCATCTTTTTTTGTAATCCAAAAAAAATTCTCTTTCCAAAATTTGTTAACATTAAATCCAGAGGTTTCAAAGGGCAATGCCATAATTGCCATTTCAATTTCACCCGAAGATATTTTCCTTAAAAGGACATCTGTTTGGGCTTCTACAATGTTCAATTTTAAATTTGGGAAATCATCCTTTATTTTAGGAAGAAGCACGGGCAATAAAAAAGGACCTATAGTTGGAATTATTCCAAGTGAAATAGAATTAGATAATGGTTCTGAATTAAGCTCGCTTAATTTGTTAATGTTATCAACCTCATTTTTAATGTTTTGAGCTTTTTCAATTATCACAGCGCCTAGTGAAGTTATAATTACTTTTTTGTTATTTCGTTCAAATAGTTTAATTCCAAGTTGGCTTTCCATTTCAGTAATTGCATTACTCAACGTAGAAGGTGAGACAAAGCATTTCTCAGCTGCCTTTTTAAAGTGAAGGGTTTCAGCTACAGCGATCGCGTAATTAATTTGTTTAATAGAAATCATTTATGTTCGATTTTATCGAATTACTTATTAGAAAAATATATATTTAACAATATATAAAATAAAGGTAAATTATAAAATAGTTTTACTTATAAATAAGAGGGTATTATGGATAAAACAGAATCAAATATAGATAAATGTCCAGTCATGCATGGCTCGATGACAAAAAACACCACAAGTGGTACGTCAAATAAAGATTGGTGGCCAGATCAGCTTAATTTAAGCATTCTTCATCAACATGATAGAAAGTCCAATCCTATGGGCGACGATTTTGATTACAAATCAGAATTTGAGAAACTTGATTATTTTGCTTTAAAAAAAGATCTGCTCGATTTAATGACAGATTCTCAAGATTGGTGGCCGGCTGATTATGGTCACTATGGACCTTTTTTTATAAGGCTTACTTGGCATGCAGCTGGAACATATAGATCAACCGATGGTCGAGGTGGCGGAGGAACAGGAGCGCAAAGATTTGCTCCTTTAAATAGTTGGCCCGATAACGGAAACCTTGATAAGGCTAGACGCCTTTTATGGCCAGTAAAAGAAAAATACGGAAATAAGATTAGCTGGGCTGACCTACTAATTTTAGCCGGAAACGTCGCAATTGAATCAATGGGTGGAAAAACTTATGGATTCAGTGGCGGAAGACCTGATATCTGGGCTCCTGAAGAAGATATTCTATGGGGAGTTGAAGAGCAATGGTTAGAAAACACTCGTTATAAAGGCGAAAGAGAACTTGATAACCCTCTGGCCGCTGTTCAAATGGGTCTTATATATGTAAATCCTCAAGGCCCGGATGCAAATCCTGATCCCATGGCAAGTGCACATGATATTAGAACAACCTTTGGCAGAATGGCTATGAATGACTACGAAACTGTGGCTTTAGTTGCTGGCGGTCATACCTTCGGAAAGTGCCATGGTGCTGGGGATGCTGAATTAGTTCAAGCTGAACCTGAAGGTGCTCCAATTGAGCAAATGGGCTTTGGTTGGACAAATGCCCATGGCAGTGGTCTAGGACAAGACACTATTACTAGTGGTTTAGAAGGAGCCTGGACAACGAATCCGATTCAATGGGACAACGGTTATTTTGAACTGTTATTTAAATATGATTGGGAACTAGGTAAAAGTCCTGCGGGGGCGCACCAATGGTATGCCAAAGATCAAAAAGAGGAAGACATGGCACCTAGTGCGCATGATCCTAGTAAAAAGGAGCCAACTATAATGGCTACCACAGATATTGCTCTTAAAACTGATCCCAGTTACAAGAAAATTTCTGAACATTTTCTTAATAATCCTGATGAATTTGCAGATGCTTTTGCTAAAGCTTGGTTCAAATTACTTCACAGGGATATGGGACCTAAATCCAATTACATGGGCCCTGAAGTTCCAGAAGAAGATTTAATTTGGCAAGATCCAATTCCGGCAGGAACAACTGATTATGATGTTGCCTCTGTCAAAGAGAAACTTCAAGCTTGTGGTCTCTCGATTCAAGAAATGGTTGAGACAGCTTGGGCAAGTGCATCAACTTATAGGGGCTCAGACATGAGAGGTGGAGCTAACGGAGCAAGAATTCGTTTAGAACCACAAAAGAACTGGGAGGCTAATAAACCTGAACAACTTTCAAAAGTTCTAAAACTTTACGAGACTATTTCTAACGAAACAGGAGCATCAATTGCTGATGTAATAATTTTAGGCGGAAATGTTGGTGTTGAGAAAGCAACAGGAGTTGAAGTTCCTTTTACACCAGGAAGAGCTGATGCTTCGCAAGATCAAACAGATGCTGATTCTTTTGAATATTTAGAACCTCTATCATGTGCATTTAGAAATTATCACAGATCGGGATTAAGCGTCAGTGCGGAGGAAATAATGCTTGATAAGTCTCAACTCTTAGGTCTTACTGCACCGGAAATGACTGTTTTACTCGGCGGAATGAGATCTTTGGGCATTACTTCAAGTGATTATGGGCTTTTATCAGAGAACCCAAATGAACTTTCTAATGATTATTTCAAAACTCTTCTAGATATGAGGGTTCAGTGGAAACCTAATGGAACTGGAAACTCTTATGAAGCTTTTGATCGAATTAGTGGCGAAAAAACTAGAACGGCTTCGAGAGCAGATTTAGTTTTCGGTTCTAATTCTCAATTGAGAGCTTTAGTTGAGGTATACGCAACTGAAGATAACAAAGAAAAATTCATTAATGACTTTGTGAGCGCTTGGAACAAGGTCATGAACGCCGATTTATTTTAAGCTTCATAACTCTGGGGTATTTATTCTAAATTACTCAAGTAAATAGAATATAATACCCCTATGAGCCAAAGAGCTATCTATCCCGGGACTTTTGATCCCATGACAAAAGGTCACGTCGATTTAATAGAGAGGGCTTGCGAATTATTCGATTTAGTAGTGATAGCTATTGCGGCGAGCGAAGCAAAGAATCCTTTATTTACTCTTGATGAAAGAATTGAAATTGCGAAAAAGATATTTTCAGACAATGAAAAAATTGAAGTGATTGGCTTTTCAGGACTTTTAGTAGATTTAGCCAAAAATAATAATGCAAAAATTTTAATCAGGGGGCTCCGAGTTGTTGCCGATTTTGAATATGAGTTTCAGTTAGCAAATATGAATCGTGCAATGATGCCTGAACTAGAAAGTGTTTTTTTAACGCCTAAAGAAAAGTATTCCTATATTTCGTCTACTCTTGTGAAAGAAATCTGCAAAATGGGCGGAGACGTTTCTGAATTTGTTCATCCAGTTTCATTAGAAGCATTAAAAGGCAAACTTTCTTAATTTCTTTTATTTTTGACAACTAGGGCAATAAACTGTCTGCCTGTTTGCTTGTCTAATCAACTTTAAATTTGTTTTGCAAGTTAAACAGGGAAGATTGCCGCGATCATAAACTCTTAGTTGTTTTTTAAAGTAACCAGGCGCTTCGGTAGCATTTGTATAGTCTTTAAGAGTAGTCCCACCTGCTTCTATAGCTTCAGATAAAGTTTGTCTGATGGCTTGAGATAAATTATTGCAATTATCCTTTGTAAGTTTTTGTGATTGTTTTCTAGGGCGAATCCCAGCCAAAAAAAGCGCTTCATTGGCATAAATATTCCCGACACCGGTGACTATGTTTGAGTCCATAATTAAATTTTTTATAGGTCGAGTTTTTTTTCTAGTTTTTTCAAATAGATATAGTCCGTTGAAGTAGTTGCCTAAAGGTTCGGGTCCTAAATTCTTTAATAATTTATGATCTTCAGGATCAGAAGTAATTTTTATCAATGCGCCGAATTTTCTTACATCTGTATACCTCAAGGTCCAACCGTCAACAAAGTTTATATCCCAGTGTTCATGTTTTTTTGATGGCACTTGTTCTTTAAAAACTCTTAATTTGCCTGACATTCCTAAATGTATTAAAAGGTGACTTTCAGATAAGTGCAAAATTATGTACTTTCCTCGCCTCTCTGCTGATTTAATAATTTTATTTTTAAGAAATTTTTTTAGACCCTTATCTATTGGCCATCTTAATTTTTCTGTGCGTAAATCAAATGTCTTTATTTCTTTATTTAAAATTTTTTTTGAAATTCCACGAAGAGTCGTTTCTACCTCAGGAAGCTCTGGCATCTAATTGTTCATATAATTGCTAATGTCATATATATCAGAAGGTGATAAGACACCAGCAGAGAGTTTAAGATTAAGCTCCGCAATGATGAAATCATATTTTGAGGAATTAAAATCACGTTGCGCAGAAAAGAAGTTTCTCTCAGCATTTAATAAATCTACAATATTTCTAGTATTAGATTCGTATCCAAATTGTGTTGCTCTTAGCGCAGACTCTGATGATTTTAGAGCTTGTTCGCGAGCTTTAACATTAGCTAGATTAGTTAATACAGCAGAATAAGAAGATTTTATTTGTTGTTTAATCTTTCTTTCCATCAAGATTTCTTGTTGTTCAGCTTTTTCAAAATTTGCGTAAGCTTCTCTTCTTTCGGAGCTAATTAAACCTCCCGCCATGAGGGGCCAAGAAAATTGAAGACTGTATTTTCTGTCTTCAATATAGTTTTCTTCAAAACTAAAATTACCACCAGCAAAAGATGGCTGTCTACTATTGTTTCGAGTGATATTAGCTACGAGATCGACATCCGGAAAATGATCTGAAAGCTTGCTTTGTGCATTTCTTTTAGCCGCTCTGGTGGCAAGTTTCGAGGCTTTTAAAGAAAAATTATTAGTTAACCCCATACCTACCCATTGATCCTGAGATTTAGGGTTTGGCGAACTAATTGGGTAATTGTCATTTAAATCTGATAAGGCAGGAGCTTCTCCGATGATAGCTATTAACGCTTCACGTGCAAATTCTAGTTCTCCTTGACTTGCAATTCTCGAAACTTGAGATAAATCATAAAATGCTTGAGCCTCTTGGAAATTTGTTACAGAGGAAACTCCTTCTTCAAAAAGTCTTTTTGCAATATCTCTTTGTCTTTTTATTGCATTTTCTTCAGCTTTTGCAACTTCTAAATTTTTAATTGCCTTAAGCAGGCTAAAATATGTTTTTGAAACTCTGGTTATTGTTTCTTGTTGGGCGTAAGCAAATTTAGCTTTTGCAACTTCACTCATTGCTTTTCCTTGGCTAAACTGAAACCATCTATCTACTCTGAATATTGGTTGAATCAAATCAGCAGAATATCCGTAAGTATTATTTCCTGTACCATCAAAAAAAGTTGATTGTGTGCCCCTTAAAACTTCGGATTCGTTCCAGCTTGTAATGCCTCTAGTCGTTAAACTAGGTAAGAGGCCAGCAATTCCTTTTGCTTTAGCTTCTTTTTCAGCTCTATAAGTCGCTTCAGCTATTTTTAATTCAGGATCTTTATTCAAAGCAATTTCATAAACTTCCGCCAAAGTTAGTGAATTAGCGTTAGCACAAAAGGAAAAAATAAGAAAAAAAATAAAGGAACCGATTTTGATCATAAATAAATTATATATTAATTAAAGTTGACACTGTAAACATTATACAAATGATTATATTTTTATATAAATAATCAATTTTTTTTCTTAAAAATATTTAGTTAATAGTGAAATAGATTTAAAATACATTAAATGAAAAAAATAAACTCTAGATCACTAGATAACTCTCCAGAATCAACTCAAATCCTTCAAACCGCTACCAA
Source organism: uncultured SAR86 cluster bacterium (assembly GCA_902536295.1). Lineage (GTDB taxonomy): Bacteria > Pseudomonadota > Gammaproteobacteria > Magnimaribacterales > AG-339-G14 > AG-339-G14. The sequence continues at coordinate 9,026 of CACAWS010000007.1, read as the reverse complement.
ACTTTTTAATGGCTCTAAAAAAGTTTATATAAAGGGTTCAAACGAAGACATAAAAGTACCTATGAGAAAAGTTCTCCAAACCAGTTCTGTAAGCTCGGAAGGTAAACATCCTAATCCACCCATTTATTTTTACGATACTTCTGGTCCATATTCAGATCCTGAGGTTTCAATAGATATTGAATCAGGCCTTCCAAAACAAAGGAACGCGTGGTTAAAGTTGAGAAAGTCTTCTAGTCCAAATAGCACGCAAATGTCTCTCGCAAAGCAAGGGGTCGTTACCGAGGAAATGGAATATATAGCTATTCGCGAAAATCAATGTCGAGAAAAAAATGAGAGGTTAAGGAAAGGAACCTATCATAAAGGGGAAAGTTTTGGAGCTAACTTACCAGACATAATCACACCTGAATTTGTTCGTGACGAGGTGGCTTCTGGAAGAGCAGTAATTCCTGCAAACATCAATCATCCTGAAATTGAACCAATGATTATTGGAAGAAATTTTAAAATTAAAGTTAATGCTAACATTGGAAATTCAGCTTTATCTTCGTCTATTCATGACGAGGTAGAAAAACTTACATGGGCTACAAGATGGGGCGCAGATACTGTGATGGATTTATCTACAGGAAAGAATATTCATGAAACGAGAGAATGGATCGTACGTAATTCTCCTGTGCCAATTGGAACCGTTCCAATTTATCAAGCTCTTGAAAAAGTAAATGGCGTTGCAGAGGATTTAAATTGGGATGTCTTTAAAGAAACTCTAATTGAACAAGCCGAACAAGGAGTTGATTATTTCACAATTCATGCAGGAGTTTTGTTGAGATATGTCCCTATGACTGCAGAAAGAGTAACAGGTATTGTATCGAGAGGTGGATCAATATTAGCTAAATGGTGTTTAGCTCATCATAAAGAAAATTTCTTATACACTCATTTTGAAGACATTTGTAAGATTATGAGAGAGTACGATGTCACTTTTTCTCTGGGCGATGGCTTAAGACCTGGGTCAGTAGCAGATGCTAATGATGAAGCTCAGTTTTCAGAATTAAAAACTTTAGGAGAACTTACTCAAATAGCTTGGAATCACGATGTACAAACTATGATTGAAGGTCCTGGACATGTTCCTATGCAATTAATTAAAGAAAATATGGATTTACAATTAGAAGAATGTTCAGAGGCACCATTTTATACCTTAGGTCCTTTAACTACTGACATTGCACCTGGGTATGATCATATTACTTCTGCAATTGGAGCGGCAATGATAGGTTGGTATGGTTGCGCGATGTTGTGTTATGTCACTCCAAAAGAACACTTAGGTTTGCCAAATAAAGAAGATGTTAAAGAGGGCTTAATGGCATATAGAATTGCAGCTCATGCTGGAGATCTTGCAAAAGGGCTGCCTTCTGCTCAAATAAGAGATAATGCTTTGTCTGATGCTAGATTTGACTTTAGATGGGAAGATCAATTCAATTTAGGTTTAGATCCAGAAAGGGCAAAATCCTATCATGATGAGACTCTTCCAAAAGATTCAGCCAAAGTGGCTCATTTTTGTTCAATGTGTGGCCCTAAATTTTGTTCAATGAAAATTTCTCAAGATGTAAGAGAATACGCAAAAAAAGAGGTAGAGGCACAGGAAAAAGAGATGCAAAAAAAAGCAAAAGAGTTTAGAGAAGCAGGTGGTAAAATTTATAATGAAGTTTAGGAGACATTATGATTAAAGTTGGAGAAAAATTACCTTCGGCTAAGCTTTTTAAGCTGGGTGAAAAGGGTATAGACGGCATAAACAGTTCTGAGTATTTTGCAAATAAAAAAATCGTTTTAGTATCGGTTCCCAGTGCATTTTCTACTACATGCTCTATCCAATTGCCCGGATACATTGAAAGCTCAGAAGAAATTCTTTCAAAAGGAATAGACGAAATAATATGCTTAGCTGTTAACAACGCATTCATAATGAAAGCTTGGGAGAGAGAATTATCAGCGTCAGATAAGGTTACTTTTTTATCAGATGGCAACGGTGAATTTTCAAAAGCTATGGGCTTATCTGCTGACGCTTCTCAGATTGGATTTGGCGAAATTTCTGCAAGATACGCTGCGGTAGCGAGTAATAATGTCCTAGATTCAGTTTTCGTTGAACAAGGAACAGCCCTAGAAGTAAGTACTGCAGAAAATTTACTAAACAATTTATAATTTTGGCAAATTCACGATATACCGCTGAGTCAATTGAAGTCTTATCGGGACTAGAGCCTGTTCGAAAAAGACCAGGAATGTATACGGACACATCAAGTCCGAATCATTTAGTCATGGAAGTTGTAGACAATAGTGTTGACGAGGCAATAGCAGGTCATGCTAAAGAAATATCGATTTGTCTGAATAAAGATAATTCCGTAACCGTTGAAGACGATGGAAGAGGAATGCCCGTTGATATTCATCCCGAAGAAAAAGTTCCTGGCGTAGAATTAATTTTTTCTAGATTGCACGCTGGAGCAAAATTTTCTAATAAAGAATACACATTTTCAGGTGGATTACATGGAGTTGGTGTTTCAGTAGTAAATGCTCTTTCGTCGTACCTTAAAGCAGAAATAAAAAGAGATGGCTCTAGATATGCTATTGAATTTTTGGATAGCTTGAAAAAGAAAGAGTTAAAAAAAATTGATTCCGTAGGTCAACGAAATACCGGAACAAAAATTATCTTTAAGCCCGATCCAAGTTTTTTTGATACTGAAAAAATTTCTTCTAAAAATTTATCTAACGCTTTGAGAGCGAAAGCCGTATTGTGTCCGGGACTTAAAATTAAATATAAGGATGAGATTTCAAATATCAAGGAAGAGTGGTGTTATGTTGATGGACTAGGAGATTATTTAACGAACGAACTTGGCGAAGGAATTTACATTCCAGAATTCCCGATTGTTGGCGAACATACAGATGATGAATCTGCTTTATCTTGGGCATTAGTTTGGGAAAGAGGAGAAAAGGAAAAGCTTTCAGAAAGTTATGTCAATTTGATTCCTACCCCTCAAGGAGGCACTCACGTCTCCGGTATGAAAAGTGGCATGACCGAAGCTTTGAAAGAGTTTTGTGATTATAGAAAACTTATTCCAAGAGGTGTAAAAATCACTTCCGATGACGTTTGGAAAAACTGTAATTATGTTCTATCTGCAAAATTAAAAGACCCTCAATTTAGCGGACAAACAAAAGAAAAATTATCGTCCAAAGATTTTCAAAATATTGCAGCCTTAATCTCAAAAGATAGTTTAGCAATCTGGCTCAATCAGCATACTGAAGCGGCTGAAGAAATTGCTTTCATTGCTATTGAAAATGCACAGGCAAGAGTAAAAGCTAATCAAAAAGTAGAAAGAAAAAAGATAACAAAAGGGATTACACTGCCTGGCAAACTATCTGATTGTGTTTCGGGCGAAATATCTAAAACTGAGCTTTTCTTGGTTGAAGGAGAATCTGCTGGAGGCTCCGCAAAACAAGCAAGGAATAGACAATTTCAAGCTGTGATGTCTCTCAAAGGAAAAATTTTAAATACTTGGGAAGTAGATACTGACGTTGTAACTCAATCTCAGGAAGTGAAAGATATTTCAATGGCTTTAGGGCTCGAACCTGGTTGTAAAACTTTAGATAACCTAAGATATGGCAAGATATGTATCTTAGCTGACGCCGATACTGATGGTGCTCATATTGCTACTTTAATTTGTGCATTATTTTTAAAACACTTTAGGCCTTTAGTTGAAGCCGGACATGTATTTATCGCGCAACCGCCGTTATTTAGGATAGATCAGGGTAAAGACGTTTATTATGCACTTGATGAAGATGAAAAAGAAAAGGTTGTAAAAGATCTTAAATCTAAAAATAAACAAAAGAAAATTGAAATTCAAAGATTTAAGGGTTTGGGAGAAATGAATCCAAGTCAATTGCGTGAGACAACTATGGAAATTGAAGGGAGGCGTCTTTTGAAACTTACGCTTGAGAAGGGGAATACATCTACTTCTTTAATGGATATGTTGTTATCAAAAAAAAGAGCAAGCGATAGAAAAAATTGGTTAGAAACAAAAGGAGATCTTGCGAGCTTAAATGAGTAAAGAAGAAAGTTTGCCAATTGGCGGTTACGCAGAAAAAGCATACCTAGAGTATTCTATGTATGTAATTTTAGACAGAGCTTTACCTTTTATTGGAGATGGACTTAAACCAGTTCAAAGAAGAATAATCTATGCGATGTCTGAGTTAGGACTTAAGTCATCTGCTAAATTTAAAAAGAGCGCCAGAACTGTAGGTGATGTGATAGGTAAGTTTCATCCGCATGGTGATGGTGCGGCTTATGAAGCGATGGTATTAATGGCGCAAGAGTTTTCTACTCGATATCCTTTGATAGAAGGTCAAGGTAACTTTGGATCTCTTGACGATCCCAAAAGCTTCGCCGCGATGAGGTATACCGAATGTCGACTTTCATCATATTCGCAAAACCTTTTGACCGAGATTTCCCAAGGCACGGTTGACTGGATGCCTAATTTTGACGGAACATTAATTGAGCCCAAATTTTTACCATCCAGACTACCGAATGTACTAATGAATGGAGCTTCGGGCATTGCTGTAGGCATGGCCACAGATATTCCTCCTCATAATTTGAGGGATGTTGTGAACGCAACTACCGCTCTTTTGGACAGTCCGAAACTTTCGATAAAAGAATTAATGTCTTTTATACCGAGTCCTGACTTTCCAACAAAAGCAGAAATTATTTCCACTCATGATGAGTTAGAAGAAATGTATACCACTGGAAGAGGTTCGATAAAATTACGAGCAACTTACGAAATTGAAAATGGAGAAATTGTAATTAACTCTCTTCCATATCAAGTTTCTTCGTCAAAGATATTGGAGCAAATTGCTTCTCAAATAGACTCAAAAAAAATAAGTATGATCGAAGATTTAAGAGATGAAAGCGATGAAAGCAATCCCGTAAGAATAATCGTGGTGCCCAGATCAAATAGGATAGATAAAACAGCATTAATGAGCCATCTTTTTGCAACAACTGAATTACAAAAAAACGTCAGAGTAAATCTGAACGCTATAGGTTTAAATGGAAAGCCCAGAGTTTTTGATCTAAAAAGTATTTTGAAAGAATGGATTAAGTTTAGGTCAGAGACAGTTAAAAGGAGGCTGCAACATAGATTAGACTGGGTAAATGATCGATTACATATTTTAGATGGTCTATTAAAGGCTTATTTAAACTTAGATGAGGTAATTAAAATAATAAGAACACACGATGAGCCTAAAAAGGCCTTAATGAAAAAATTTAAGCTAACGGAAATACAAGCAAACGCAATACTAGACATAAGGCTTAGACAACTTGCAAAACTTGAAGAAGAAGCAATTTTATTAGAAAAAAATGAGCTTTCAACGGAAGCAAAAGAGATTGAAAAAATTCTTAAATCCACAAGTAGGCTGAAAACTTTAATAAAAAAAGAACTTAAAGAAGACTTAGACGAATATGGTGACGATCGAAACAGTAATTTGGTTGAGGCAGAAGATGCAAAAGCATTCGACGAAAAAGATTTAATTTCGAATGATCCGATGACAGTGGTGCTTTCAAAGAGAGGCTGGATCAGAGCCGCTAAAGGTCACGAAATTGATCCTCAAAGCTTACAGTATCGAGAGGGAGATGAATACTTGTCATCAGCAACAGCAAGAAATAGTCAAAATGTAGTAATAATTGATAGCTTTGGTAAAGCCTTTACTTTACCAATTCATAAACTTCCTTCAGCAAGAGGTCAGGGTGACCCTGTTTCCAGCAGTATTAATTCTCAGTCCGGTTCTACTTTCGCTGGAGTTGTTGCAGGCACCGAAGAAGATTATTGTGTATTAACTGCAAATAATGGGTATGGTTTTATTGCAAAGATAGAAGAATTACAAACGAAAAATAAATCAGGCAAGACCGCTTTAAATACCAAAGGTGCGATACCCTTAGGGCCTGAAAAACTTACATCTATAGAGGATTCTTATATTGCAGCCATTACCGAAGAAGGGAAAATGCTACTCATAGAGGCAAATGATTTGCCTGTCTTGGCAAAAGGTAGAGGTAATAAAATAATTAACATTGATAAAAAAAAGTTTGAAGCCAAAGAAAATAGATTAATTTTTTTAAAAACTCTCAATAAGGGAGATAATTTGAAGATATATAGTGGTAAGCAAAGCTATATGATTAAATCAAAAGATTTAGAGAATTTTGTAGGATCAAGGGGAAGAAAAGGAAATTTTCTACCCAAGGGTTATAGAAGAGTAGATAAGCTAGAAGTGATTTCTGAGGAGTAAATTATTCCTTGTTTATGTTAGGAATTAGTTTTTGGTTTAATTTTTTCTTTTCCTCTATTTCTTTTATCGCCGCATTAATTTCAAGAAATCTCTCCGGAGTAGCAGGGTGAGTGGAAGTATGGCTAGGATTAATACTTCCAGGGTGTTCTACTGCCATATTTCGCCAAAAATTTGCTACGTTATCAATTGAATATCCCGCTCTTTCCATATAGTAAATTCCTACATAGTCAGCTTCTGCCTCAAATTCTTGTGAATACATAGTTGCACCAACTTGGCCAAAAATTCCTTGAGTGTTAACTCCGTAATATGCCGCTGCTAGATCAACTATAGTGCCTAAAATAGAGTTAGATCTTAATTTTGAAACATGATCCATAATGTTATGCCCAAGCTCGTGAGCTATTACCAGTCCCAACTCTTCGTCTTTTTGAGCAAATCTTATCATCCCAGTAGTAATTCCAATTTGACTTCCATTTGCAAAAGCATTCACCGAATCATTCTGAACTAATAAAATTGGGTAATTGCAAATTAAATCTGGATCAAAGCTTGCAATTCCTTCTACTCCATTTCTTCTATAGGTAACTTTTAAGGTCTCTGATTTCTTTCTAATTTTTTCTAAGTTTTTGTGAAATTCTTCTCGATCTTCACCGACTTCAATACTATTTATTGATAATATTTCGTCATTTTTTCTTAAACCACTCTTAAAGGCAGCTGAGCTTGGAATAACGAAAGTAAGCTTGAGGCCCTCATCAATCTCATAAACCTCTTTTTCAATATCAGAATATTTTTCAGTGGCTACATATGCATTAAACATAACTCCTAAAGAGTTTATTGTGTTCTCACATAGATCGGCAGAGTTTTTCAGAATTGGATAACCAACTTTTTGTAACCTTTCATATCTAGCCTTCACTTTTTCTAATGACAATTTTTGTTGCAACTTTGTTTCTGCATCGAGCGCTTCATTATCAATAAATATCCTTTGAGTAGCAGGACCAGCACATGCACTAATAAGAAATACTAAAAAGAAAAATTTTACGAATTTAAAAATCTTCACTTTTAATATGTTAAGAAAAAATACTTTTAAGACAAGAATTTTTATGAAAATCTTTTAAGAGATTTTTTTATATGCTTTTTCAAATCTCTCAAAACCTTCTTTGATTTCTTTGTCCGAAATTATTAGGGAAGGTGCCAGACGTATTGTTTTTTCTCCTGCAGCTTGAACAACTATTAAGCCTTCTTTGTAAGCAGATTGAATGAAATCTGATGACTTAATAGTTTTAAAATCGCATCCAATCCATAGTCCAGCAGTTCTGATTTCTGAAAACATATCGTATTTTTTTGATAAAGATTCTAGTTTTTTTGAAAAAGAAATTGTTTTCTTAATAACTCCAGATAAAACCTTTTGCGAAGATATAATTTCTACCACTTTTTTGGCGACGATACACGCTAAAGGATTTCCTCCAAAAGTACTACCATGAGTTCCAGGTTGAAAAGCTTCGGCAATATGCTTTTTAGCAAGCGTAGCTCCAATGGGTATTCCTCCTCCCAAGCCCTTTGCGAGTGTTGAAATATCAGGCGTAACTCCATATCCCATATACGCCATTAAAGTTCCAGTTCTTCCAATACCGCTTTGAACCTCATCAAAAATTAATAACGCATTGTGCTGGTCAGCAATTTTTCTAAGTCCTTTTAAGAAAGGATTAGTTGCTCTAATAATTCCAGATTCTCCCAAAATCGGTTCAATAAAAATTGCTGCAGTTTTTTTTGAGATAATTTTTTTAACCGATTCAAGATCATTAAATTTTGCTCTTTTAAAACCCTTTAACAATGGCCCAAAACCAGTTTTTTGCATTTTCGAGTCTCCAGCACTTATGTTCAACATAGAGCGGCCATGAAAAGCATCAGTGAATACAATTATTTCATTCTTTTCTGACTTGCCTTGATCATAAAAATATCTTCTTGCCAATTTTATTGCTGCTTCATTAGCTTCATTTCCCGAATTAGAAAAAAAAATCTTATCTGCAAAGGTTTTTTTTGCTAAAAGTTCGCTTAGTTCTAATGCAGGTTCGTTGTAGAGATAGTTACTTACATGCCAAAGTTTCGTCGATTGAGTTTTCAAAACCTTAATCAGTTCTGGATGAGAATGACCAAGGCAAGTTACAGCAATCCCTCCGCCGAAGTCTACGTAATCATTTCCATCAACATCCCACAATATAGATTTTTTTCCTCTTACAGGAGTAAACCATGCTGGCGCGTAATTAGGAGTAAGCGCTGTTCTATCAATAGAATTAATAATTTTCTTGGTCATCTAAAAATTTAAATAAAAAGTTTTGGTTTAATATAGCAATTTAATATGGTAACTGCAGATCGTCTCGAAACCAATCATACATTTAGATTGACTTTAAAGCCAAATCGTTCAATTTCTTGGAAGGGAAATATGTTATTTCTCCTTTTAATTTCGACCCCTATTTTGATAATTGCGTTTGGTTTTTTATACATTGGAGCGCCAATAATTCTTCCTTTTGCAGGCCTTGAAATAGTAATTGTTTTAATAGCTTCCTATTACGTTTATCAAAAAAGTAATAAACAAGAAATCATCACTATATCTCCTGAAAAATTAATAATTGAAAAAGGGAGATTTAGACCTGAAACTTCAATTGAATTTATTAGAGAGTGGGCATATGTATTTGTAGAAAAAGCTAAGCATCCTTGGTATCCAATTCACA
>CACAWS010000006.1 GCA_902536295.1 uncultured SAR86 cluster bacterium | reverse complement strand
TCTTTCTCTTTTTAATACGTGTTCATATACTTGACCTGCAGTAAAATTATTTAGTTTTGACATTTTCGAATCTAAAAATCTTTCATAATGTCCAAGATCTAAGTCAGTTTCGGAGCCATCTTCAGTTACAAAGACTTCTCCATGCTGAAAAGGAGACATAGTTCCTGGATCAAGATTTATATATGGGTCTAATTTTTGGATAGTAACTTTAAGTCCTTTACTTTCTAAAACAGCTCCTATTGATGCAGAAAATATGCCTTTTCCCAAGGAAGAAACAACCCCGCCGGTGACAAATAGGTATTTAGGATTAGATGCCATCTTTATAACTCAAGATGGAATATCAGGTTAGCAAATAATTGCTAATGCTTCAATTAAATCTATTAAGCAGATTCAGATAAATCTAAAGGTTGTTTTAATGAGACCCAATCAATATCTCCATCAGTTGGCCAACTTTCGTACTCTAAAACTCCAAGCTCTTCATAAAGAGGTCTTACTTTTTCAGTAATCAAACCTATCCTGGAAAGGTTAGGAACTACACGGGTAAAAAGCAAATGTTGAAAATTATTAGTAACGTCTGTTTTAGATTGAAATTCAAGCGCATCTTCGACATCCCAACCAAATTTTTCATATACTTCTGCTGAGAGCAGTCTGCCGCGCATAACAACACAAGCTTCATAGGCAAAAAGCGCTCTTTCTTCTAATTCATCTTGAGATAAATTCTTTAAATATTCTTCAAGGTAATTAACACCAAAAGTTACATGTCTAGCTTCGTCTCTAATAATTAAATAAAGCATATCTCTAAATACTGGATCATTTGAAGTTTGTTTCGCTAGATTAAAAGCAGCAAGGGCTAGTCCTTCAATAATTATTTGCATACCTATAAATTTTAAGTCCCATCTTGGGTCAGTTAAAATTTTGTCTAAAAGAGATTTTAAGCCATGACCAACTGGGTACATTAATCCTTGTCTAGTTTGTAAGTATTTGTTGAAAGCTTCTACGTGCCTAGCTTCATCAAAAGTTTGTGAAGCTGCATATAATTTAGCATTAAATGTTGGAGCACAAGATACCAGTTGCGAAGCAACTAATAATGCTCCTTGTTCACCATGGAGAAATTGACTTAATGACCAAGCTCCCCTATGTCTTAAAAATTCAAATTTTTTTTCGTTAGATAGTTTTTGATAAGGTTCATATTGATCCCAGAAAATTTCGGGAGGTGTCTCCAATTTTTCTGGTAATGGTCTATTCCAATCAATATCTTTTTCTACATTCCAATTCAGTTCCTTACCTAATTCATAGAGTTTTTTTATTCTATTATCTTGTACAGAGTAATCCCAGTTATATGCTCCTGTTAAAGGAGTTTGAAAAATTTCAGCAACATCATGAACTTCTTGTTCAGAAAGATTAAGATCGTTTTCGACTGGAAATTCTTTTAGTTTTCTAGGAGTCTCTTTTAAATAATCAATTTTCATCCTCTAATTATCATCTAAATAAGGATTTTTTGTAAATATTTATATTCTTTATAATTTTTTTAAATAACCTTATTTTTCTACGAATTTTTTTCTGACTCTATTAGAAACTGATGTCATCAGCTCATATGGTATGGTTCCACATAACTTTGCTACCTTATCAATTTTTAATTTGGGACCCCATAAAACAACATTAGAATCATAATTAACTTTTTTTAATTTTGTTAAATCCACAGCGGTTAAATCCATTGAAACCCTTCCTACAATAGGAGCTTTTTGGTTATCTACTAATACATATGCCTTATTACTCATACCTGTTAAGTATCCGTCAGCATATCCTATTGGTAAAATTCCGATTATTGAGTCAGATCTTGCCTTCCAAGTGCCATCATATCCGACTCTAGACCCTTTTAAGACATTTTTTATACTTATAAATTTTGATTTCAAAGTCATGACTTGTTCTAAATCTAATAAATTTTGTTTTATGCCTTCTTGACTTCCGTAAATACTTATTCCTGGTCGTGATATATCTTTATGAGACTCTTTATAAAAAAATAAACCTCCAGAGTTACATAAACTTAATAAAATATTTGGTTTAATCTTTTTAAATTTCCTTTCATATTTTTTAAAAATTTTAATTTGGTTTTTTGACTGTTTTATTGAAGATTTAGTTGAAGCTGCAGAAGAAAAGTGACTCATTAATACTAAATTTTTTTTAAACTCAAGAATTTTTAAAAAGGCATTTGTTATTTCAGTATCTTTAAATCCTAATCTATTCATTCCAGTATCAAATTTAATCCAAATTTTATTTTTTTTAGAAAAAAACGACCTATTAATTCTGCTAAGAAATGCTATTTGATGTGAAGAATGAATTACATAATCAATATTGTGTTTTTCGAAAATATTTAATTCTTTATAACTATAAGGCCCCTCCATACATACGATACTTTTACTCGTTAACTTTTTTAGTTCCAGCGCTTCTTCAAAAGTAGCTACACAAAATCCCGACACTAAATTATTTATTGTTTTAATTACTTGTTTTAAACCATGGCCATAGGCATTTGCTTTTACTACTGGGTAAACTTTTGAATTTGAAATGCTTTTTAATTTCTTCACGTTATTTCTTAACGCTAAGAGATTTATCTCGGCGACTGTAGGTCTACTCAATTTTGATTATTAAATGAAAAATTATCGTAGGCTGGATCATTCAAAGCTAGATCTTCAAAAGAAGTATATCTTGCAGCCCAATGAAGTAAGACGTTTCCTGTTTCTCCGTTCCTATGTTTTGCAACAATTACTTTAGCAATCCCCTTATTTTCAGGCGTAGGCTCATGGAACTCTGGTCTAAAAGGAAAGATTACTAGATCTGCATCTTGTTCCAAAGCTCCTGAATCTCTTAAATCAGCCATTATTGGCTCTTTATTGGTTCTAGTCTCTGAAGCTCTATTCAATTGGGACAAAGCAATTACAGGAACGTCTAACTCTTTTGCTAGAGCTTTAGTAGCTCTCGAAATTTCACTCATTTCATTAACTCTGCTTGGATTAGAATTATCTGCTCTCATTAACTGTAAATAATCTAAAACTACCAATCCTAATTCTGGAAACTCTCTTTTTAATTTTCTTGATCTTGAAAGAATTTCAGATGGACTTAATGCAGAGGTGTCATCAATAAAAAAATTACTTTTTTCTAAAAGCTCAACCGCTTTTCCAATTTTTTCAAAATCAATATCTGTAAGTTCTTTTGCTTGGAAGATTTTCTTTAATTCAACTTTAGATAAAATCGAAATTAGCCTGTACATAACAGACCTTGACGACATCTCTAAACTATAAAAAACTGCAGGGACATTATTTTCTATAAGACTTGCAGCGATGCTCAATCCGAAAGCGGTTTTCCCCATACTCGGCCTTCCTGCAACTAATATTAAATCTCCATTTTGTAATCCAAGAGTTAGCTTATCTAAATCTCTAAATCCTGTTGAATGGCCTATTAAAGGGGTTTTTGAATTTATATTTTCTTCAATATTTTCATAAACAGGTTTAATTAAATCCTTTGCCAAAGTGGGGCCTTTTTTTCTATCTATAGAATCTCTTAAATTAATTAATTTATTTTCAGCCTGACTAAAAGTATCCTCTATTTCAAAAGTATCTGCTTCCTTAGCAATATTTGAAATGTCAGAAGCTGCGGAAATAAGTTTTCTAAGATTCGATGTCTGTTTAACAATATCTGTATAGTTTTCGAAATTCGCTGTACCAGGTGTATCTTTTGCTAATTGACGAATGTATTCATTTTGATTGAAATTAGTAATAGACGAAATATCTGGGTCGCTTGTCAAAGATTCGATTAAAGTAACAGTATCAATTTCATTTCCATGATCTCTTAGACGTCTGATTGCACGATAAATAAGCTGATGTTCTAATAGAAGAAAGTCGTCTTCAACAACCGAAACTGAAACCGTATCCCATAAGTCAGGTTTTAATAACAACCCTCCCAGGATAGCTTTTTCGGCTTCTATAGATGCAGGTTGGTCAAATTCTTTTCTCATGAATAATTTGATATTCTCCCATCTCAAACCATTTAAGACAAATTTGAATTTATTTTTCGGGTTTCAGAATAACATTTATTTTAGTTATAACCTCGGGATGAAGTTCTATATCCAATTCAAAGTTTCCGAGATCTTTTAAAACACCTTCAGGAAGTCTTACAGATTGCCTATTTATTTCAAAACCATTTGCACCTAAGGACTCAGTTATTTCTTTTGTCCCAATAGATCCATACATTACTTCTTCCTCAGTAACTGCAACCTTAATTTCAAGAGTAAATCCAGATAATTTGGTATCTAGATCTTTGGCTTCAGCAATTTTTTTGTTTTCTAACTCTGCAATCTGAGCTTTCTCGGCTTCATAAATTTTTAAATTTGCCTCGGTGGCAGGAATTGCCTTGCCAGAAGGCATAAGAAAATTTCTTCCGTACCCAGATTTAACATTAACAAGATCTCCAGGGGAGCCAAGACCGGTGATAGATTCTTTTAAAATAACTTTCATAATTTAATTTTTATGAGCATCTGTATAAGGTAAAAGCGCCAACTGTCTTGCTCTTTTTATGGCTTTAGTTAATTGCCTTTGATATTTTGCACTTGTTCCAGTCATTCTAGCTGGAGAGATCTTACCCATTTCATTAATAAACTTTGATAAAAGTTCAACATCTTTATAATCGATTTCCTCAACATTGGCAGCTGTGAACTGACAAGTCTTTTTTAAATTAGTAATAGTTTCTTGATTTTGAGACCTTCTTTCTGATTTTTTTCTCATGATTTAGTAAAAGTTAATTATTTATCTGATGTAGAAGATTCTGATTCAGAGGCAGATAAAGCTTCTTCCTTAGAATTCTCACTAGTTTCATTATTTTTTATTACTTCATCAGCTTGATCAATTACAGAGTTGTTTTTTTGCATATTCTGTGACTGTGTCAACAAAGGTGATGGATCTGTTTCAGCTCTTTTCTTTTTAACTATCGAAGACCTCATTATTGATTCATTAAATTTAAACAATGATTCAATTTCTTTAAGACTTTCTGGGTTGCATTCAATATTTAAAAGAAAATAGTGACCTGAATTTTTATCATTTATAGAGTAAGCTAAGTGTCTAATTCCTATGTCTTCAGATCGGTGAGTAATTCCTTTGAGAGCTTTGACTGTGCTTAAGCATTTATTAAATAACTTTGCTTCTTTATCTAACTGTGGGTCAACCACAAAAACTATCTCGTAATGATTCATTTTTTCAGTCTCCTTATGGGTTTGAGTCTTATAGAAGTCTCAAGAAAACAGCGCAAGTGTACATATACCTTTCAATCTAATCAAGGGAGCAAGAAATAATTTTAAGAACTAATTGGTCAAATTCTATACCAGCATAATTAGCTGCTTTTGGCACTAAACTGGTACTAGTCATACCTGGCACAGTATTAATTTCAAGAAAATAAAAATTTTCTCCATCATCGATAAGATCAGTCCTTGACCAACCTTTGCATCCAAATTCCTTATTTAAAGAAAAAATATATTCATTCAATTCGTTTTGCCTTGATTGAGAATAAATAGCCTCCGAGTAGCTAGTATTTGTAGAATAGTATTTTGCATTAAAATCGTAAAAATTATCTCCCGGATTAATTTCAACAGCAGGATAAATCTCATTTCCAACTTGAGCAACAGTAATTTCTTTTCCTGAAATATATTCTTCCAACATAAATTCACCAAATTTCAAAGTTTCTTCTACAGCAGCTTTAATGAACTTTGGTTCATTTTCGACGATAGAAATACCAAGACTTGATCCCTCATTAACTGGCTTTACAACAATTTTTTTAACTTTATTATCATTATTTTCAATTATTTCTTTATCGAAGTTCCATGTAAATTGTTTAGGAGTAATTATATTTTTCGGAAGATAAGATTTCGCATGGCTTTTATTAAATGTTTTTCTACAAGTTTCTGGACCACTTCCAGAATAATTAATGTTTCTTTCATCAAAAAAATTTTGTAATTCTCCATCTTCCCCGCCTAATCCATGAATTAAGATAAATATAAAATCGAATCCTCTATAAGTATCTTCTAAAAAAAGTTTTTGTTTATTATCTATATCAAGGATAGAAGAACTGTATCCCAGCTTTAAGAGCACCTCATTAACAGCCGCTGCACTTTTTAAAGAAATATCTCTCTCATTTGAATAGCCGCCTCCTAACACTCCAAAATTTATTTTTTTTAAAATTTTCATTTTTTTATTTAAATTTAGAGGCTAAAAGTGACGTATTTCCGGCACCTTGAGTTAGAAAAATATATTTTTCATCTTTAAATTTATTAAACTCAAAAAAAGCTTCATCTATTCCATTTACTAAAGTTATATTTTTATTTGATTTATTTACCTCTTTAAATAAATCTTCTGAAGAATATTTTTCTATAGGCATCTCACTTGCAGGATAAATTTCTAGAAGAATTAAGTTATCTACTTTAGACAAAACTTCTACAAATTCATTAAAAAGTGCTTTTGTTCTTGAATATCTATGAGGTTGAAATGCCATAACTATTTCTTTTTTAGGCCAAACTTCTTTTATGGTTTTTATTGTATTAATTAATTCTGTTGGATGATGACCGTAATCATCTATTAAAATTATTCTTTTTGAAAAAACGTTTTTATTAATAATTTCAAATCTTCTTTCTACTTGAGGGAAACTATTCAAAGATTTTTGAATGTCTTGATATTCAATGCCTTCGTCAAAAGATAAAATAATAGCAGCAACAGCATTTAGAATATTATGTTTTCCAAACATTTTCACATTGAATTGAAAAGTTATGTTTTCAATTTTATTCTTTAATTCAAATGAAGAGCCTGTATCATTTTGAGAATAATTTAAGATCTGATAGTCAGATTTTTCTTCGAACCCGTAAGAAAAAATATTATTTTTAATTTCAAAATCAGGCAGTAAAGAAATTACATGATCGTGAACAAAAGTCTTATTTTTAACTTTTTTTATAAATTCAATAAAAGCAGATACTAAATTTTGAAAAGAATTCCTATAGGATTCTAAATGATCATTATCTATACTGGTTACCACAGCCTTGTCTGGATTAAATAATAAAAAACTTCTATCACTTTCATCTGCCTCTGCAAGAATATGTTTGCCATTTCCTAATTTAGCATTTGACTCAAATGAGCTAACTTTCCCTCCAATTATATAAGTAGGATCAAGATGATTTTCATTGAAAATATGTGCAGTTATACATGTTGTTGTAGTTTTTCCATGAC
Organism: uncultured SAR86 cluster bacterium; assembly: GCA_902536295.1. Taxonomy (GTDB): domain Bacteria; phylum Pseudomonadota; class Gammaproteobacteria; order Magnimaribacterales; family AG-339-G14; genus AG-339-G14. The sequence goes on along the minus strand of CACAWS010000006.1, from coordinate 52,069 downwards.
TTCCAGAAAAAATAATGCTTTTTTTAAGTTCGGATAAAAAAGCTAACATCTCTGCTCTTTGAATAACTTTTATATTCTTTCTTATTGCCTCTAGAAGTTCAGGGTTATTTTCTTTGATGGCAGAAGAAAATACCACCAAATCAACATCTTTCAAATTTTTTTCACTATGAGAATTAAAAAAATCTAATCCTAATTTTTCTAATCTTTTAGTTATATTTGAAGGTGAGCTATCAGAACCAGATATTTTATATTTCATGTTAAGCAATATCTCTGCAATACCGCTCATTCCGGCTCCTCCAACTCCTATAAAATGAATTTTTTTTATATTATTTATACCAAGCATTTACTTCATTAAAAATAGTTGATTCAGCGTCTTTTATTTCAATTAGTCTAATATTTCTTCTTTTTTCATGTATTAAGTTTCTATTATCAATAATTTCACTTATAAGATTTCTTAATTCATTATTGAAACTGTCTGATTCTTCTAAAATCCAGGAAGCATTTAAAGATTTTAAATAATTTGCATTCTCTTTTTGATGATCATCTATTGAGGTTTTTATAGGAACAAAAATTCCTACTGATCTAGAAGCAATAATTTCTGACACGGTTAAGGCGCCAGATCTACATATAACTATATCTGCCCATAGGTAAGAGCTTTCTATATCAGATATAAATTCTTGAATCGTTACGTTTTCTAAATATGCGGAATAAGCATTTAAAACTTTGGCCTCATTTTTAAAACCGGTTTGGTGTTTTACTTTTACTATTTTTTTTTCTAAAAGTTCTTCGAGAATTTCAGGTACTGATTCATTCAAAAACATAGAGCCTTGACTACCTCCAAGAATAAGTATTTTTAACGGAGAAGAGTCTAAGATATTGTTTTCCTTTTCTTTTATTTTTCCAACTGGATTTCCAGTATTTACCAAATCAATAAAATTTTTATTATATTTCTTAAAAAAATTTTTAGTTGTCTCAAAACCACAAAATATTTTAGAAACTTTATTTGTAGATATAAGCAATCTTGATACTGAACCTGGAATAGTATTTTGCTCCTGAAGAAATACTGGCCCTCTGAAATAAAAAAAGGCAATCAATGAAACATAACCTCCAAAAACAATCATTGGAGAATTCAATCTATTAAAAATATTAGATTTAAAAATAAAGATTAAACCGCTCAAAAAAAATGCGAGTAAGGCTTTTAATTTTGTGAAAAAACCCTTTCCTCTAAATCCATACAAAGGAACTTGAATAAAATTTATACCTAATTCTTTACAGATCTTTTTTTCAGGTCCTCTACTAGTTCCTATCCAATTAATCATAAATCCCTTTTCAAGATATTTTTGAGCAACCCGTTTAGCTGGAAATACATGTCCACCTGTTCCTCCTGCAACGATATAAATATTTTTAGGATTAACCACTCATCACCTTTCTATTGATATCTGAATTTTCTTTAAGTTCTAAATCAATTCTGAGAAGTAAGGCCACTAAAGCAAACATCAACATTAGATTTGTACCTCCAAAACTTATAAATGGTAAAGTAAGACCTTTTGTTGGGAGCATGCCGCTAGCAACTCCTATATTGATAAAAACATGAAAAGCTAAGCAAACCCCAATTCCATAAGAAACATAAGATTCGAAATAATTTTCTCTAATCCTTGAATTCCTGGCTAAAGTAAAAGATTTAAATATTAAATATCCATAAACACAAATTAATAAAAAACAAAAAATTAAACCTAACTCTTCTGCGATAATTGCAAATATAAAATCTGTTTGAGCGTCGGGCAAATAATGATATTTTTGTAAACTTTCTCCAAGTCCAACTCCAAATAAATCACCTCTACTAAAAGCAATAAGAGCTTGAGAAAGTTGGTAACCCCCTTCTCCATAAGCACTCCAAGGATCTACAAAACTTAATATTCTTTGCATTCTCCATGGCACCAAAATAATCATGCAAACAAAGACCATTAAACCCATAAATAAAATAATTAGCATCTGCTTCATAGGAGCTCCAGCAATAAACATTATGGTTAAAGATATTAAGAAAATAACCGCTGAGGATCCAAGATCGGGTTCTATAAGGACAAGTGCTATAGCTGAGACAACCACAGAAACAGGCTTCCAAAATCCTAACCATTGTTCTTTGAATTCTGTCATTCTTCTATAACAATAAGAAGAAATATAGATTATTAAAGCAAATTTCATCAATTCTGAAGGCTGGAATGAAAATCCTAAGATTCTTATCCATCTTGATGCCCCATTTGCTTCAAACCCAATTATTGGAAAAAAAACTAATGTTAGTAAGAAAAAAGAAAATAATACTAAAACTATATCTATAGATTTCCATATTTCAAAGGAGAACCTAAAAACATATAAACCCACAACTACTGCTATAACAAGTTTAAGAATGTGATTAAAAGTCATTGATAAAGATCCATCTGTCAGAGGAATAGTTACAGATGCAACCATGACTATCCCCAACATGCTTAAGAAAAACACTGAAAGAAATATTCCGATATCAATATCTGAAAATTTTAAATCTCTATAAAATTCTCCAAAAAAAATCTTTTGAAATCTAGATTGGCTTAATGTTTCTCTCATCTATAATTAATTTTTTAAATTTTTCTCCTCTTTCTTCAAAATTCTTAAACATGTCAAAACTGGCACATGCAGGTGAAAATAAAATAAACGAGTTAGGTTGAGATAATTTTAAACACTTTGTAACAGCATCTTCGAGACTATCGGCCAAATACTTATTAAAATTTACTAATTTACTTTCTATTAATTTTTTATCTTCTCCAAATATAACAACGCCAGCGCAATATTTTTTTATCTCATTTGCAAGAGTAGAAAAGTCTGCTCCTTTCCCTTGGCCGCCACATATGAGAAAAATCTTTTTTTTACCCTTTAAGGAGTTTATAGCAGCTATAGTAGCCCCACAATTTGTTGCTTTTGAATCATTAAAAAAAATTCTATCAAGGTTGTCTCTATAAAATTCCTCCATCCTATGGTTAGGTTTGAACTTTTTAACTTCTAGTTCTTTAAAAGAATAATTAATGCTTAAATGATCTAAAGCTTTTTGTACTGCATTTAAATTTTGAATGTCTATATCTGAATCGCCTTCAAAATAATCTGTAAGACCTTTTTTAATGTTTATATCTTCTTTATTTCCGATAGAAATTTGAGAGTTATTGAAAATACTATTTTTTATCTTAATATAATTTTCAAAAGTTTCATGTCTATCTAAATGATCAACAGAAATATTTAATAATAAAGATAATTTGGATTTCAAATTATTAGAAATTTCTAGATGAAAACTAGATATTTCAATTACGAAATAATCTTTATCAAAATTAACGTAATCTAAGACGGGACGACCTAAATTACCTATTGCTTTAACTGAAAGGCCTTTCAAAGAAATAAATTTTTCTAAAAGCAAAGAAACTGTAGTCTTTCCATTAGTTCCAGAAACCAAAATGACATCTGAATTATTATTTTCCAAAAAAATTTCTATATCGCTTTTAATATCTATTTTATTTTTTAACAACTTTTTTACTAAACCATGCGATAAGTCAAATCCAGGTGAACAAATTGCATAACTTATTAGTTTGAAATCTAATTCATTTTCTAAAATTAAATTTTTTGAAATCAATTTATTTTTTTGAATCTCTAGAGATAATTCTTTTAATTTTCTTGTATCAAAAATTTTAAAATTATTTTTTTTTAAAAATTTTGCTGCAGATAATCCTGTTTGTCCTGCGCCAAGAATAAGAACATATTCTTTTGTAGAAAGCATTTTTAACGCAATCTAAAAGTTGCTAATGCAATCAAAACTAGGATTAACGTAATAATCCAAAAGCGAACTATAATCTTTGGCTCAGCCCATCCAGAAAGTTCAAAGTGATGGTGGATTGGAGACATCTTAAATACTCTTTTACCGGTAAGCTTAAATGAAGTAACTTGGATAATAACTGATAAAGCTTCAAGAACGAATACTCCTCCCATTATTGCTAATATAACTTCTTGCCTTAAAATTATTGCCATACCGCCTAAAGCTGCACCAAGTGACAATGAACCAACATCTCCCATAAAAACTTGTGCTGGATAAGTGTTAAACCAAAGAAATCCAATCCCAGCACCTATTATTGCCCCACAAATAATAAGCAATTCTTCAGATCCTGGAAGGTATGCAATATTCAAATAATCAGCGAAAATAATATTTCCTGAAATATAAGCAATTAAACCTAATCCTCCTGCAACCATAACAGAAGGCATAATTGCCAGTCCATCTAGACCATCTGTAAGATTGACTGCATTACTAGCGCCGATAATTACAAATATAGATGTGAAAATGAATACAAGTCCTAAATTTAGCTCGAAATCTTTTAAGAAAGGCAAAAATAAAGTTATTTCTTGAGAGAGAGAATGAGATTTATAGAGATATATAGCTATAATAGAAGCAAAAAATATTTGCCAAAATATTTTAGTCTTAGCAGAAATTCCATCGCTTGATTCATATTTAAGTTTCATATAATCATCTAGAAATCCAAGAATTCCAAACGAAAGTATTAAAAATATTATCGACCATAGATATCTATTTTGAAAATCTCCCCAACAAAGACACGAAAAGATTATTCCAGCTAAAATAAGAAGACCTCCCATAGTAGGTGTTCCTTTTTTTTCTAAATGCTTTTCGGGTCCAACTTCTCTTATTATCTGTACAAAATTTTTTCGCTTGAGGAAGGAAATAAAAAATTTTCCAAAGGTTAGGCAAAAAATTAAAGAGGTTAAGGTTGAGAGAATTGCTCTGAAAGTAAAGTAATTAAACACTCGAAAAGGTCCATAACTTTCGGCTAAAAAATCTAAAAAAGGTAAAAGCATATTAAATGTCTTTGAAGACAGTCTCCATTTTAACCGATCTTGAAGCTTTAAATAATATTAAAGTATCCTCATTAAAAAAATGTTTAATATTTTTTTTAACTTTGTTCTTTGATATATGTTTTATTTTTTTATCAGATATTTTTGAAAAGATATCAACGCAAAATATATGATCAAAATACTTTAAAGCTTCTTTAATTATCATGTCGTGAAGTTTTGTAGAGCTCTCTCCAAGCTCTTCCATTTTTCCCATAACACAAATTTTATTATTAAAATCTAGATTTGAAATTTCTTTAAAAGCAGCTAGAAATGAGTCTGGGTTTGCATTATAAGTATCGTCAATTAACGTAGTATTCTTTGGCCCTATTTTTCTTTCCATTCTTCCGGAAACACTAATCTTATTAGAAAGTAACTTTTTTAATCTATTTTTTTCTTCAATTGAAATCTTTAAATTTAATGCTTCATTTATTGATTGGAATGAGATATCGAAGTTAGAGCTGTAAGCATCTTCATTTATCTCTTCAAGAAAGTGTAATTTTTTACCTTCAGATTTATTTATAATTATCTCTTTAAACTTATCATCTACTCTTGCAAAGCAATTTCCGTCTTTTCTTACATTTAAAAATATGTCTGATTTTTCTTCTGCAACACCTTCTAAACTTTTAAGATTTTCAAGATGTGCATGCCCAATGTTTGTTAATACACCGTTATCGGGGTTAAGAAATTTAGAGAGAAAAAAAATCTCTCCAGGAGAATTTGTGCCTAACTCAAAAACTGCAATTTCGTGAGAAGCTTCTAAGTCCAATAGAGAAAAATATAATCCTAGTTCGTTATTCCAGTTTTTAGGTGATTTAAAAATTTTTTTTTGTTCAAAAAAATGACTTAGCAACCTATATGTGATTTCTTTTGTAGAGGTTTTTCCATTACTTCCTGTTATAGCAAATATTGTCCCTTTGAAGTTTGTTTTTACTTTTTTTGCTAAAAGTTTTAAAAAATTAAAGTTATTTTTGGTTTTAATATAATTAATTTGATAATCAAGTTCTATTTCAGAAATTATTGAATTTGCGCCTTTTTCAATGGCGGCTTCAATAAAATCATGACCATCGTAATTTTCACCTTTCAAAGCTAAAAATAAATCTCCTTTTTTTAATAGACGCGTGTCAGTAGAGATTTTGCTAAATTTCGAATCTTCGCCGACTAATTTAGATCCAGTAATCTCAGCTAATTTAGAGAGCTTTTTTTCAATTAGCATTTAATATTTCCTTCACAACTTTTTTGTCATTAAAGTATATTTTTTTACCATTTATTTCTTGGTAATTTTCATGACCTTTACCAGATATAAGTAATACTGAATCATTTTTTGCTTTTTTCAGTAACTTTAATCCGTACTTAATAGCTTCTTTTCTATCAGATATATATTTTGTTTTAGAAAGTTTTGAAATACCTTTCATAATGTCATCCTTAATCTTATCAGGGTCTTCTAATCTTGAATTATCATTTGTAATTATTATTTTGTTAGAATATCTTTCAACTACTCTCCCCATATTTGGACGTTTGCCTTTATCCCTATCACCGCCGCATCCAAAGATACATATTATGTCCCCCGATGAGTCAGAGCGAATAGATTTCAAAACAACATCAAGGGCTTGAGGAGTATGAGCATAATCTATCAAACATAATTTTCCATTAAATGTTTTTTGTTTTTCGAATCGTCCTGCAGGTGTGTAAAAATTTTTAAATGTTTTTAAATCAATTTTTAATTTTGTGCAAATAGCAAGTGACATTGCCATTGCTAGGTTTAATTTCATGAATCTTGGCCCATCAAAAAAATTCAAATCATAATTAAAATTGTCGTAAGACAAAATATTACTTTTATCAAAGTAAAAATCTGAATTTTGTTTTTTTGAAGAGAATGAAAGAAAATTTTTATTATTCTTTTTTATCTTTTCACCTAATGGAGTGTCAACATTTATTAAAGCTGAATTAAAAGAGTTATTCAAAAAAAAGCTTTCTTTAACTTTTGAATACTCTTTTAGAGATTTATGATAATCCAAATGGTCTCTGCTAATATTGGTAAAGCAACCATAACTAAAATTTAATCCTTTTACTCTATCTTGATGGATCGCATGAGAAGATACTTCTAATACCGCCCCTTCGAAGTTATCTAAATTTGAATTGAATAAAAAATCATTCAAAAAGAAGATATCTGGAGTAGTCAACTCAGAAAAAAAAATTCCTTTTTTTCTACTTTTGATAGAAGTTAACAATGCTGTTTTTATATTATTTTTATTTAATATTTGATGCAAAAAAGAAGATACTGAAGATTTTCCATTTGTACCAGTTATGCCAAAAAGTTTTATTTTTTTTGAAGGGAACTCATAAAATTCATTTGAAATTTCACTTAACTTATTTCTTAAATCTGAAAGATTTATAATCGGAGGAGAATTTTTAATTTGAATTTTTTTTTCAGTAATAATAAGACCTGCGCCCTTACTTATAGCCTCGGAAATGTTTTCAAGATTTTTGTCAAAATCATTCGAAAGTGCTATGAAAATATCATTTTTTTTTACTTTCTTTGAATTTAATGAGATTGATTTACAGTTGGATTCATTTTTAAACTTTAAGATTGTCTTAATTAACTCCTTAAAATTCATATCTTTTTTAGTATATTCTATTTATGAAGTTTGCAAATGAAGGAGCAGCAACATCACCACCGCCACTTCCGTTCTTTTGAGCATCCCTAATAATTACGCCTACAATCAAATTTTTATTATCTGAAGAGGCTTGTCCTATAAAAAGAGCATTATGTGAAATATCTTGATAGCCCCCCTTGCCAAATTTCTGAACGGTCCCGGTTTTACCAGAAATCTTTAACCCGTCTACTTTTGCTTTTTTTCCAGTGCCTTTATCAACCACTTCCAGTAACATATCTTTCATTTTAAGAGACAATTCTTGAGGCATAATTTGTCTAGCTTCATATGATTTATTATTAATTAAAAGATTTAGAGGTTTAAACTTTCCTTCTGAATAAAATACAGAGTATGCGCCAACTAATTCTAGTAAAGTGGTTTGAAGGCCATAACCATAACACAAACTCACCTTATCTCTTTTACTGAGATTATTTACTGTGGGAAGATATCCTTCTCTAGTAGAAATAAATATCTCATTCATATATCTTCCGAATCCCATTCTATGAAATCCGTTCAAAATTATTTCGGCTTGTACGCCGTCACATATTTTTACCATACCTACATTGCTAGAATTAGAAATAATTTCTGAAAAATTTAATTTACCGTAATCCCTAAAATCCTTCGTAACAAATCCTTCATAATCTATGAAACCTGGACTTGTATTAATCAGTTGGTTAGAAAGAGATTTATCATTTTGTAAAACTGATGCAATAATTATTGGCTTGACAGTTGATCCAGGTTCAAATAAATCAGTTGCAGCTTTATTTTCCAAATTATTAAGATTTATATTCTTTCTATTATTAGGATTGAAGCTAGGATAATTTGTCATGACTAATATTTCTTGACTTTTTGGTTCGATCACAACGATAGATCCAGAGCTAGCACTATGATGTTTGACCGTTTTTGCAAGAATTGAATAAGCCTCATACTGTAAATCAGCATCTATTGTTAATTGGATGTCTTTTCCGTGAGAAGGATTTAATATTTCAGATTGGATAGTCTTATTTTTTCTTGTTTTTAAATAATCTTTTTTACCATTCTCTCCAGTAAGTAAGTTATTTAGACTTAACTCAACCCCCTGAATTCCCACATTGTTATACGTATTCACTACACCTACTAACTGAGAAAAAGGTGCGCCTTTTGGATAGCTCCTAGTATATTTTTTATAAGCTACTATTCCACTTAATTTTTGGTTTTTTATTTGAAAAAATTTTTCACTTGTGACGTTTCTTTTTAATACTAAATATTTCTTTTTTTTATCTGATAGTCTTTTATTTAAGTTTTCTCTATCTAAATCTAAAAAATTAGAAATTAATGAAATATCGTTTGGATTAAAAGAAAAATTATTTAGTTCAAGACCAATTTCATAAGACGGGATATCTTCTGCTAAAACATTTCCATGTCGATCTAAAATTTTTCCTCTTCTAGCCAAAAGATCAATTGATCTTTCAGAAATCAAAATAGATTTTCTTATTGCAGTTTCAGATTGATATTTTTCTAAAAAATAAAACCTTATTGGTAGTGAAAGTAATAGAAGAAAAACTATAAACCATATAGTTAATTCTCTGTACTTATTTGAAAATTCAAAATACAAATCAATCTATCTGTCTTTTAACAAAAGACGGAATATCTAAATAATCTGAAGATGAAACCTTTTTTTCGACTGTTTCGAAATCAGTGATCGGTTTAACTTTTTTTTGACTATTACTATTTGCGACTTTAAAGCCAAATGGATCATCTGCTAAAGTCGTCTTAGCATTTTTAGCATCACCTAATCCTGTAGCGACTATCGTTACTTTTAAATCTCCAGATTCCATCGATTTATCAATCGCTACACCGGGAATAATTAATGCTCCTTCTGATGAAAATTGATTTACTTGTTCAAGTACCTTATCAATTTCTTTCATACCTATTTTATCTTTAGCTGAGATATTTACTAAAACTCCTTTAGCATTCTCTAAATTAATATCTTCTAAAAGAGGACTGCCAACCGCAGATGAAGCTGCCTCTACTGCTCGACTCGGCCCATTAGCTATTCCGGTTCCCATCATAGCTGTTCCCTTCTCAGACATGACAGCTTTTACGTCTTGGAAATCAACATTAATAGTTCCGACATTTGTAATAATGTCTGAAATACCTCTCACAGCGCCAAGTAACACGTCATTACCGTGTGCAAAGGCGTCTTGAAAATCTATATCATCTCCAAAAACTTCTGCTAATTTTTGATTAGGAATTGTAATTAGTGAATCAACCTCATCTTTGAGAGCCTTAATTCCTTCTTCTGCAACTTTATCTTTTCTTTCTAAATTAAGAGGTTTTGTAACTACGGCTACGGTTAAAGCGCCTACAGATTTGGCAACTCTGGCAATAATTGGAGATGCTCCAGTTCCTGTTCCTCCTCCCATTCCCGCGGCAATAAATACCATATCTGATCCTTCTAAGAGAGCTTCAATTCTTTCGTAATCATCTAAGGCTGTATCTCTTCCAATATCTGGATTAGCGCCTGCTCCTTGTCCTGAATTACTAATCTCCCCTAAACAATGCTTAACTTCAGCTACGCTTGCATCGAGTGCTTGGCTATCTGTATTAATGGAAATGGTTTCAACATTTTCTAATCCACTATTGACCATGTGATCTATAGCGTTTCCTCCGCATCCTCCAATACCTACAACTTTTATTAAAGCTCCAAGATTGCTACCCTTTTCAACTACTTTCCAGTTCATAATTTCCTCCTAAACTAAAAATTATTTTGAATCCATTTGAATGCTTTATTAAACAAACCTTTTTCTCTAATGAAAGCAAAATCTATAAACTCTTCCTCAGAAACTTTTTGCCCATATAGAATCAATCCTACTGAGGTAGAATAAACTGGATTTTTTAAAATATCGGTCAGTCCAACCAAACCTTTCGGTTTGCCAACTCTGACGGGAACTTGAAATATTTCTTCTCCTAACTGAGATATTCCCTCAATTTTTGATGCGCCCCCAGTTAGTACAATCCCTGCAGGAAGGTATTGCGAAAGATCATTTATTTCTAATCTTTGCTTAATGATTTGAAATATCTCAGCATATCTATGCTCAATTACGTCTGCTAGAGCTTGTCGAGAAAATATTTTTTCAGATCTTCTATTTATTGAGGGTGTAGAAATTTTTTCTCCCTCATTAGTAAGCGAACTAGAAGCGCATCCATATTTTTTCTTTAATTCTTCCGCTTGAGCCGTAGGTGTTTGAATCGCTCTGGCGATATCATTAGTCACATGATCTCCTCCAACTGGAATATTAACGGTGTGACTGATGGAATCATCCATAAATATTGCAACATCTGATGTACCTCCACCTAAATCGATTAAACACACGCCTAATTTTTTTTCATCTTGGGATAATACTGAATAACTTGAAGCTAACTGTTCCAATACATAATCTTGAACTGATATACCACAAGCTTTCATACATGAAGAGATATTTTCAGCAGCATTTTTATCGCAAGACACCAAATGTACTTTTGCTTCAAGTCTCACTCCCGCCATACCTAGCGGCTCTTTTATTCCATTCTGCTGATCAATTGCATATTCTCTTGCTAATATATGAAGCAATTTATAACCATCTGGTATGCTTTGGGCTTTTGCTGCAGTAATTACTTTTTCGACGTCACTTATTTTTACTTTCTTATCTTTGATCGGAACAACACCCTCGGAATTTAACCCATTTGAGCTGCCTCCTGAAATTCCAACATATGCTTGATGTACTCTGATACCTGACATCAATTCAGCTTTATTTGTTGCTTCTTGTATTGCTGTAACAGTTGATTCAATATCAACAACTACTCCATTTTTTAATCCTTTTGAAGGATGTGAACCTAATCCTAAGACCTTTAAACCTTCAGAAGTAGACTCCACTATCAGACAAACAACTTTTGAAGTTCCAATGTCTATACCAACTTTTATGTTTTGATTATTCATTATTTAGTTTGCTGATTTATAATTTCTTTCTAATAAATTTTTAATCCTAATATTCTCGTTATCTAAAACTATATATCTCTCAAACTCTACATCTAACTTAGAATTTAATGAACGTATTTCGTGGACGTTCAAAGACTTAGTGATTGTTGTTGAAAGGATGCCGATTGTTAGAAAACAAAAAGTTATGAAAAATGGAAATTTATCATTCATATCTTTTCTCCAACTCTCATAACCGCACTTCTTGATCTTGGATTAATTTTAATCTCCTCAACAGATGGTTTAATTATTTTTCCTACAGGCTTCAAGCAAGAATGCGATTTAACGTTTTCTAAACTACCTCTCAAAAAATTTTTAACAATTCTGTCTTCAATCGAATGAAAGGAAATTACTACCAACTTTCCTCTTTTCTTTAAGAGAGATATCGAACTTTTTAAAGCTGATATAAGTTCCTCAATTTCGTCATTTATATACATGCGCACTGCCCTAAAAATATTAGTCGCAGGATGTTTTTTCGAGCGATTTTTAAAGAAATTAAGACTTGAAAGATCAGCGGTTGAAGAAATTTTTTTGCTCTTTCTATTATTAACTATTTGCCTTGCAAGAGACCTAGATTTTCTTTCTTCTCCTAAATAAAAGAATACATCAGCAATCTCTTTTTCTTCAGCTTTGTTAAGCCATTCATAAGCAGTCAATCCATGTGACTGATTCATTCTCATATCTAAACTAGAGTCTGTTTGAAAACTAAAGCCCCTATCACTATCATCTAATTGGAAAGAAGAAATACCTAAATCTATTAAGATTCCATCAAAAGATAAAGGTGGATAAAAATCTTCAATCTGAGAAAAGCTGATATTTTTAAATTGAAATCTTTCATCTTTTATTTGATCAGAGAATTTAAATACTTTTGGATCTTTATCAATTGCTTTTAAAGATCCATTAGTTCCTAGACATTCTAGTATCTTTTTTGAATGTCCCCCAACTCCGAAAGTGCAGTCTAGATAATCTCCATCTTTTGAATGAATAAGGTTTTGTATTGCCTCAGAGGGCATAACTGAAACGTGACTCAAAATGGTATATCCTTTACTTCAACGGGAAGATTTATATCTATCCTTTCTGAATTCAATTTTTTTCCTGATTCTTTAATTTTCCAATTTTTTTCACTCCACAACTCAAATTTCTGTCCCATACCAATTAAAACAACTTTAGCTTTTTCTTTGAGTTGAGCATAACTTCTTAATGACAAAGGAAGTAGGATGGTCATGCGATCAGAAATTTCAAAGTCTATATAATGAGCATTGCCAAGAAAATTCCATTGCAAATTTCTTATCTCTGGATTCAAACCAGAAAGTTCTTCGAATGATCGAGATATTCTCTTCCACAAATTTCCTGGATAAATAAGTAAAGATGGATATTGAGGGTCTCTCGTGACAATGATTGAGCCGCCAGCTAGACTTTTTAACTGGTCTTTATATTTGGCAGGCATAGAAATTCTTCCCTTAGTATCTAAAACTAGGCTGCTGAAGCCGTATATTCCAGCCATATTTTGTCCCTATTATGTACACTTAAGTATATTTTTACACACTTTTACACACTTTTAAAGACTTTAAAACCCAATATTTAATAATTTAAATATAATCTATAGAGTTTTAAGAGTTGAGCTGACCCGTAAGCCGGGTTCTGTTTTATGTAATCATTCATCTTGAATTTATGTCACCATAAATCTCTAGCAACTTACCCAGATTCAATGCGGATCACATTTTCGAATCTCTATTTAGTCTTGCTCCAAACGGGGTTTACAAAGCAATATTCGTCTCCGAATATTCGGTGCGCTCTTACCGCACCTTTTCACCCTTACCTTTCGGCGGTATATTTTCTGCTGCACTTTCCGTAATAGCTTTTGCTATTCCCAGGCGTTACCTGGCGTTTTATCCTGCGGAGCCCGGACTTTCCTCTGATAATATCAGCGATTACTCAGTCAGCTCCTTTAGATTATATTATTTTTTTTTATAAATGTTATAAATTTCTTTTGAATCTTTTGAAGATACTTTAGAAATTATCTTTGAAATTTGCCTTAAAGAGAGAAAAGGCTTCAGTTGTTTATATAAAATACTTTCAAGATGCAGCTCTAACGAATATTTATCTTTAGACCCTTCAAGGATTATTACTAACTCCCCTTTTTCAATTTCCGGAGTCTCATCAATAACTTTTTTCAAATCTGAAATCTTTCCTCTGTAAAATTCCTCATAAATTTTGGTCAGTTCTCTTGCAATTACAATTTTTCGATTGTTGTTTAGTATTTTTTGAAAAATTAATAGTGTTTTTTTTATTCTTTTAGGTGATTCAAAAAAAATTTGTGTTTTTTTATCAAAATTTATTTCTTCTAAAAAGTTCTTTAACTCACCATTTTTTTTTGGCAAAAATCCATGAAATGAAAATTTTTCAGCTGAGAGTCCTGATGCAACCAAAGCGCTGATTGGAGAACTTGGGCCAGGTATGGGAACTATTTTAATATGCTCTTTCAAGATAGCTTTTACTAATTCACTTCCAGGATCAGATATTAGTGGTGTACCAGCATCAGAAACTAGCGCTATATTTTGTCCATTTAGAATTTTTTTTACCAAAATATTAATTTTCTTTTTTGAAGAAAAATCATTAAACAAACTAATCTTATTTTTAATATTAAATCTTTCAAATAAAATTCTTGTCTTATGTGTATTTTCTGCCAAGACAAAATCAACTTGATTAAGTACTTCAACGCCCCTGTAAGAAAAATCTTTTAAATTGCCAATAGGAGTCGCAACTAAATATAATGTGCCTTTAGTAGTAATGATTTTTCCTCCTATCAAAATATTTATTTATATCCTAATTGTCACAACCTTATTTAGTTGTGCTTCTAACGTTAATAAGGAATATGAAGAATTTAATTATAATCTTCCATCAAACACTATAACTGAAAAAATTTTTAAAGAAATTAAAAGTATCTCAATGAAAAAAAATATTGAGATTATTTATGAAAAAAATTTTAACGAAAAAGAATCTATTTTTATTCAAGGTTTTTTTGCAAATTTTTATCTGAATAATAAATATTCAAGAATATCTAAAAAAATCTTGTTAGTTGATTTAGCTGACAAAATCAAATCCTGCAAAAATACAAAAGCAAATAATATTAGAATTGTTCTTAACAATAATGTCTACGAAAAATTGAATAAAAATTGTACTACAGAAAAATTGAATACATATTTAGTTGATTTAGAAAGAAATAATGTTCCCATCTCAAAGAGTACCATCAAAATTGCCTTAAAAGATCAAGCATTTTTTGATAATGAAAATATTTTAAAAATAATTAAAAAAAATAAATTCATATACATAAGTTCAGAAATAGAAGAAATTGAAAAATTTATAAAGTTCACAAAAGAAAATGATTTTTCTATAAACAAAGAAAATTTAATATTCCTTAAAAATAACGATGATTTTGAACTATTCATTGCAGAAGTATTTGGCATACAAGATAGCTCTAGAAGAAATAAAGATTTAGAAAGGATTTTAAATCAGGACCTTAAATTTATCTCTAGAAAAAGAAATGATATAGAGTCAATTATTCTTAGTTCAAATTCTGAATCTTCAAATAGGCTTTTGCCTGCTCTTAAATTCAACCTTTTGATGAATTTAGAAGTTTTTAACATGCCTAATCATTACGATTCTTGGAATAGTTCTTCTTCTACAACTGATCTGGATTTTTCAACTGGTTTAGAGTTTCCAATTCTAATTAATAAATTAAATTTTGGAGATAATAGTTTTTCTTCTCTAAGTTCAAACGAAAAATTAGTTTACTCTCTTGGGTTTGATATGTTGGGTTTTCTTAACGATCAAGATTATTTTGGGTTTTTAGGTCAATATTCTGTGAAAAACAATGAAGTAAATTTCAACCCTATTTCAATAAGTTTTTTGGATGGTGAAATTTTCCAAAGATTTTAGATAAGAAATTTTTCTTTCTCCATCTCACTAATGCTGGATTTAAATGAATCTCTGTCAAATATTCTTTCCATATAAGATTTGATACCTACTGCAGCTTTAGAATTGGGTATTTTAATATTGTAAAAATTCAACCTAAACAGAATTGGGCTAACCACTGCATCTAAAATGGAAAATTCTTCTTCATTAAAAAATGAAGAATTACCAAACATAATTAAAGAATTTTTTAAATTGGTTTCTAATAAGGCCTTACTTTTAGTTTGTTCACTTTTTGAAGAATTTTCATTTTCGATAACATCCAAGTGATAAGCAAGATCTTTCTCAAGTCTATTCAATATTAATCTAGTTTGGGCTCTTGCGACCGGATATACAGGAAGTAAAGGAGGATGAGGAAATCTTTCATCAAGGTATTCCACAATCAAGGAAGAGTTATACAGTGAAAGTTCTCTATCAATTAATAAAGGTAAAGATCCATCCGGATTAACGTCTAAAATTTCCTTAGGCAAGTTATAATTATCTAAAGCTTCTAGTTCGCAAGAGATTTCTTTCTCTTGAAGAATAATTCTGACTTTATGACTTCTATGACCTATTTCATTATGGAATAGGACCATCGAGGACCTGTTTTTAAGCAAACTCATTGGAGATTTTTTTATTTAAGCTCCTTTTTATACTCTCTGTAAAGTAAAAAAGCAAAAGACGTGAACAAAAATAGGAAAAGTAGAACATAAACTCCCATTTGTTGTCTTTCTCTAGCAGATGGATCAGAAACGTATACTAAGAAATTGGTAAGATCACTTATAACTTTGTTATAGTTTTCTTCGGGCAAAGAAGCTTGAAGGTCTTCAAGCACGTGCGGCATTGAAACATTTTTATATACGAGATTATTTACTCCATACGGCCTTGAAGAATCCGAATAGTAACTCTTGAGATAAGTATATATCCACTCTGGCTTTCTGACTCTTGCTTCAAGTGTTAAGTCTGGAGGATAAGCTCCTAACCAGTTTATTGCGTCATCTTTTGAAAGACTAATTTTCATTAACTCTCCAGGCTTAGATCCATCATAAATTAAATTCTCAACGTACAAATCAATTGGGATATCTAAGTCCTCAGCAACTCTTTTATATCTTGAATATTGTAATGAATGACATCCGTAACAATAATTCATATAAGTTGAAAGGCCGTTCTGCAAATCTGCATTATTAGAAATATTTACCTGAAATTCGTCACATTCAATAGTGCCACAACTAAACTCATCAGCACCGAAAACATTAATAGTTAAAATTAAAAAAAGAAATGAAAAAAGCTTCATACTTTAAGCAGGAACTCTTTCTGGGACTGGCTTACATTTTTCAAGCCTTGTGTAGATTGGCATTAAAAGAAAGTAAGAAAAATAAATTATTGTAAAAACTTTTGCCAGAATATTTTTTATTTCTGTAGGCGGAACCAATCCAAGGTAGCCCAAAACAAAAAAACTTATTACAAATCCACCTAGGAAGATCTTGCTGTATATACCTTTATATCTTATTGATTTCACTGGACTCCTGTCTAACCATGGTAATGCTGCAAAAATTGCAATACCAGCTGCCATAGTGACAAAACCCAAGAATTTTGCAGTAAGGCCGAATAAGGAAAAATCAACAGCTCTCAACATAGCATAGTACGGAGTGTAATACCAAGATGGCACTATGTGTTCTGGAGTTGAAAGAGGATTAGCTGGTTCAAAGTTAACAGTTTCCAGGATATATCCACCTCCTCCTGGAAAGAAAAACACAATTGCACAGAAAAATATTAAAAACACGCCTAAAGCATAAACGTCGTGGGTTATATCGTAAGGATAAAAGGGCTTAGAATCCAAAGGAACCCCATCATCATCAACATGCTTTTTGATGTCAATTCCATCAGGGTTATTTGAGCCAATCTCATGAAGAGCTAAAATATGGAAAAAAACAACTGCAATGAGCATTATGGGTAATAAAACAACATGAAAAGCAAATAATCTTGAAAGTGTAATACCAGAAATCAAGTAATCTCCTCTAACCCAAGTGGCTAAATCTTCTCCTACCAGGGGAATAGAACCTAAAAGAGATATAATTACCTGAGCAGCCCAAAAGGACATTTGCCCCCAAGGCAAAACGTAACCGGTAAAACCTTCCGCACAAAGAAGTACATAGGTTACCCAACCTCCTAACCAAATAAGTTCCCTAGGTTTTTGATAAGATCCATACATCATGCCTCTGAACATATGTAAGTAAATCAATACAAAAAATGCTGAGGCTCCAGCAGCATGTAAATATCTGAGAAGCCATCCATATTCAACATCTCTCATTATGTATTCAACTGAAGAAAATGCCTCTTCAGCTGTATTTGTATAATTCATCATTAACCAAAGTCCGGTTAGTATTTGCATCACTAAAACGATGATTAATAAAAATCCAAATAAATACCAAAAGTTAAGATTTGTCGGTGCCGGGTATTTTGAAAGGTGCCTTTCAACTAAATCTGTTATAGGAAATCTACTATTTATCCATTGCAACATTACGAAACTCCATCTAAACCAATTACTAAAATATTATCCTTTGGAAAATAATGAGGGGGAACATCCATATTAGTTGGTGCTGGAACTCCAGCATATACTCTACCCACCATATCGAATTTAGAACCATGACATGGACAAAAGAAACCTCCTTGCCAATCGGAATCAAAAGCGACAGAGCCTGTCTCAGGATAGTATTTCGGAGAACAACCTAGATGTGTACAAACACCGGTGATGACAGCAACTCCCTCCTTTCTAGACCTAATTTGATTTTCTACATAAACTGGTTGAACGGAATTAGATCCGTCAGGATCTGCAAGCCTATTCAAATTAGAGGATAAAAGCTTCACAGTATTTTCAGTCATTTTGACAACAAAAATAGGTTTTCCTCTCCATTCCACAACTTTCATTTGACCAGGCACTAAAGAAGAAATATCGACTTGAACAGGAGCGCCTGCAGCCTCAGCTCTAGCGCTGGGTTTGAAAGCGCTCAGGAAAGGAATAGCTAAAAATATAGCTCCTATCGAAGCCATGAGTCCGGTGACTAAACTTAAAAACTTTCTTCTTCCTGGGTTTGGAGGAGATATAGGTTGAACCATTGAATTATCTTTTACTAAATTGTTTTGATTTTCTCGCTTTAACTAATCCAACTTTTTTACGTTCTACCTGTCTTGAGTCTCTTGTTAAATATCCAGCAGATTTTAGGTCTTTCCTATAATTATCATCGTATTTTTCCAGAGCTCTGGAGATTCCATGCCTAATCGCTCCTGCTTGGCCAAAAGAGCCTCCGCCAGAGACTTTTACAACTACATCAAATTTTTCAACAATATCAAGTAAAACTAAAGGTTGCATTACAAGTATTTTAGCAACTTCTCTTCCGAAGTAATCTTCTAAAGGTATATCGTTTACTAATATATTTCCTTTACCTTTACTTAAATAAACTCTCGCAGTAGAAGTTTTTCTTCTTCCTGTAGCATATGTTGTGTCTTGGCTCATATCTATATTTTAAGTTTCTAATAATTCTGGATTCTGCCCAATGTGAGGATGTTCTGAACCTTTGTAAACTTTTAGTTTTGAGAGCATATTATTTGATAATTTATTTTTAGGCAGCATTCCTTTTACTGCTTTAATGACAATTTGTTCGGGCTTATCTTGTCTTAAATCAGATAATTTAGTGGTTTTAAGCCCTCCAGGAAATCCAGAATGTCTATAGTATTTCTTTTGTATCTCTTTATTGCCTGTGAGTTTAATTTTTTCGGCATTTATAATAATCACATAATCACCTAAATCATTGTTAGGGGTGTATTGAGGTTTATTTTTTCCCATCAAAATTTTAGAAACCTTAGAAGTTAATCTCCCTAAAGTTTTATTTTCAGCATCTATTAGATGCCATTTTTGATTTACCTCACTCGTTTTAAAGCTTTTAGTCTTCATTTATTTTAATTATATGTAGAGGGCGTGAATAATAACTCAGAGAAGTTATAATTTCCAACCTCTATGAATAAAAAAAATATTATTTCTATATCTCTTTGGTTGGTTTTAGGACTTATTTCTGGATTTATTTTTTTAAACTTAACTTATCAAAAAGATTTACCTGATGTTTTAGAAAGTACTTCTCCGTCTGTAGTTAATATTTGGAGTATGAAAAAATGGAAAGCCTGGCAAGAAAAATCTAGTTTACTTGGTATCAAAAGATATCAACAAGTAATAAAAACTGGATTTTTCCCAAATGGATCCGGAGTTGTCTTTGATAAAGATGGAAAAATAGTTACCAATTTTCATGTCATTAAAGAAGCATTTAAAAATCAACAACGTTTAATTGTAGAACTAAATAATGGCGAAATAAGTGAAGCTGTGATTCTTGGATTTAGTGAAGAAGCAGACATAGCAGTAATTCAAACCATGAAAAATTCAGATCTAAAGCCGATAAAAATTAAAAAAAATATTGATGAGCTAAGAGTTGGCGAACAAGTAATAGCTATTGGGAATCCTCAAGGTTTAGGTAAATCTTTCAGCATGGGAATTGTTAGTGCAATAAATAGGCAATTCAAAAATGTTAATGGATCTTTTATTCAAACTGATGCTTCGATTAATCCTGGTAATTCTGGTGGAGCGCTAATTGATAGAAATGGCAATCTAATAGGAATTACAAATCTTATAGAGACAACTTCGGGAGGTAGTCAAGGATTAAACTTTGCAATACCAGTTGATGAAGTCATTAGAATATATAACGAAATTATCGATTAAAAAGTTTTTTAATTCTAGATTCCACGGCTTCAGCGTGAGCCATTAAACCTTCTTGTTTTGCAATAAATCTTGAAGTTTTAAGAACCTTTTCAAATTTTTTACTTCGCGAGTTTTTTACTTGTGTAAATGACGAATTTACAAAGAAATCTTGGATAGTTAATTGAGAACTAAATTTAGTTGCACCATTTGTAGGGATTACGTGACTAGGTCCAGCACAGTAGTCCCCCAAAACTGCTGAATTATTTTGACCTAGGAATATTGCGCCTGCGTAAAGTTCCTTAAGATTTATATTTTCATAACTACTTAAAACTATCTGTAAATGTTCAGGATTGAATTCATTGCAAATATCTTTTGCTTCTTTGAAACTTCCAACATTTACTATTTTTCCATATTTTTCCAGCGAGTAATAAGCATTAGAATTTTCTCCGAACTTTAAATGATGGAAACAATTATTTATTTCTTTTTGTACTTCTTTATTTTTATTTGAATTTATTAAAACAAGAATACATGTTGAATTCGGGCCATGTTCCGCCTGAGCAATCAAGTCCAAGGCTAACATTTTATTATCTGCAGATTCATCAGCAATAATCATGACTTCTGACGGACCTGTTAGTCCATCTATACCCACGATTCCAAATACCTGTCTCTTAGCTTCGGCTACATAATGATTTCCCGGACCGAAAATCTTATCAACTTTTTTTATGGATTCAGTACCGTAAGTCATTGCAGCAATTGACTGAGCTCCTCCCAAACAAACTACTTCATCAACTTCACCTATGTAGGCTGATGCCAACATCAATTCTAATAGTTCTTTATGAGACGGAGGAAAAGAAAGTAAGATTTCTTTTACTCCAGACATTTTAGCTAGCACAGATGTCATTAGTACAGACGAAGGATATATAGCATTTCCTCCTGGAGCATAAAGACCTACCCTTCTTATAGGACGAGAAATCTGACCAAACTTTTCAAAAATTTCATCATGACTTTCCCAATCTTGTTGAGGAACAGATTCATGAAAGCTATGAATTCTTTCTTTTAAATGCCCCAAGCTGAGCTTTATTTCTTCATCGATAGAGTTAAATGCACTCTCCATATCTTTCTTATCAAAAGACAATTCCTCTACGCTAGAAATTTTTAATTTATCAAATTTTTCAGTATATTTAAGAAGGGCGCTATCACCGTTCCTCTTTACATCTTTAATAATTTTACTTACATCTTCTGAAACATCATCTAAATCTTTCAGAGGATCTTGGGCTCTTTGAAACAAGAGAAATTCCTCAAAGGATATTTGGTTAAGAGTTATATCTTTCATAAAATCTCTTTTAGTTTTTTTTCAATCTGATTTATTTTTTCAAACTTTACTTTATAGGAAGATTTATTCACGATAAATCTTGAACTAATATCAGAGATTTTTTCTATTTCGTTGAGTCCATTTTCTTCTAAAGTCTTTCCAGTTTGTACTAAATCGACTATACAATCTGACAATCCCAAAACAGGTGCTATTTCTATAGCTCCTTTCAAGATTAATAAGTCATAATCTTTTGATTTTGAGGAGAAATACTTTCTTGTAAATTCTGGGTATTTAGAAGCAACTTTAATCTTTTTTTGATAAGAAAGTTTTTTATCTAGAGCTGCAAGGGACATTCGGCAGATACCAATTTTTAAGTTCAATAATTCATAGAAGTTATTCTCTAACTTAGATTCAAATAAAATATCTTTACCTACGATTCCAATATCTGCTGATCCATAATTTACAAATTTTGGAATATCCCAGGTTCTTAAAATAGCGAATTTCAACCAATCCTCAGAGGAATCAATAATTAATTTTCTTGAATTTACATCAAATTCAATATCAATTTTTTTAAAAAGATCTTTAACTTCATTTAATAATCTTCCTTTAGGGAGGGCTACTAGTAAATTCATTCTGAAATTCTCTCTATATCGGCTCCAAGAAGATTTAATTTTTCTTCAATTCTTTCATAACCCCTATCAATATGATAAATCCTATCAACTTTGGTTTGACCTTTTGCCACCAATCCAGCTAATACTAAGCTAGCTGAAGCTCTCAAATCTGTAGCCATAACAGGAGCCGCTGTTAAGCCTGAAGTGTTTCCTTCAATAAAAGCTGTATTTCCTTTTAATTTTATTTTCCCACCCATTCTTGTAAGCTCTTGAACATGCATAAATCTATTTTCAAATACATTTTCAATAACTTTAGACTTTCCATTTGATATTGAGTTCAATGCAATAAACTGAGCTTGCATATCAGTTGGAAAAAGAGGAAATGGAGCTGTAGATATATCTACCGGATTGGGAGATCTATCCATCTCAAGTTTTATTTCTTCCTCATTAATTTCGATATTTGCTCCAGCAATTTTTAACTTATTTATAATTATTTCAAGCACAGACGGCAAGGAGCATTTAATTGAAACATTTCCTTTTGTCATGGTTACAGCAGTTAAATAAGTTCCAATTTCTATTCGGTCTGCCATTACAGAATAATCACATGGTTCAAGTTGACTTACCCCCTCTATTTCTATTCGGTCTGTGCCTTCTCCTTTTATATCGGCTCCCATTTTCTTTAAACATGATACTAAATCTACTACCTCTGGCTCTTTAGCAGCATTTGTTATAGTGGTTTTTCCTTTCGCAAGAACTGCAGCCATAATTGCATTTTCAGTTCCAGTGACAGTTACATTTGAAAAAGAAATATTTCCTCCTTTAAGACCATTTTTTGCACTAGCTTTTATATACCCATCTATGATGTCTATTTTCGCACCAAGTTTACGCATACAATCAATATGCAAGTTTACCGGCCTACTTCCTATTGCACACCCGCCTGGCAAAGCAACCTCTGCTTCATGATATCTGGATAGAAGTGGTCCTAAAACTAATATAGAAGCTCTCATAGTTTTTACTAATTCATACCTTGCTAAAGGATTTTCTAAATTTGAAGAATCAATCTCAAGATCCATATTTTCATCTACCGTCATTTCAGCACCCATTGAACTTAATAATTCAATCATAGTAGTTATGTCATTTAGATGAGGTATGTTTCGTATTTTTAATTTCTCTTTTAATAAAATAGAGGATGCCAATATCGGTAATGCAGAATTTTTCGCTCCGGAAGCCCTTAGTGAGCCTTCTAGTGATCTGCCTCCAGAAATTAAAAGTTTATCCATAAGATTATTTAGGAAGATCCCAATTATCTATTGCATAATCAATATTTTTATTACCCTCTAAGAATAAGTTAATAAATTGTTTTCTAAATATAGAAATTAAATCGATACCATCTATTATCAGTCCAATGATCTTCCAGTTACCATTTATTTTTTTCATTTTATAAACAAAATCGATGTATCTTCCTGATAAATTTACTTTTAATTGCACAACTGCGTTATTAAAATTGTCATTTGGATGATAATGGGAAACTATTTGCAAGTCCTGATAATTAATTTCTTTTAAAGCAGATGAATACGATTCAAAAAGTGTTTTTTTGAATTTTGCATTGAATTTCTTTTGTTCTTCTTCGGTAGCTTGTGTGAAGATCTTTTTACCCATCACTCTCTTAGATATTTCTCTTGGGTCAATAATTTTAATGATTGCAGATTCAAAACCTTCTATAAATGCATCTTTATCATCAACTATTAAATCTTTATTTTCACTAATATATTCAAACAACTGATAATGTTGTTCATCGAGGAGCAAATTTAAATCGTCTCCTGAAATCAAAAAATGTGAGAAAAGTAATATAAATAAGAAGAATTTGCGCATGAAAAAATATAGCAATAGTTTATTATAAAACTCTGTAAATAACTTATAAAACAAAAAATGGTAAATAAAAAAACAAATAATAATTTTTTTAAATCTGCAAAAAGAACTTTTGAAAAAGAAATTAATTCATTATCCAGAATACCTAATGATCTAAATAAACAAAATTATAATAAGTTTTGTGAAGAAATCTTGTCCAATAAGGGAAATTTATTTCTTATGGGAATAGGAAAATCTGGAAACATAGCGGAAAAAGTTTCATCCACCCTATCATCTACAGGCACTCCTTCAATTTATATCAATGCAGCGGAAGCAAGTCATGGCGATCTTGGAGTATTAACAAAAAAAGATCTTTTAATCATTTTTTCTTTTTCTGGAGAAACAGAAGAAATTTTAAAGATTCTTCCAAGTTGTAAGAAAAAAGTTAAAAACATTTTATCAATAACAGGAAATAAAAAATCAACTCTTTCAAAAAATTCAAAATTATCGTTAACACTTAATGTTAGAGAAGAAGCTTGCCCAATGGATTTAGCTCCAACAACTAGCTCGACATCTATGTTAGTTCTTGGAGACGCTTTAGCAATCTCCTTACTTGAAGCTAATAAATTCTCAAAAAAGGATTTTGCGGAAAATCATCCTGGAGGAAGTTTAGGAAAGAAATTTTATACTGTTAAAGATGTCATGGTGAAAACATCAAAAATTCCTATCTTGTCTGAAAAAACTAGTATTAATGAAGCAATTTATCCAATATCGTCTCAGGGCTTAGGTCTTGCCTTAGTAAAAAAGAATAGAGAGATTATTGGGATTTTCACTGATGGAGATTTAAGAAGATGTCTTGAAAAAAAAATTGATATTCGAAGCTTATCTTTAGGAAAAGTTATGACTAAAGATTTTAAATGGCTAGTAGAGGATGAGCTTATATCAAAGGCTATTTCAATGATGGAAAAAAATAAAATTTTTTCTTTAATTGTAAAAAATAATAAAGAAAAAATTGTTGGACTAATCAGAATGCACGAAATATTAGAATCTAAAATTATTTGATGCGAAAAAATATTCTTATCTATTCAATTTTGTTAATAAGCCTAATTGGAATCTCGCTTTTTTTAACATCTAATTTTCTTGAAGAATCTGAAGATAAAATGAACGATCCATTGGTAAAGAACATTTTTCAGGCCGATCAGGTTAAACTAAAAATTTCTTTTTTTGATAAAAAAATTAATTTTTTCATAAAAAGTGAGATGTTAAATAGCTTGGCTAATTCAAACTACATGAGATTATTTAGACCTGAAATAAATTTTGACGATAATAGTGAATTAAAAATTTTCGGAACTTCAAAAAATGCAGATTATTTCTACAAATCAAATATTATTAGTTTTATAGAAACCGTTAAACTCAGTGGGCTTCTAAATGAAATTAAATTCTCTGGCACTCTAGGAGACTTAAAACTAAATCTTGATGATAATACTGCTGAAATTTCTAAAGGTTTAGAAATAATTCATAAAAATAATATTTATTATGCTGACTCAATTTTAGTAGATTTATCTAATAAAAAAATTTTGAACAGTGTTAACGTAAGAATAGAAAGTTACAATGATTGAAGCAAGAAATATAAGCAAAAAATACGGCAAAAAAGAAATTCTAAATAACATTTCAATAAATATTAAAACAAACCAAATTACTGGATTACTTGGTCCCAATGGAGCGGGAAAAACTACTCTTTTTTATATTCTTGCTGGTTTAACTAATCCCGACAGTGGAAAGATAATATTTAATAATGACGAAA
This sequence comes from uncultured SAR86 cluster bacterium, assembly GCA_902536295.1. Taxonomy (GTDB): domain Bacteria; phylum Pseudomonadota; class Gammaproteobacteria; order Magnimaribacterales; family AG-339-G14; genus AG-339-G14. Next base: position 26,240 of record CACAWS010000006.1, on the reverse strand, counting down.
TCAATAAATTTTCACTAAGTTCGCGTGCAAAAGAAGGATTAGTTTATTTACCTCAAGAACCCTCAATTTTTAGACACATAAGCGTCGAAGATAATATTAAATCATCTCTAGAAACTAGAATTAATTCCAAGAACGAGATAAAAAAAATACTAGATCAAATTATGGATGAATTCAAAATTTCTGAAATTTCTAAACAAAAGGGAAGAGAACTTTCTGGAGGGCAAAGGAGAAGAGTTGAAATAGCAAGATCTGTAGCTTTAAATCCAAAATTTATTATGTTGGACGAGCCATTTGCTGGAATTGATCCGCTTGCTATTGATGATTTGAAAGTATTAATACATAAGTTAAAAAAGAGAGGATTAGGTATTTTGATCAGCGATCATAATGTTATTGCTACAACTGATATTTGTGAAAAAATATTTGTCATTAGCTCGGGAAATATTATTTGTGAAGGAACCCCAAGAGAGATTCTAAATGATAAAACAGTAAGAAAAGTTTACCTTGGAGACTCTTTTGAAAATTAAAAAGGTAGGTTTGAAAATAAAAAAAACCAAAAAAACTCTTCTTTTAGAATTCTTACAACAAACTATTTTAGATGAAGATAGAAATTCACCTTACACAGATGAAAAACTTAAAATTTTATTTGAGAAACAACATAAAATTTTAGTCTCGAGAAAAACTATTTCAAAGTATAGAACTAAACTTAATATATCTAAGTCTCTTGATAGAAAAATTTAGTTTATGAATGAAAAGTCAAAATCACATACTCATGACGTATTAGAAATACTAAAAAAAGGAAAATATTCTGAATCAAAAGAAATATTTAATTCGCTCCCAGCTTATGAAATATCTCTTATCATTGAGTCAAGCCCTCCAAAAAGAAGAGCATTAATTTGGCAACTTATAGAGGAAGAAAATGAGGGAGAAATTCTAAAGAATCTATCAGACGATGTGAGAGAAACAGTCTTGTCCTATATGGATCCTAATGAATTGGCCACTGTAACAAAGGATCTAGAGCCTGATGAAATTGCTGACATACTTCAAGATCTTCCAAAACAGATCATGAAAGAAGTTTTGGATAAAATGTCTTATCAGAATAAAGACATTCTCGAAACAGTTTTGAAATATCCTGAGGATTCTGCTGGAGGCTTGATGAATACTGACTTCATAGTTGTAAGGCCTTATCACTCTGTTGAACTAGTTCTTAGATACTTAAGAATAAAAAATTCTATTCCATTATCAACAGACAATTTATTTGTTGTAAGTAGAAATAATAAATTTAGAGGAGTGCTACCAATTTCAAACTTAATAACTAATTCACCTAATGAAATTGTTAAAAATATTATGCTTGAAAAAAATGCTTTAAATGCTGAAATAAAGTCTAGCGAGGTTATAAAAATTTTTGAACGAGACGACCTTATTTCAGCTCCTGTTGTTGATCAAGAGAATAACTTGATAGGAAGAATTACTTTCGATGATGTAATAGATAAAATTAAATCTGAAGCAGATGGTTCATTGAAACAATTTTCAGGTTTAAGTGGAGATACTTTTGAAAAAACTTCATCGGCAATTAAAAGTAGAGGATTTTGGCTTGGAATAAATTTATTTACCGCAATTATTGCGTCATCTGTAATTAACTTATTCAAAGATACAATTGAAGAAGTAATTTTCTTAGCGGTATTAATGCCCATCATTGCCAGTATGGGCGGGGTAGCGGCTACTCAGACATTAACAATAACAGTTAGAGGATTAGCTCTGGGTCAGATAATGTCATCTAATTATTTCTACTTATTATCAAGAGAAATCACTGTAGGAATTGTTAATGGAATTTTCTGGTCGCTAATTTTAGGCTTGATATCTTTTTTTTGGTTCAATGAAATTACTATCGCTTTAATAATTTTGCTATCTATGGTGATGAATCTGTTTATGGCCGTTATAAGCGGAATGGGTATTCCGTTAATTTTAAAATTTTTGAAGTTGGATCCAGCAATAGCTGGAAGTGTAATTGTAACTACAATTACGGACGTGGTTGGTTTTCTATCCTTTCTTGGATTAGCGACATTATTCTATAGTTAGTTTACATAAGTAAATCTAATTCTTATAAATCTTAGTACTCCAAATATCAATGGCCATATTAAAGCAGATATAAAAGTGAAAAATGTTAATTCCAAAAAGTTTGAAGAAGAAAATTTGCTAAAGGTCACTAAAAAAATTGTTTGATAAATTAAAATCATTGAAGCAACTATTAAAGACTGTTGAACTCTAAATAAAGCTCTAAGCCTATGAAAATATCTTTGTATTAAATAGGAACTTATTAAAAAAATCATCACATTTGAGCCTAAGATAATATCTTGAAAAAGATCCAATGCGAAACCACACATGATTGCCCAAAATAATCCTACGCTCTTTGGCAAGGCCATATTCCAATAAACAAGACTCATTAGAGTTAAGGGTATGCCAAGGAATAAAGGAAATATATTTCTTAATGTAATCTCTAAAATCGTAAAAAACACTATTGTCAAACCAATAGTTAAATAAACTGGAAAAGTAGTATTTTTTTTATCTATAAAATCTGTCATGGAGAAATAAACAAAACTTTAGATCCATTATTAAAAACTGCAGTAGATTGGACTTCAACAGTTTGAAATTTTAAATTTGGATTATTTGATATTTTTTTTATCTTACCAATTAGATATCCCTTTGGAAATTTACCTCCTAAGCCAGAAGAAAAAATTTCATCTCCAATTTTTAAGTCAACATCGCTACTTAAGTTCTCTATTGAAAATAACTTATCTTCTCCTAATCCTTTCAAGATAATATTTAAGCCGTTTGAATTAATATAGGCAGGTACAATATTTCCTTTCGCATATATTGGAAAAACCTTAACTGATTTAGGAAAGATTTCTTTAATTTGTCCGACAACGCCCTTCCGGTTTATAACTATCATATTATCGTTTAACTTTTTTATATCCGTTTCAATATTCAAAGACTCATTAGGAAAAAATGATTTGCTTTTAATTTCACCAAGCATTGAGAAAGTAAATTTTCCCTTCTTAGAATAATTTAACAATTGAGAAAGTTCATCGTTTTCATTTTGAATACTTTTCATTTTTAAAATCTCAAAATTTAATTCTTCTATTTCTGTTCTTAAAGTTTCAATCTCAACAAAAAGTTGATTTTGAGAAGAAAAGAAAAAAGTGGCTCTACTATAAATTTGGCCTATTGCTGATGGAATTTCAGTAATTGGTTGTGATGCATTTAGGAAAAAAACTTTAATGTCTTTACTGTAATTTAAAAAAAAATCAGAAAAGAAGATACAAGTTACTAAAAAAAAAGAAGGAAAAATTTTTGAAGCTCTCATTGAGCCAGTTGTAAAAATTGCAGTTTGAGAAATTTGAGTTTGTTTAAGTTCTTTGTTATTCATCTATTCTGTTGATAATAGATCAACATCATATTTATCCAATAAATCCAAAGCTATTCCTCCGCCTCTTGCGACACAAGTAAGAGGGTCTTCAGCAATTATAACGGGAATTCCAGTTTGTTCAGAGATCATCACATCTAGATCTCTTAAAAGCGCTCCTCCACCGGTCAGAACTATACCTCTCTCAGATATATCAGAGCTTAGTTCAGGAGGCGACTGCTCTAAGGCATTTCTGATAGATTGTAAAATAGATGATAATGGCCCTGAAATAGCTTCATAAATTTCAGAACTAGAAATATTTAAAGTGTTAGGAACACCCTCAGCTAAGTTTCTTCCTCTCACCTCCATTTCTCTAATTTCACTATCTGCAGACGCGCAACCAACATTTTCCTTTATTCTCTCTGCTGTTGATTCTCCTACAAGAACTCCATATTTCCTTCTTAAATAAGAAATTATTGCCTCATTAAATCTATCACCTCCTGTTTTTAAAGAACTTGAAAAGACCACACCATTTAGAGCAAGAATAGCAATTTCTGTAGTTCCTCCTCCAATGTCTACTACCATGGAACCTGAAGCTTCTTCGACGGGCAGGCCTGCTCCAATTGCAGCTGCCATAGGTTCTTCAATTAGTCTTACTTCTCTTGCTCCAGCCTGTAAAGCTGACTCTCTGATTGCTCTTCTCTCCACTTGAGTAGATTGGCAAGGAACGCATATAAGTATCCTTGGACTTGGTCTGAAGAAATTCTCTCCATGAGCCTCTTGAATAAAATGTTGAAGCATTTTTTCAGTTACTTGAAAATCAGCAATAACTCCATCTTTTAATGGTCTGATTGCATCAATATTTCCTGGTACTCTACCTAACATTCTTTTAGCTTCTGAGCCCACAGCCACAACTGAACGATGGCCTTCGGTTTTTTTTATAGCCACCACAGATGGTTCATCAAGCACAATCCCTCTTCCTTTGACATAAACTAAGGTGTTTGCAGTTCCTAGATCAATGGATAGGTCAGTAGAATAAAAACCTTTCAAGTATTTTGCTAAAGAAACCATTTTAAAATTTACATGTAAAATGCGATAAATTTTTTTATCACTGCTTTGATATAATAACTTAATTTAATCAATTGTATGAAAATTTCAGAAGATACTTTAAAAATTATTTCTCAATTATCTAAATTAGAAATAGAAGATGTTATGAAAGATAAAATTCTAAAAGAATTAGAATCTATTCTTTTAATGGTAGATAAAATGAATGAAGTGGATACAAGTAAAATCAAGCCAATGAGTCATCCACTCAACCAAGCTCAAAACCTTAGAGAAGATATTATTTCTGAAAACATAGAAAGAGATAAATATATTAAGAATGCACCTCATTCAGACAATGGTTATTATCTATCTCCAAAAGTAATTGAACAAAAATGAGTAATCCTACTTCTCAAAGTTTAATCGAACAAATAAATCTTCTTGAAAAGAAAGAAATATCGTCCTTGGAGCTCACTCAACTTTATTTAACGAATATAGAAAAAAATAAAGACTTGAATTGTTTTATTTCTTTGAATGACAAGGCTTTAGAAGAAGCAAAGAAAATTGATAAATTAAAAGAAAGAAAAAGTCTTTTACAAGGCATTCCTTTAGCTCATAAAGATATCTTTTGTGCAGAAGGATATAAAACAACTTGTGGGTCAAAAATGTTAGAGAATTTCATATCTCCGTATTCTTCAACAGTATTTGATAAATTAAAAAAATCGAATTCCATAATGGTTGGAAAAACAAATATGGATGAGTTTGCTATGGGCTCTTCAAATGAAACTAGTTATTTTGGAAACGTTAAAAATCCTATTAATAAAAAAAGAAGTCCAGGAGGCTCTTCAGGGGGTTCCGCTGCTGCAGTCAGAGCAAATCTATGCGCTTTTGCTACGGGCACTGATACTGGGGGGTCTATAAGACAACCCGCATCGTTTTGTGGAATCACAGGCATAAAACCAACCTATGGAAGAGTTTCTAGATGGGGAATGGTAGCCTTTGCTTCCAGTTTAGATCAAGCTGGAATATTTGCTAAATCTGCTATAGATGCTTCTATAGCATTGGAAATAATATCTGGTTTTGATGAAAAAGACTCAACATCTATAAATGAAAATGTTCCTAAACTTATAAATGAAACAACTTCAGAAATGGATCACATAATAGGAATACCCTTTAAATTAATTGAAAAAATTAATGATTATAAAGTGAAACAGAATTTTCTTGATTGCATAGATTTACTCAAAAAAAATGGAATAAAAACAAAAGAAATAGATTTACCCTTCATCGAATATTCTCTTCCTGCTTATTATGTTATTGCTCCAGCTGAATGCTCAGCGAATCTTTCAAGGTATGATGGAATAAAATATGGATATCGTTGTGAAAATCCCAAAGACTTGGAGGATCTATATACTAGAACTAGATCAGAAGGGTTTGGAGAAGAAGTAAAAAAAAGAATTCTCATTGGAACATATTGTCTCTCGGCAGGATATTTCGATGCATATTATTTAAAGGCTCAAAAGATAAGAGCTCGAATAACTAATAGCTTTAAAGAAGCATTCAAAAATGTAACTGTTATTGCTATGCCAACTTGTTCTAACGAAGCTTTCGAACTAGGTTCAATTCAAGATCCAGTTAAAATGTATGAACAAGATATTTACACTATTCCAGCAAATCTTGCTGGCCTACCTGCCATTTCTGTCCCATCTGGACTTATAAACAAAATGCCTCTAGGCCTTCAATTTATTGGGAATCATCTAGATGAGGGTAAAATATTAAATATTTCTCATGAATTTCAAAAAATAACTGATTATCATGTCTACTAACTCTAAATCTTTTAATTGGGAGCCTGTTATAGGCTTAGAGATACATGTTCAGCTCTCAACAAAATCTAAGATATTTTCTAATGCTCCCACTGAGTTTGGAATTGAACAAAATTTACAAGCTTCAATTATTGACTTGGGATTACCAGGAGTTCTTCCGGTTTTAAATAAAAAAGCAATAGAAATGGCGGTTAGATTTGGTTGTTCAATAAATGCAAATATTTCTAATCATGCAATTTTTGCAAGAAAAAACTATTTTTATCCTGATCTTCCAAAAGGCTATCAAATAAGTCAACTCGATGATCCGATTGTCGGAGAAGGATCTGTAGAAATTGAAATTGAAAATGAAAAAAAATTAATAGGCATTACAAGAGCTCATTTGGAGGAAGATGCTGGAAAATCAATTCATGATAAATATGATAACTCAAGTGCTATAGATCTGAATAGAGCAGGAACTCCGTTGCTTGAAATTGTATCCGAGCCAGACTTGAGATCTGCTAAAGAAGCAGTTTGTTATTTAAAAAAAATACATTCAATTGTAACTTTTCTTGATATTTCTGATGGAGATATGTCTCAAGGTTCAATGAGATGTGATGCAAATGTGTCAATCAGAAAAAAAGGAGAGACGAAACTTGGAAATCGAACTGAGATAAAAAATATAAATTCATTTAAATTTGTAGAAAAAGCTATTAATTTTGAAATATCCCGTCAAATCAATCTCTTGGAGTCGGATAATTTCATTGAGCAAGAAACAAGGCTTTATGATTCTCAAAAAGATGAAACAAGATCTATGAGATCTAAAGAACATGCTAATGATTATAGATATTTCCCAGAACCTGACCTAATCCCTTTAGAAATTTCGAATGATTTCATACAGGATATTAAAAACTCGTTACCCGAACTACCGGATCAAAAAATTGAGCGATTCTGCTCTGAATATAAGTTAAACAGTTATGAAGCTGAAATATTAAATAGCTCTAAAGAAATGAGTAATTTTTATGAAAAAATTGCTCAATCAATCAAAAATACTAAACTGATAGCTAAATGGATGGTGGGAGATTTTTCTGCAATTTTAAACAAATATGGTAGTTCTGTTGAAGAATCGAAAATATCGTGTGACGACTTAACAGATCTTCTTCAAAAATTAGATGAAGATAAAATTTCAGACCCTGCAGCAAAAAAAATCATTGAAATACTTTGGAATGAAAATATCACTGTAGAAGAAATTATCGAAAGAGAGAATTTGAAACAAATTTCTAATGAAGATGATATTGGTGAATTAATTGAAAAAGTAATTAAAGAAAACCCAAAACAATTAGAGCAGTACAGAAATGGAAAAGAGAAACTCTTCGGATTTTTTGTTGGTCAAGTAATGAAAACGACCCAAGGCTCTGCTGATCCTAAGGTCGTTAACAAAATTTTAAAAGATAAACTTAAGCAGTAACAAACATAGTTAAGGCTTCGGCAATGAATGCCGGTTTTTCTTGCCCTTCAATTTCCATTGTAACTTCGTTTTTTACTAAATATCTTCCGTCCTCTTTTTCATCTACTGATAATAATTTAGCTTTAGTACGTACTTTTGATCCAACATTTACAGGTGTCAGAAATCTTACTCTGTCTAATCCATAGTTAAATGCCATCGTCATATTCTCAGGTGCAATTCCTCCTGCTTTTAAACCGGCGGTCAAAGAAAGAGACAAAAATCCATGTGCAATAGTTGAGCCAAACAAAGGAGTTGCCTTTTCTGAATCCACGTGAATGAATTGATAGTCTAATGTCGCATCTGCAAATTGATTTATTCTGTCTTGATCCACCTCTAGCCAATCAGATGGTTCAAATTCTGTACCAATATAATCTTTTAAAGTATCTGCTGGAACTAAGCCCGCCATATTTACCTCCTTAATTTTCTATTAAATGATTTTGATATTCCTCTCTTAAACCAGTTTTAAGTAGTTTACCTGTAGCTCCATGAGGCAACTCTTCTACAAATATTATGTCGTCAGGTAACCACCATTTAGCTACTTTGTCAGAGAGAAAACTTATTATTGAATCTTTATCACACTCTTCAATGCCATTTTTTACTATAAAAAGAATTGGTCTTTCATCCCATTTGGGATGAGCCACACCAACAACGCAGGCTTCGGCAACACCAGGATGACCTACGGCAGTATTTTCTAAGTCTATCGAGCTAATCCATTCTCCACCCGATTTAATGACATCTTTGCTTCTATCAACGATTCTCATGTAACCATTAGAATCTATCGTTGCCACATCTCCAGTATCAAACCAGCCTTCTTCTAAGGCAGTTTCCTCAGACTTAAAATAGCGTTCTATGATTGCTGGTCCTTTCACCATAAGCCTCCCAAAAGTTTTTCCATCATTTGGTAAAGTTTTACCTTCATCATTTACTATTTTCATAGAACATCCGTAAACAGCCTTACCCTGACTAGTTTGAATATCATATCTTTCTTCAAGATTCATATCGTCCATTTCAGGAGTGTATGCATTTAAAGTCCCCAGAGGACTCATTTCCGTCATCCCCCAACCATGGAGAAGGAAGCAATTATGTTTTTCTTGAAATGCCTTTATCATTGCCTTAGGCGCGGCTGACCCGCCAACCAAAACACTTTCAACAGAATCAAGGATAATATTATTTTTTTCTGTGTAATTTAATAAATCCAACCAAACAGTCGGCACGCCCATAAGCTGGTTAACTTTTTCCGAAGTAATTAAATTACTTATAGACTCCCCATCAGTAAAAGGTCCCGGAAAAACCATTTTTGCGCCATACATAAAAGATGCATAAGGAATACCCCAAGCATTAACATGAAACATAGGAACAACAGGTAATAAAACTGTTTTTGATGTTACATTCATAGCATTGCCTGCCGTAGCATACCAAGCGTGCAAAACTGTGGATCTATGTGAATAAAGCACTCCTTTAGGATTTCCAGTCGTGCCAGACGTATAACATAACGAGGAAGCAGTATTCTCATCAAATTGAGGCCAAACAATTTCATCGGACTCATCGGAAATAAAATCCTCGTAGCAAATTAAGTTATCTAAGGAAGAATTAGGCATATTATCTTTATCGGTAAGAACTATTACTCCTTTAACATTTTTGAGATCAGAATAAACGTTTTCAATTATTGGTAAAAACGGAGTATCAACAAAAATATATTTATCTTCAGCATGATTGACTATATATTTTATATCTTCAGGAAATAATCTAGGATTTAAGGTGTGTAAAACAGCTCCCAATCCTGAAATTCCAAAATAAAGTTCTAAGTGTCTATAACTATTTACTGCCATAGTTGCAATTACATCGCCTTCTTCTATTCCTAGTTTCAATAAAGCATTAGCAAGTTTTTTTGATCTTAACGCAGAATCTTTAATTGTATATTTATGAATCCCTCCTTCAATTGTATTACTTACAATTTCAGTATTAGCATTATATTTTTCTGCATGCTCTAAAACTCCTGAGATTAGAAGTTGCTCTTGCATCATGTTACCCAACATTTATCTCTCCTTGAGGTATTTAAAAAAATTAGAGAGTAAGAATATATCTGTACTATAAAAGCTTCAACTTTTTTTTAAACTTTTGAGCATAATTTACAACACTCATTTTTTTTTAAATTAAGCCTTTTAAATTTATTAGATTTCAGATCGATTTCAATCAATTCAGGTTTAAATTTTTCAATTGACACTATTTCTTTTAGTAATTCAGATGCCATAAATGAACCAACTATTCCAACTAAAGGAGAAAAAATACTTGATTCTCTGCAAGATAAGTCTTCTCCACTCAAATCCTCGAAAATACATTCATAGCAAGGAGATTCTTGACGATGAAAGTTTAATTTAAAAAATTGACCTTTCCAGCCTTGCGAAGATCCAGAAATAAGTATTTTTTTAGTTTTAAAACAGTATGAATTAACTATCTTTCTAGTATCAAAATTATCTGTGCAATCTAATACGTAATCGAATTTATTTAACGCTTTATCAATATTTGAAGCAGTTATTTTTAAATTTTGTGCTATTAATTTGATATCTTTATTTAATGAAGACAAACTTTCCTTTGCAGCTAGAATTTTGCCTTTATCCACATCTGATTCAGAAAATAATATTTGTCTTTGTAAATTAGACAAATCTATTACATCGTCATCGACTAAACATAATTCACCAACTCCGGATGAAGTCAGAAAAATTGAGGCTGAACAACCTAGTCCTCCTAATCCTATTATTGCAACTTTTGCAGACGAAATTTTTCTTTGACCTTCGATGTCAATTTCAGGAAGCATAATGTGTCTGCTGTATCTCAATAAGTCTTTGTCTTTCATATACCCAATACTGATATTCTTAACAAACCATTGTAATCTTTAAATTGTTTACAGCTCGAATAACCTGCTTTTTTTGCTTCTTTAATTATTTTTTTTGCTTGAAAAGGAGAGTGCTCTAAAAATAACAAGCCGTCATTTTTAAGAAAGTTTAAGCTTTTTGAAATAATAGTTTTTAAGTCTTTCATTCCTTCTTCTTTAGAAAAAAGCGCTTCTTCAGGTTCAAACCAAATTCCATCTTCATCTCCTTCTAATTCATTCTCATTTACGTACGGTGGATTTGAAACAATGTAATCCATTTTTGAAAAAAGCCACTTGTTATTCCAATCATGGTTTATGAAAACAATATTTTTTGCTTGAAGTCTAATTGAATTTTTATTTGCAATCATTAATGCATTAAGAGATTTTTCAGTACCTAATAAGTTCAATTTTTCGTTTTCTAATCCAAGTGAAATTGAAATAATTCCCGAACCCACTCCTAATTCAAGCAAATCCTTTCCATCTAAATTGTGTTCTAAGATTTTTTCAACTAAAAATTCTGTCTCTGGTCGAGGAATCAATACTGATGAATCAACATAAAAATCGTTTTTCCAAAAACCTTTTTGATTTATTAGATAAGCCAATGGTTTTTTTGATTCTCTTTCGTCAACAAGTTTAAAAAATAATTTTTTTTCAGTTGCCGTTAGAATTTCTTTTTCATGTGTAACTAAATACGACCTTTCGACTTTTTTGACAAAAGATAGTAACAACTCTGAATCCAATGAGTCTATCTTTGATCTTGCAATGTTAAGAGCTTCCAATATGTTAATTTTAGATAGCTTCATTCTCTAATTTGAGTAACATTCTGGATTGATTTTCTTCAATTAAGGCTTTGAAAATATCCTCCATATCTCCATCCAAAAAAGCTTCTAAATTGTGACTTGTAAAATCAATTCTATGATCAGTAACTCTATTTTGAGGAAAGTTATAAGTTCTAATTTTTTCTGATCTATCTCCTGAACCAACCATATTTTTTCTTTTTTTATCTAATTCTGTGTTTTGTTCATCTGAAGCTTTTTCCATTAATTTGGATTGAAGTAAAATCATGGCCTTTGCCTTATTTTTATGTTGTGATCGTCCATCTTGACACTCAACTACTATTCCGGAAGGAATATGTGTCAGTCTTACCGCAGAATCAGTTTTATTGACATGTTGACCTCCAGCTCCTGAAGCTCTGAAAGTGTCTACTCTTAAATCTGATTTATCAATTTCAATCTCATCAAGACTTTCTATCACAGGAAGAATAACAACAGAGCATGCAGAGGTATGAACTCTTCCTTGAGACTCTGTTTCAGGAACTCTTTGGACTCTATGAACGCCGGATTCAAATTGAAGATATCTAAAAACTTGTTTCCCAGATATTTTTGCAACAATTTCCTTGTAGCCGCCTTTTTCAGCTTCTCTGGACGATATCATTTCTATCTTCCACTTACTTCTCTCAGAAAGTCTTGAAAACATTCTGAAAAGGTCTCCAACAAAAAGACCTGCTTCATCTCCTCCTGTCCCAGCCCTGATTTCTAGAAAAATATCCTTTTCATCATCGGAATTTTTAGGAATTAATAGTTTTTTTAGATCTTTCTCTAAGTTTACAACTAAATTATTTAGCTTTAATAACTCTTCTTTTGCTAAGTCCCTTATCTCGCCATCAGAGTCATCAATCAATATTTTTGTATCATCAATTTCTCTTAAAATTACTTTATATTCTTGATGTTTTTCTACAAGTGGTTTTAGATCTGAATATTCTTTTGTATAGGAAGTATAAATTTTTTGATTATTAATAATTTCTGATTGAGAGATCTCTTTTTCCAGAAAATTAAACCTTTCTTCGGCTAATTCTAATCTTTGTATAATTGATTTAAGCATTTTATTAATATCGAACTGATATTATATTCATGAAAAATTTAAAAGAAATGAAGAAGCTCAAATTAGGTTTTTTAATATTGATACTATTATTTCTGAACTCATGTTCTTTAAATACGAATTTTGAAACTAAAAATAAAATTACAAAAAAAGGAAAATTTTCTTTTCTAGTTGAGGAAAAAGTCTATACAGGTCTTTTAAAAATAGAAAAGTTAGAGAATAAGTTTTTTCTTCAGATGATTTCTTTAAACAGTAATGAAGAGTTAAAAATTGAATTCTCCGACAAAAAGACTTTCTTGGAGAAAAAAGAACTCAAACTTTTTGAAGCAACAAGAAGTTCCGCCCTTAAGAAATTTAATTTTTTTAAATATCTTAATTGGATCTTTGAACCTTGTAATGAAAAAAAGTGTCTAAAATTGACAGAAGATAATTATTCTTTCGATAAAATTATTAAAGGAACTAGCATGTTAGTAGAAACTAGCGATAATCAACAATCTTTTTCTCTTAAACTGTTTTTAGAATGATTTATAACTTTTCTGCCCCTGCGAAAATTAACTTAGGATTAGAGGTCTTAAATAAAAGAGATGATAATTTCCATAACATAAAGACAATATTTCAATTTCTAGATTGGGGAGATGAAATTTCTTTAGATACAAACACAGAAGAAACTAAGATAATTTGTTCGGACTTGCCTCAAGAAGAAAATATTATTCATAAATTACTTTCTATTTTGGGTGAGAAAAATGTTTTTACAAAAAAAATTAAAATCGAAGTTAAAAAGAAAATTCCCTTTAAATCTGGTTTGGGAGGAGCAAGTTCAAACGCAGCTTCTGTGTTATTGGCTCTCAACAAAATTTTCAAATTAGAACTCAATTCAAAAGAACTTTTTAGAATTGCTCTATCCTTAGGATCAGATGTTCCAATATTTATTCATGGAGAATCTTGTGAAGCTTTTGGGAGAGGTGAAGTTTTTAAAAAAATTTCACTGCAAGAAAAACCAATACTAATAATTCTTCCAAATTGTAAAATTTCCACAAAAGAAGCTTTTGAAAACATAGGTAGCTTCAATAATAAGCCAAAGAATAAAAAAATTTATATTAATCATTTTGAGACCTGGGCCAGAAAAAAACATGATGAGATTAATGAATCCTTTTTATGGATAGAAAAATACAATGAAGCCTTTCTGTCAGGAACGGGGTCAACTATTTTTTCTTTGTTTAATAATTTTGATGAAGCAACAAAAATAATGGATAATGCTCCTTCTAATATGAATTGTTTTGTAACTACCACGTTGAATAATTCGCCAATAAAAAATGAGATTAAAAATTATGGGGTGTAGCCAAGCGGTAAGGCAGCGGCTTTTGATGCCGCCATGCGATGGTTCGAATCCATCCACCCCAGCCATTAAACAAATCTTGAATTATAAATGACAGAAATAAACAATAATCTTGTCCTTTTTTCTGGAACCTCCAATATTTCTCTTTCAGAAAGAGTAGCAAAAAAACTCGGTAAAAAGCTAGGGTCGGCCTTTGTGGGAAGATTTAGCGACGATGAGCTTAATGTGAGAATTGATGAAAATGTTAGAGGGATGGATGTATTTATAGTTCAATCGACTTGTTATCCTGCTAATGAAAATTTAATGGAACTTTTAATAATGATTGATGCTCTTAGAAGATCATCCGCTTCGAGGATTACAGCTGTTATTCCATATTTTGGTTATGCTCGACAAGATAGAAGAGTTAGGTCTGAAAGAGTTCCTATAAGTGCAAAGTTAGTTGCCGAAATGCTTCAAAATGCTGGCGCGGATAGAATACTTACTATTGAGTTGCATTCGGATCAAATTCAGGGATTTTTCAACGTTCCTGTTGATAATATTTATGGAACAAATGTGACTTATGAGCACATAAGTAAGGCTAATTACGAAAATCTTATAATTGTATCTCCCGATGTTGGAGGAGTTGTAAGAGCTAGAGCTTTAGCAAAACTTTTAGACGATGCAGACCTAGCTATTATTGATAAGAGAAGAGAAAAAGACAATCAATCACAAGTAATGAATATCATTGGAAATGTAAAAGACAAAACATGTATTTTGGTCGATGACATAGTCGATACTGCGGGAACAATATGCAATGCGGCTGAGGCTCTTAAAGAAGTTGGAGCAAAAAAAGTAATTTCTTATGCCACTCATCCTGTTCTCTCTGGTCCAGCTCTGGAAAGAATTCAACAATCAGGTCTAGACGAAATTGTGGTGACTGATACAATCCCGCTTTCAGAAGAAGCTTCTAAATTGAAAAAAATAAAAATTATCTCTTTAGAAAAAACTATTGCTGAGGCAATTAATAGAGTTAATAAAGAAGAATCTGTAAGCGAAATGTTTCTTTGAGGAAAAACCATGACAGATCAAACAGTATTAGAATTTGAATATTTAGCAGAAGACAAAAACCTCTCTGCAAAAAAAGTTAGAAACTTAGGAAATATTCCTGGAGTTGTATACGGTGATGGAGAAAAAACGAAAAAGATATCCTTGCAAGCTAAAGATCTCAGAAAAGCTCTTGAGCTTCCTAGCATCTTCTCTCAGGTAATTTTATTACGTCAAGCTGAAGAGTCCCATAAAGTAATTCTCAAAGACGTTCAAATAAATCCATCTAACGATAAACCTGTACATGTTGACTTTATGAAAGTTTCAGCTTCAACAAAAATTACCATGCAAGTTCCTCTAAAATTCGTAAGCGAAGATATTTGTTTTGGGGTCAAGAATGAAGGAGGAATGATTTCAAAAAATAGAAACGAAATCGAATTGACATGTTTAGCAGAAAATTTACCAGAATTTATTGAGGTCAATGTTGCTGATTTAAAATTAGGAAATTCTATTATGCAAACAGGTCTTATATTGCCAGAAGGAGTTGAGTTATCTAATGCACTTTTAACAGGACAGGACCAACCAGTTGTATCTTGCACAACTACAAGAGCTTCTCTTGAAATAGAAGAAGACTTAGAAGGCGAAACTTCAGAGGAAGGTGTTGTAAGCGACGAAGATTCTAAGGATGAAGCTTCTGAGGCAGCAAAAGAGTCTGAAGAAGAAAATTCTTAATGAAAAAATTTTTAATTGCTGGCTTAGGAAATCCTGGAGCCAGATACTCTAAAACTAGACACAATGCTGGATTTGACTTTATTGCAGAACTCAAAAAAAAGTGGAAATTAGAATTTGACGAAATAAAATCTATCAAATCTCAGTTATCATCTTTCGTGCTTGATGATACAAAAGTATATATCCAGATTCCTAATGTGTTTATGAATAATAGCGGAAATGCGATTCAACCTGCTGTAAAAAGATACAATATTAATTTAAATAGGATCTTAATAATTCATGATGATTTAGACCTTCCTTCAGGATTATGCAAATTAAAAAAATTTGGAGGAGACGGAGGACATAATGGTTTAAAAAGTATTATTGAGAAATTAGGAGGGAAAAAAGATTTTTTGAGAATGAGAATTGGAATTGGACACCCAGGTGATTCTAAACTAGTCAATAATTATGTTGTTAAAAAAGGAACAAAAAATGAAATGTTAGAGAGAAAGAAAGCAATTGAAGATGGCTTAGAGGTTTTGGAAGATATAATTTTAGATAAATGGGAATTAGCCTTAAATAAACTTCACTCCAAATAAATGTCTTTAAAATGTGGAATTGTTGGTCTTCCAAATGTTGGAAAATCTACTTTATTCAATGCCTTAACAAATTCAAAAATTGAAGCAGAGAACTACCCTTTTTGTACAATAGAGCCAAATTTAGGAATTGTTGAAGTTCCTGATGACAGATTAAATAAATTAGCTGAATTGGTTTCGCCGGAAAAAATAATACCAGCAATTGTTGAGTTTGTTGATATAGCAGGTCTAGTAAAAGGGGCATCAAAAGGAGAAGGTCTGGGAAACACCTTTCTTTCTCACGTTAGAGAAACAAATACTATCATTCAAGTTGTGAGATGTTTTGAAGACAAAAATATCTCTCACGTTAATAACCAAGTAGACCCTTTGTCTGATATAGAAATTATTGAAGCTGAACTCATGCTTGCTGACTTAGAGATTTTAGAAAAAGTTCAAATTAGTCTTAATAAAAAAATCGCCCAATTAGACAAATCTACAAAAGAAAAAATGACTGCTGTCGAAGAAATTATTGATTTAGTAAAAAAATCAAACAAAAAAGAAATACTTCAATTATCCGAAGACAAAAAAAAACTTTTGAAAGAATATAATCTCATATGTTTGAAACCATTCATTTATGTAGCAAATATTGACGAGGAACAAGATAATAATCTCTATAAAAAAGTAGAAGAAAAAGCTATTGAAGAAGATTCAGAATTTATTCCGCTTTCAATTAAGTTAGAATCTGAAATTTCTGAGTTAGAACCTGAAGAAAAAAAAGTTTTTCTATCCGAATTAGGAATTGAAGAGCCTGCTATGGAAAAACTTATAAAAACCTCCTACAACAGTCTTGGGTTAGGAACATTTTTTACTGCTGGAAAAAAAGAAGTCAGGTCTTGGGTATTAAAAAAAGGTTCTTTAGCTCCGGAAGCTGCTGGTGTTATTCACTCTGATTTTCAAAAAGGCTTTATTAAAGCAGAAGTTATAGGTTTTGAAGACTATATTTCTTTAAAGGGCGAGCAAGGAGCAAGGCAAGCAGGGAAGTTGCGATCAGAAGGATCAGAATATGTGGTAAAAGAAGGAGATGTTATTTTGTTTAGATTTAATGTTTAAAACTTGACAAAGCTTTTGATCGAAAAGAGAATCCAAGTTTGGCTATGTAGCTCAGCTGGTTAGAGCGCAGCATTCATAATGCTGAGGTCCTGTGTTCAAGTCACAGCATAGCCACAAAAATTAATTATCATCTTGATCACTATTAACAGCTTTCATACTTAATTTAATTTTTCCTCTATTATCAATGCCGATAACTTTTATATCTACCTCTTCTCCTTCAACTAAATAATCTTTAACATTTTTCACTCTTTCTTCAGCTATTTCAGAGATATGTACCAATCCCTCTTTGCCGTTATCGAAAGATACAAAAGCTCCAAAATCAACGATTTTAACTATAGTTCCAACGCATACTAGACCTATTTCAGGATCTGAAATCATTGACTCAATAATATTCAAAGCTTCTTGTCTAGACTCTTTGCTTCTTCCGTAAATGCTAATATCACCGTTATCATTGATATCTATATTTGTTTCGGTTTTCTCGGTGATACTTTTAATAGTGCTACCGCCCTTACCAATCACTTCTCCTATTTTATTTTTAGGAATGGATGTTTTTATGGCTTGAGGTGCTAAATCAGATAATTCCGGTCTTGGCTCACTCAAAACTTTTGCCATTTCTTGAAGAATATGAGTTCGAGCAGCATTAGCTTTATCGAGAGCGTCTTGAAGAATGTTTTCATTAATACCAGCAATCTTTATGTCCATCTGCAATGCTGTAACTCCATCGGCAGTGCCTGCAACTTTAAAATCCATATCGCCTAAATGATCTTCATCGCCGAGGATATCGGTTATTACACAATAATCCTCATCTCCTTTAACAAGTCCCATTGCAACACCTGCAACGGCTTTTTTTAATGGTATACCTGCGTCCATCATAGCTAAACTTGAAG
Organism: uncultured SAR86 cluster bacterium; assembly: GCA_902536295.1. Lineage (GTDB taxonomy): Bacteria > Pseudomonadota > Gammaproteobacteria > Magnimaribacterales > AG-339-G14 > AG-339-G14. The sequence goes on along the minus strand of CACAWS010000006.1, from coordinate 8,107 downwards.
AACAGACAGTAGCCATGGAACTTGAACCATTAGATTCTGTAATTTCTGAAACCACCCTAATAGCATATTCAAATTCTTCGGTATCAGGCAATACAGCTTCTAGAGCTCTTCTTGCTAGCTTTCCATGCCCAATTTCTCTTCTCTTTGGACTTCCAATCATTCCTGCCTCCCCAACTGAATAAGGAGGAAAATTATAGTGAAGCATAAAAGGATCTTTAGAATCGCCATGTAAAGTGTCTAAAAGTTGAGAAAGTTTAAGTGAGTCTATAGTTGCAACTCCAATTGATTGTGTTTCTCCTCGTGTAAATAACGCTGAGCCATGAGCTTGATTTAAGAACCCGGTCTCTATCCTAATTGGTCTTACTGTGTCCAAGTCTCGACCATCAATTCTCGGTTGTCCTTTAAGTAAACGAGTTCTTACAATTGAAGATTCTAAAGATTTAAAATAGTTTTTTGCTTTTTCAATCTTTTCTTCATCATCCACCTCGTTGAATTGGTTAGCTAAAAACTCTCGAGCCTCAGCCACTGCCTGTTGTCTTTGTGCTTTTTCAGGAACTTGATAAGCGTCTTCAATTTTCGAACTAACCAGATCGGAAACCAATGCTTTTAAATCTGCATCTTCTTCATCCAAAAAATATTCGATTGGATCAACCTGAACTTGTGAAACAAATTCTTCGATTAAATCTAAACTTGGTTTCATTTCTTGTTGCGCAAATAAGATTGCACCAAGCATTTGATCTTCTGTTAATTCTTCAGCTTCTGACTCCACCATAAATATGGCATCAGTGGAACCAGCAATTACCATATCTAGTTTAGAATTATTTAAATCAGTTATAGAGGGATTTAAAACATAATTTCCATCGATGAATCCTATTTTTGCAGCAGATAAAGGACCTTGAAATGGTAGGCCAGAAATCTGTAAGGCAGCAGAAACACCAATCAAGGAAATAATATCCGCTGTATCATCTTTGTCCATCGAGAGTACTGTACAAATTACCTGAACTTCTTGAGTATACCCTTTAGGAAATAAGGGTCTAATGGGTCTGTCTATAAGTCTAGAAGTCAAAACTTCGCCTTCAGAAGGTCTTCCTTCTCTTCTGAAAAAACTTCCAGGAATTTTTCCAGCGGCATAAAATTTTTCGATGTAATTTACAGTTAAAGGAAAGAATCCTTGACCTTCTTTTTGACCTCCCGCAACAATAGTAACTAATACTTGTGTATCTCCTGAAGAAGCTATGACTGAGGCAGTTGCTTGTCTAGCTATTTTTCCAGTTTCTAAAGAAACTTCCTTTCCTGCAATAGTTCGTTTGCAGGATATAATTTTTTCATTATCCATAATAGTTTTTAGACTTTTTATCTTTTATTTTCTAAGATTTAGCTCTTTAAGAATCGCGCTATACTTTGAACTATCTTTTTTCTTTAAATAATCCAAAAGTTTTCGTCTTTTATTTACCATCCTGATTAATCCCTGACGAGAATGATGATCCTTATGATGATCTTCAAAATGATTTTGCAAAGAAAGAATATTTTCGGTTAAAAGTGCAATTTGTACTTCTGGCGAACCAGTATCGGTTTCAGATCTGGCAAATTGTTTTATAACTTTACTCTTTTTTTCGATATCTAAGCTCAAGAGCTATCTCCATTATTGTTAAAATTACCTAGTAATCTTCTGGGTTTCAATAACCCATCATAACTTTCAACTATTCCTAAAAAATTTTCTTCGGTATCAAAAAATCTAAAGAATCCGTTTTTATTAGCCATTTCCGTTTCTATTATTTGGCCTCTAGTTATTTTATCTACTATTTCTGAACGGCATTGTATCCTATCTAGACCTCTAAGTGCATCCCCTGGCTTAATAATTTTTTTTTCAATATTTTCTCTATTAATTTCTTCTAATTCCAAACAATCATCTATTACATACCCTGCTGATTTAGTTCTAATTAACCCAGATACAGCCCCATAAGAGTTAAGTGATTCACATATATCTTCCGCTAATGATCTTATGTAAGTCCCTGAACCACAATCAACATGGATTTTTAAGGTATCATTTTTTAAAGAAAGAATTTTCAAATCATAAATTTTAACCATCCTCTCTTCGATTTTTATTGGAATTCCTTTAATAGCATAATATCTATAAGGCTTCCCCTTATATTTTAAAGATGAATAAGCTGGAGGCTTTTGACTAATATCTCCAATAAAATTACCCAATGTTTTTTCAAAATCTTTCTTTGTAGGTATGTTTTTTGTTTTTTCGATTATTTTTCCCTCTAAATCGCCTGTATCGGTTTTAATTCCTAAAGATATCTCAGCTGTATATGTTTTTCTTTCTAAATTAAGGAAATGTATAAACCTCGTCATCTGACCAATACAAATTATTAAAATACCACTTGCTAATGGATCTAAAGTTCCTGCATGTCCAACTTTTTCTTTAAAACGTAGGAATTTTTTTATCTTTCTTGAGAAAATTCCAGAAGAAATTCCACTTGGCTTATTTAAAATCAAGGCGCCATTAAGCATCCATTTCTTCCTTAAAATATATTTTTGGAATCTTTTTCAAACTTAGCCTTTTTCCTAGCAGCGACTTAATAAAACCTTTGCTTTTTGTAAGAACCTTTTGTAATTCGTCTCCTTCAGATTCAAGAAAATTAGAAAAATAATAGATTGTTGCATTCGAAAGATCATCACTCATCTCAACCCTACTAATTGTCAAATTTTTAAGCCTTGGATCTCTCAAATCAAATAAGAAAATGTTGGCAACTTCTTTTCTTATTAAATCGCTAACTCTTTGTGATCTTTTGAAAGGTGTGGATTTGAACAATTATAATTTTCGTTTAATTTCTTCTCTTTCGAAAACTTCTATTTTATCTCCAATCTTTATGTCTGAATAATTGGAAATGCCAATACCACACTCTGTACCAGATTTTACCTCCTTAGCTTCATCTTTAAATCTTCTTAAAGAATCTAATATTCCTTCATGAATAACTATATTATCTCTCAAAACTCTCACGTTCATTTTTGAAGAAATTGTTCCTTCTTCAACAATGGAGCCAGCAACAAATCCGAATTTAGGCGATTTAAACACGTCTTTAACCAAAGCAATACCTTTGATACTTTCCTTAATCTCAGGGCTTAAAGAACCTTCTATGGTAGATTTTATTTCATCTATTAAATCATAAATTATCCCAAAGTATTTTATAGAAATTCCTTCCTCTTCAGCCAAACCACTTGATGCTGAGTCAGCTCTGACATTAAACCCAAAAATAGATGCTTCAGATGCAATAGCCAGATTTACGTCATTTTCTGAGATAGGTCCTACAGCGTCTAAAACAATTTTTAAATTTACTTCTTCAACTTTTAAATTAGTTATAGCTCCCACTAAAGCTTCAAGTGATCCATTTGTATCAGACTTAATAATTAAATTTACAGAGGGCTTTGCCCCTTCAGTGACATTTGCGAACAAATTCTCGTTAGATACACCACTTCTTTGAGCAAGTCTCTTATCTCGAATTTTTTTAGCCCTATTTTCAGATAATGCTTTTGCAGCCTTTTCATCTTTTACCACAATAAATTCATCTCCAGCGTTGGGGGAATATTCCAAACCAGAGATAAATACAGGAAAAGACGGAGGAGCTTGATTAATGTTTTCTTCCAAAAAGTTTTTCAAACTTCTGATTTTTCGATATTGATCTCCAACAAGAATTAAATCACCAGTTTTTAATGTACCTTTTTTAACTAATAGAGTCGCTACCGCACCTTCTCCTTTCTTTACACCAGATTCTAGAACTATTCCGGCTGCAGGTCCTTCGTGATTTGTCCTTAACTCCAGCACTTCAGAAACTAATATGATGCTATCTAGCAAATCCGGAATACCTTCTCCAGTATTAGCAGAAACTGGAATCATTTGAACATCTCCACCCCAGTCTTCAGGGGTTAACCCCATAGCTGCAAGATCACTTTTTACTTTATCGACATCTGCTTCAGGTTTATCTATTTTATTTATGGCAACAATTATTTCTACTCCTGCAGCTTTTGCGTGATCATAAGCTTCTTGGGTCTGTGGTTGTACACTGTCATCTGCAGCTACAACTAAGATTACTATATCTGTAGAATTTGCTCCTCTAGCACGCATTTGAGAGAAAGCTGCATGGCCGGGAGTGTCGATAAAAGTTATGACCTTTTTTTCATGCTTAGTTTGATAAGCTCCAATCCCTTGAGTAATTCCTCCTTCTTCTGTTTCAGCAACCGCTGCTTTTCTAATAAAGTCTAAAATAGATGTTTTACCATGATCAACGTGACCTAAAACCGAGACCACAGGATCTCTTGGTTCTTCAACTCCTTTATAAGTAAGATTTTCGATTAAATTTTCTTCCTCTTTATTTTCGTCTAGCGGAATTCCAATGTGTCCCAATTCTTCTACTACTAGTAAAGCTGTTTCTTGATCAATTGTCTGATTGAGAGTAACCATCACCCCATTTTTCATCAGCGATTTGATGAGTTCGCCTGATTTTATTGATAGAGACTTAGCAAGGTCTGCAACTGATATAAACTCTGGTATTTTAACTTCCTTTTGGATAAATTCTGAAGGTTTCTCGAAACTTTGAACATTGGAAGATAATTTGCTTTCAAGGTATTTTTCACCTTCAATTTCTCTTTTTTCTTTTTTGTTATCGTCTCGTGAATAGGAAGGTTTTTTTATTTGAGAAGGACGAGTTTGTTTTTTTGAGGCCTCTGTTTTTTTTACTCTTCTAATTACATTGCTTTTGCTTTTTTCTTCTTCAATTTGATTTTTTTTAGATTCACTAGATTTTTCTGCTGAAAGTCTTTTTTTCTCTGCATCATCAAAATCTATTGTTCCAGAAAAATCTTGAGATATATTTGAATTTTCATTTTTTTTATTCTGATTTAACCGTGTTATAGATATTTTTGAACTAGATTTTCCAGAAGATGCTTTTTTTAAAGAAATAGTTTTTTTTGAGGATTTTTTAGAGGATTTAATAAAATTTAAAAGAATTTTCTTGTCTTCATTTGAAATTTCATCATCAGCGCTTGCATGCTTCAATCCTGCAGCCTTGATTTGATCTAAGAGATCATCAGGACTGTAACCTATTACTTTTGCAATCTGACTAACTTTCATCAATTTTAATCAAACCATTGAGCCCTGGCAGCCATAATTATTTCACCAGCGTGATCTTCTGATATTTCTAAGATTGGCATCAACTCATCAGATGCTAAATCCGCAAGCTCTTCTTTTGAAGTTATGTTACTGCTTTTAAGCTTTTCAATAAAATCTTCATTTAATAATTCTAAGCTTTCCAAAGTATTATCTTTCGACTCTTCGTTTTCAATGTCTGATAATGCAAGCTCAAGTAGAGCTGCTTCAGACCTTTCTATGAGAGCTTCAGAAATTTCAGAATCAATTTCATCAATAGATTCTAAATCCTCAATTGTTGCTTCTGAAATTTTTTGAACTGAATCAAACCCATTTTCTAAAAGTTTCTTAGCAAGATCGGAATCAACACCCATAAATTTTATCAATACATTTTCAGGTGACTCATCTATACTTAGATCATCATTCTCCCCCCCAATTTGTATTTGCCATCCTGTAAGTTCGGATGCAAGTCTAATATTCTGCCCATTTCTTCCAATAGCTAAGGCGAGATTCTCATCTTTGACTTTAACCTCCATAGATCTATTCTCCTCGTCAAGAACAATAGAAGTAACTTCTGCTGGTGATAAAGTATTTATTAAAAGTTTTGCCGGATCGTCATCCCACACTACAATATCTATTCTTTCACTTCCCAATTCATTTGAGACCGCCTGTACCCTAGATCCTCTCATTCCAACACAAGCCCCAACAGGATCAATTCTTACATCATTAGTTTTTACAGCAATTTTCGTTCTAGCTCCTGAGTCTCTGGCAACAGCTCTTATTTGAATCACTTCTTCTGCAATTTCAGGAACTTCTAACTTAAACAATTCAACAACCATCTCATTTGCACTTCTGCTTAAGACTAATTGAGACCCTCTATTTTCTCTAACTGTTTCTCCTAAAATTCCCTTAATCCGATCACCAATCCTATATATTTCTCCTTGAACCAAATCTCTTCTAGACAATGAAGCCTCTGCATTATCTCCTAGATCTACGATAATAAATTCTCTAGTAACTTTTTTAACAGTGCCATTAACCAAAGTTCCTATATAAGGTCTAAATTTTTTGATGATCTCAAAACGTTCAGCATCTCTTACTTTTTGCACAATTACTTGTTTAGCTGCTTGAGCTGCAATTCTTCCAAATTCAGGATTTTCAATTTGCTCTTTATCAATATCGCCTTCTTTTAATCCTTTTTCATCAGCTAAATCACTATCTGCAAGTATGTGAATATCAGAGTTTTCGTATTCCTCAAAATCGACAGCTGTCCAACATCGAAAAGTTTCAAAATCTCCAGTTTCTCTATCTATGAATACTTTAATGTCAACGTCTTTCTCATATCTTTTTTTTGCCGCGCTTGCCAATGCGAGCTCAATTGCTTCAAAAATAGTATCTTTAGGAAGATCTTTTTCATTAGAAACTGATTCAGCAACCATTAAAATTTCTTCATTCATTTTTAAATTAACTCCTTATTAATTAATTTTGAGGACATATAGCTTGATAAATCAATTTTTTCGAAGTTATTATTCTCAAGCTTTACTTCTAAACTTTCTGCTTCAAATTTTGTTAATTCGCCTCTAATAGTTTTGTTTGTATTTTCTTTTTTAAATTTTATTTCAATAAGGTCTCCAATAAAATCCTCGTGCTGATCAAATTTAAAAAAACTTCTCTCAATACCAGGAGAGGAAACTTCCAATCGATATTTAAAATCAAATAAATCACTATTGTCAAAAAGGTCTACAACTTGATTACTTACCTTTTCACAATCTAATAAATCAATTTTACCTTTGTTTTTATCAATAAATAATCTTATTAGTTTTGAAATAGAGTTACCTGAAACTTCTATCCCCCAGATAGAATAACCTAAGATAGCGATATCTTTTTCTATTAGTAATTTAATCTTTTCTTTAATATCCATAATATTATATTAAATAGGCCCTCAAAGGGCCTATTTGGTAGCGGGGGCAGGATTTGAACCTACGACCTTCGGGTTATGAGCCCGACGAGCTACCAGACTGCTCCACCCCGCAATAATTCGCAGGAGTATAGGATTTACAATAAAATTGGTCAAGTGAATTGGTGCCGAAGAGAGGATTTGAACCTCCACGAGCATTTGCTCACTACCCCCTCAAGATAGCGTGTCTACCAATTCCACCACTTCGGCGATATCAATCAGGTAAATCGTCTATTTCCAAAATTTCTTCTATATTTTGATCTAGATCTAAAGACTCTGAAAATATTTCAAGTTCTTCATCTAAATTAATTTTTTGATAAACGGAAATACCTAAAGTATTAATAAAAAAAAGAAAAACTAAAATCCAGGTTATTAACGACATTGTGTTACCTGATTCAATTGGTCCTAGCATACCGTTATTATTCCCACTACCAAAGGCGGAGCCAATATCTGCTCCCTTGCCGTTTTGTAAAAGAATGACGACAACCAATAAGATAGCCAGAAAAATTTGTAATCCAATTAAAAAAGTAAGCATTCTTAAAAATTTTTGGCGATATTAGCAAATTCTTTTCCATCAAGCGAAGAATTTCCAACCAAAAAACCTGAAATATGATCTACTGATAAAATTTCAGATGAATTTTTCTCATTCACACTACCGCCATAAAGAATCGTGAGGGATAGATTATATTCATCAAAAAATTTTTTTATATACGAAATTGAGGTTTTAATAGTGCTCAGGTCTGCTGGAATTCCTTTTCCTATAGCCCAAAGTGGTTCGTAAGCAAAAACACACTTATTAAGATTTAAATTCTTATCTTTTAGAAGTAACTCCAATTGAGATAATAAAAAAGTTTTGGTTTCATTATTTTTTTGAATCTCAAAACTCTCACCGATACATATTACTGGTGTAATTTTTTTAGATAATAATTTTTCTACTTTATCTTTTACTATAAAATCAGTTTCCCCTAGCGCTCTTCTTTCGGAATGACCCACAATACAATAAT
>CACAWS010000005.1 GCA_902536295.1 uncultured SAR86 cluster bacterium | reverse complement strand
GATGCCTGCGAAACATTTAAGTTGCTTCTTGCTACTTCTCTTACATATAAAAGTTGTTGGAATTTCATAAATACTTATTTCTTAATAATATATTAAATCGATTTTAAACTAGTTTTTAGATATATCAAATATTTAATGAAAAAATGTGACAAACGTTTAATACTGTATATAATTACAGTATGAATAATTTAACATCCCGCCAAAAGGAAATTTTTGAGTTCATAAAATCTAAAATTTCTAAAGAAGGCTACCCTCCTACAAGAATGGAAATTTCTAATTACTTTGGTTTTAAATCCCCAAATGCTGCCGAAGATCATCTCAAAGCATTAAAAAAGAAAGGTTTTATTGAAATATTGTCTGGAACTTCTAGAGGCATTTCTTTAAATGAAAACCTTTTGGATCATATTCCAGTTATAGGACTTGTTAGTGCTGGAAGTCCAATGTTAGCTGAAGAAAACATTGAAAAAAAAATACCAGCTTTACCTATTTCGACGCATGGAGTTGATTATTATTTAAGAGTCAAAGGTGACAGCATGATTGATGTAGGTATATTTGAAAACGATTTAATTGCGGTAAATAAAGATATAAAAATAAAAAAGAATTCAATTGTGATAGCTAGATTGGATAATGATGTAACAGTTAAAACACTAAAAGAGCTTTCTGATAATAAAGTTGTGCTCAGAGCAGAAAATAAGAATTATGAAGACATTGTGATAGACCCAAATAAAGTTTCCTTAAATTTTGAAGGTACCTGTGTTGGGTTAATCAGAAATATCAGCTAACCAATTAAATTGAATGATTTTAAATCAAAAGTTTTTTTGATCAACTCACTTTGTTCTTCTTCTTCAAGTTTGTAAAAATCGTTTTGACATTCCACTTCAATCTCTCCGCATTTTAAATATTTAACAAATTTAAATGCCTTCCCTGGTTTCTTTATTTTTATTCCAATTGGACGAGAGGTTTCAGGATGAAATCCTAGAATTCTTAAACTTTTCATTACAAAAAGTTGAGTGTCTTTGTTTTCATAATCTAATTCATGAGGATTGTAATAAGTAACTTTTGGGTTTTTTGGTTTGTCCTCAGGGGGAAGCTTTGTAGCCTTATTAAAACCATCAAATTCAGTATATTCACCAAATCTTCCATTTTTCAATAGAACTGGCAGATTACTATTTGGCTCTGTGAACAGGATATGCTCGCCAGAATCTCTTTCAATTAGTTCCACGGCTCTGTTTAATCCTATCTCCAGTAACATTTCATCTTCATCAGGAGCTCCATAAATTTTCTTATCTTCTTTTAAAGTCCAAACACATGGTCCATTTATACTAATGTCAGCATAAATCATTTCTCCATAATCTGGATGTAAGCCTATTTCTTTTGGAAGCTCTCGGTAAGTCTCCCATTTGACGCTTCTATCAAAAGGTTTTTTTGTCCATTTACAATTAGAACATCCAATAAAATATCCCCAAGCTCCAGATTTAAGACTGACCTCTTCTCCACATTTCGGGCACTCTCTGGTAATTGTGCCATCCTCTTTTGATGGAAATACTTGATTGAATAACTCGTCATTTAGTATGTCTAATACTTGTCTTGTTTTGAATTCTTCTTGATTACTAATTTCTACGTTATCTATTTTTTTATTTAAATAACTCTGTAATAGCTCCCAAAATTTATCTAAAACTTCTTTCCAAGAAATCTCTCCAGAAGAAATTTTATCTAAATCTTTTTCCATATCAGCAGTAAATTTATCTTCAATAAAAAAATCTTTAAAAATGAATTTTAAATATGAACTTAAAACTCTCCCCAGGTCTGAGGGGTTAATGCTTTTGGTGCCGTAAGTATATTTTTTTTCTCTTAAATTTTTTAAAATCGAAGCATAAGTTGAAGGCCTTCCTATACCCTCTTCTTCCATTTTTTTGATTAATGATGCTTCAGAATACCTTCTAGGTGGAGTGGTAAATTTTTGTTCGTAATTTACTTCAAGAAGCTTCATATTGTTTCCAGTTTCTAAATTTTCTGGAAAATCATCTGAAATTCCCTCTTCTTCTTCTTCTTTAGTTAATAACTCAAAACCTAAAAATAAATTTTTTCTAGAAGCGGCTCTAAAAATATATTTTTCATCTGACGAACTTATGACTAAAGTTTTTCTCTCATATTTTGAATTTGACATTTGGCTCGCTAAGGTCCTGTTCCATATAAGAGAATATAATTTCATTTCATCGCCAGTAAGATTTGATTTAGATGGCTTTAAAGAAAAATCAGTAGGCCTTATGGGTTCATGGGCTTCTTGAGAATTAGCAGCTTTAGATTTATAAACTTTTGTCTGTTCGGAGAGATAGTTATCACCATATTCATTTTTTATAAAATTCCTTAATTCTTTTAAAACATCACTACTTATTGAAATTCCGTCAGTTCTTAAATAAGTGATTAAGCCTTCTTCATAGAGTTTCTGTGCAACTCGCATTGTTCTATCTGCTGTAAATGCCAATTTACTTGACGCAGCCTGTTGAAGAGTAGAAGTTCGAAAAGGAGCCTTTGAAGCATTTGATTGAGGCTTAGATTCAATATCTTTTAAAAAATATGATGACAAATTTAAATCATTATTAATTGAGTTTGCTTTTTCTTCAGATTCAATTCTTTTTTTGTCAATCTTGTCTCCACTTATTGAGGTTAAATTAGCTTCAACATTAAATTCATTAAAATTAAAAGTTCCTTTAAACGGCCAATATTCCTCAGGAATAAATGCATCTATTTCATCCTCTTTTTCACACACAATTCTTAGTGAAGGGGATTGCACTCTTCCGGCAGATTTTGCTCTTGAAATATGTCGCCATAAAAAAGGAGAAACTTTAAATCCAATTAAATGGTCTAATATTCTACGAGCCAAATAAGCATCGACAAGATTTTGGTCTATTTCCCTTGGGTTTCTAATGGCCTCTTCGATTGCAGTAGATGTAATTTCAGTAAAACTTATTCTGGATATGTCCTTATCTTTTAGTAATTTCTTTTTTTCAAATTCATTTTTTAAATGCCATGCTATAGCCTCTCCTTCTCGGTCTGGATCCGTAGCAAGAAAAATAGAATCATTTTCCTTGCAAAGCTTAGTTAGCTCTTTAATAACTTTTTTACCTTTGGTAGTAGCGGACCATTTTAAGTCCTGCCAATCTTTAGGATTGACAGCATTCTCTTCATTAGGTAAGTCACAAATATGCCCCAAACAAGCATTCACCACCCATGAATCGCCTGGGAATTTTGAATCAAGATAACCTTTAATTTTTGTAGCTTTGGCGTTTGATTCGACTATGACTAGATTCTTCATCTTTTTTAATATGTGATAAAGAATTATATTTTGTCAAGTTAATTAAATTTCAAGACTCTCTTTTAATAAATCTGTACCGGAGAAAATAAAGCCAGAATAAAGCTGAACCAATTCAGCACCTAAGTCTATTCTTTTAGCAACATCATTGGATGTCATAATTCCTCCAGAAGAGATTAGTGATATTTCATCTCCGCAAAAATTCTTTGCGAAAATTAAATTATTCTCAGAAATTTCTCTAATATAATTTCCGCTAATTCCGCCTTTGAGATTTTTTTTATGATTGATTGAACTGTTATTTAATATTAATCCATCTACATTAAATTCCATGCAAGAAGTAAAAATTTTCTCCAAATTTCGCTTTGACTCATCAGGGGAGATTTTTAGCACAAATGGTTTGTTTTTGGATGCACCGATATTCAATTGTTCTTTTTTGTTCATTATTTTTTCAATAAGATCTTTGAAATAATTTTCTGAAGAGAGTTCTCTAAGATTTTCAGTATTAGGGGAAGAAATATTAATCGCAATATAATCAGCCTGATCGTAAACATAATCTATAAGATGAAGATAGTCTTTAAAAGCATTTTCAATTTTTGTTTCTTTACTTTTACCAATACTTACACCTAAGACACCATTATAAAAAGGTTTATTTTTTTCAATATTTTTTAATCCTTCATAAACACCAACATTATTAAAGCCAAGAGAATTAACAATATTTCTCTCTTTGGCAAATCTATGAACTCTTGGTTTTAAATTACCTTTTTGGGGTTTAAGCGTTAAGGTTCCGACTTCAATAAAGCCAAACCCAAGCTTTCCTAACACATGGAAATAATCAGCATTTTTATCTAAACCTCCTGCTAATCCTATTTTATTTGAAAAGTTTAAGCCCAAGGATTCGATATTTTTATCGCCAGGAATTTTAGAATTTACTGATGAGAGAATTCCTAAATTGTATAAAAATTTTAAACCTTCTAAGCTCAATTTATTACTAAATTCCGGAGGCACAAGGTGTGCTAAAAAAATTCCTAACTTATTTAGATTCACTTAATTTAATCGTCTAAATTGATTAAAGGTTGTCCCCAAGAAAGCTTGGTTCTACATGCTTCAAAGTAATCGTAACTTAAGGGATGGATCAAACTATAACTTTTTTTATTTTTTGAAATTATGATCTCAGAACCTTGATAAACTTCAACATCTTCTCTGCCATCAACTACAACAGAAGCTTTAACAGAATTTTTTAACATGATCTTTAAATTCTTTTGATTAGGCAATATCAAAGGATTCGATGAAGAACTTTGAGAGAACATTGGCAGTATCGCAAATACTTCTTCTGTAGGATAAATTATTGGTCCTCCTCCGGAAAATAAATATCCAGAAGATCCTGTTGCAGAAGAAACTATCACTCCATCTGATTTATGTTTAGAAATAAGTCTCTCTTCTTGAAAAATAGAAAAATTTAACATTTTAGCTACAGTTCCTGAATGAAATACAACTTCATTTATTCCCGTTAAAGTCTCTGAGTCATCAACATTGATGCTTAATGAAGGTCGCTGTTCAAGAATATAATTTCCAGCAAAAATATTTGGGAGTTCTTTTGGAATTGATTCCACGTTTAGGTCTGTCAAAAAACCTAATTTACCTATATTTATTCCCAATAAAGGAATTTCAGTATTTATTAAATTAGCTATGGTTCTAATCATTGTTCCATCTCCGCCAATGACAAGAATTAAATCAGAATCCTTTTTTTTAATAGTTTTTCCAACTTTCTTTTCATTAACAGGAATAACGCTTTTAATTTGAACGTTTGCTTTTTCAGCTGTTTCGAGACATTGATCTAAGGCCGCTTTAAAGTTTCTCGAAGCGGAATGAATTATTGATATTGATTTAATAACTTCCATTTATTAATTAGACACTAAAATTTCGTTTTTTCTTATATTTTTTACAAAATAAATAAAAAAAGTATCAACTATGGCAATGAAAAATTTAAACACATATTTAGTTAAAGAAATACTCAAAGCAGTAATGAAATCTAGTTCGCCTGCAATAACCCAAACAAAAGTATAAATAAAAGTATCCAAAGCCTGTGATAGTAAAGTCGATACATTATTTCTGAGCCACAACATCCTTTCTCCAGTAATTGTTTTAATTTTATGAAACACCCAGACATCAAAGCTTTGACTAATAAGATAGGCTGTAATCGAACCAATAACAAAAATTGGAGAATATACAGCTAATGTAGAGATTGCTTCATGAACTGAATCAGCTGAGCTGCTTATTTCTGAGGGTAGATAAAAAGTGCTTAAAACAAGAGTAAGCATAACAACCACATTTGCTACAGCACCAATTATCACTGCCTTTGTAGCTTCTCTCCGTCCATATTTTTCATTCAATAGGTCTGTAGCGAAATAAATTCCGGAGTACATAATCGCACCCATGCTCACGGTAAATGTATAGCCAAAAACTTCTAAGTCACTTACTTTGCCACCCTGCAAGTTACCGAGAATTATTCCGAGAACAACAGCTATATATAATCCTTCCTTGCCAAAAAAATAAAATAAAATGATCGCCAGGGACAAGTCGTATAAAACAGTGAATAACCATAAAATTTCAGGATTATTGTAAAAAAATTCTAAGTTCATTTATTTAGTAATATGGGTTGAACAATCTCCAACGTTAGTTTAACTTATAAAAAACTTAAATTGGATGAGGAGCAATTTATGACAGATTTAGCATTATTTAGAGAAGAAACTAGAGATTGGTTGGAAACTAATTGTCCACCAGAAATGAAAAAACCTATGACTCCACATGGAATGACTTGGGGAGGACGAAACTGTAAATTTTCTCATCCAGATCAAGAGCTTTGGCTAAAAAGATTGGGCGAAAAAGGTTGGACTGCTCCCACTTGGCCAAAAGAATACGGAGGCGGTGGACTAAGCTATGACGAGAATAAAATTCTATCTGAAGAAATGTCAAATCTAGGAACTCGCATGCCTTTAGCTAGTTTTGGACTGTGGATGTTAGGTCCGGCCCTTCTTGAATATGCTTCTGAAGAACAAAAAATGGAGCATATTCCTAAAATAATCAAAGGAGAAATTCGTTGGTGTCAAGGTTACAGTGAGCCTGGATCTGGATCTGATTTAGCTTCTCTTAAAACTAAGGCAATTGAAGATGGAGACAACTATATTGTAAATGGTCAAAAAGTTTGGACTTCTTATGCTAATGAATGCGACATGATTTTTACTTTGGTTAGAACTGGTCCACAGGAGCCTAAACACGATGGAATTAGTTTTTTGTTAATTGATATGGATCAACCTGGGGTTGAAACAAAGCCAATCAAACTAATTTCTGGCGCATCACCATTTTGCGAAACCTTTTTTACAGACGCTGTCGTTCCTAAAAAAAATCTTGTTCACAAACTCAATAAAGGATGGGATGTTGCAAAGAACCTCCTCCAGCATGAAAGAAAAATGCTTGCGAGTATGGGTCTTGGAGGATCTAAAGCAGCTAGTAAAGGAAAGACAGGTTCAGGCCTTGCAACTTTGTCAAAGAAATATGTTGAAGTTAAGGATGACAAAATTGCTGATGAGGGACTAAGACAGAAAATAGCGAAATGTGACATGAACTCTCATGCTTTCAGTCTAACTCTTAAACGAGTTTCTGAGGAAGCAAAAAATAGTAATAACGGACCAAGCGCAGCAACATCTATTTTTAAGCTTTATGGGTCTGAGCATAACAAACGAAAATATGAGATCATGCTTGAGGCAATGGGCAGCCAAGCCCTTGGCTGGGAAGGAGGAGAATTTGGTCCAGAGGAACTTGCAATTACAAGAGAGTGGTTGAGAACTAAAGCTAATTCAATTGAAGGGGGAACTTCTGAGGTTCAGCTAAATGTTATTTCCAAAAGAGTCTTAGATCTTCCTCAGTAAGTTTATGTCTTTAGTTTTAAGCGAAACTGCTGCTTTTTTACAAGATCAAACTCAAAGATTCGCAAGAGAAAAAACTCCAACCTCTCATTTTAGATCCGTGAGAGACTCTGGGAATCCTGAATGCTTTGATCGGGAAATTTGGAAACAAATGGCTGAACAAGGCCTTTCTGGAATTTTAATTCCTGAGGAATTTGGCGGCTCAAACTTTGGTCTATCTGGTATCGGAATAGTTTTACAAGAGCTAGGAAGAACTCTTACCCCGTCACCCTTATTCGCTACTGGAGTCATCGGCGCAAGTTTTATATCAAAACTTGGAACAGATGATCAAAAAAGTAAATATCTTCCCGAAATAGCAAATGGAAATCTTACTTGTTGCTTTGCTTTTGAAGAAGGACCAAGGCACAAACCTACTGTTTCAGAGGTAACAGCTAAAAAAACAGGTCAAAATTATATTATTAATGGTAAAAAAACTTTTGTAGTAGATGGTGGGTTTGCAGATTTAATAATAATAGCTGCCAAAACGTTGAAGGGATCTTCACTCTTTTTAGTTGATAAAAATTCTAAAGGTATAGATGTAAACATTGCAAAAATGGTGGATAGCAGAAATTCAGCCAATATTGTTTTCACTAACTTAGAGGTTGCAGCCGAAAATATTCTTGGAGAAATTGATCAAGCGCAAGATACTATTGAAGAAATATTAGATATGTCAAGGGCTGCTCTCGCCGCAGAAATGCTTGGAGGAGCTTTAGAGGCTTTTGAAATTACTATTAACTACCTCAAAGAAAGAGAGCAATTTGGAGTAAAAATTGGCTCATTTCAAGCTCTACAACACAGAGCTGCCAACATGTTTACAGAGTTAGAGTTATGTAAATCTTGCATCCTAGAAAGTTTGTCTTGTTTTGATGAAAAATCCAATGACATTCCAAGAATTGTGAGTCTAGCTAAGGCTAAAATTGGTGAAACTTTCCATCTTATTTCAAACGAAGGAGTTCAAATGCATGGTGGTGTTGGGGTTACCGACGAATACGATATTGGATTGTATTTAAAAAGAGCTCGAGTAGCTGAACAAATTTTCGGAAATTCTGAATTCCATAGAAATAGATACGCTGAGTTAACTGGATACTAAACTTATGTCTAAAACAAGTATGGAAAAATTACTTGAGATAATGAGACAACTTAGAGACCCTGAAAATGGTTGTGAATGGGATAAAAAACAATCCTTTAAATCTTTGCTGCCATATCTCGATGAAGAAGCTAAAGAAGTCGCAAATGCAATAGAAAAAGAAGATTATAAAAATCTACAAGAAGAGCTTGGAGATTTACTATTACAAATAATTTTTCATTCTGAAATCGCCAAAGAAAAAAAGTTGTTTTCTTTTGATGACGTGGTTAGAACGCTTTCTGATAAATTAATTAGAAGACACCCTTACGTTTTTAATTCTAAGAGAAAACATACTGCTGCAGAGCAAGCCAAAATTTGGCAGCAGATTAAAGCCGAAGAAAAAAAATGATTTTTTTAGAAACCATAAAGGGAATAATTAGTTTTATAATCTTATTACTTAACACTCTTGTTTTAGCTACATTGATGATTCCTCTGGGGATAATAAAATTCTTAATCCCCGTAAGAAGTCTCAGAATATCTTTCACTAAATTAATTATTAAAATTGGAGAAATATGGATCTCAGTAAATTCAATTTGGGTTTTAAATCTTCTAAACCCAAATATCGAAATCAAAGGCTTTGAAAGTCTGAATAAAAATGAATGGTATTTAACTACATCAAATCATCAAAGCTGGGCTGATATTTTTATGGTTCAGATGCTAACCAATAAAAAAATACCGATGCTTAAATTTTTTATGAAGCATGTACTGATTTATGTTCCTGTGATTGGTATTTGTTGGTGGGCTTTAGATATGCCATTTCTTAAAAGATACTCGAAAGAACAAATTGAAAAAAATCCTAAATTAAAAGGTAGAGACTTCAAAGAAATGCGAAAATCACTTAATCATTATTCATTACATCCAGTTTCAGTATTTAGCTACGCAGAAGGTACGAGGTTCACCAAAAAAAAGCATCAAGACCAAGCAAGTCCATATATAAATCTACTAAAACCCAAAGAAGGAGGCATGGCACTAGCCCTTTCTGTTATTCCTAGTATTAAATTTTTAATAGATATAACTATTATTTATGAAAGTCCAAAAAGGAGTTTTTGGGATTATTTGTGTGGTAGGCTAAAAAACATAAAGATTTTTGTTAAGAAAATTAAAATACCTGAAGAATTTTTAAATGAAAAACTTGTTGAAGACACAAATCAACGCTCCAAGTTTAAAACTTGGCTTAACGACATTTGGAAAGAAAAAGACGATCTTATTTCTTCTGAATCATTTAACTAATTAATAAAATGAAAAAGATTATTTTTTTTATTTTTTTAAGCTTTATCTTTAATCTTTCTGCAGCCGAAAGCACATTTCCAATATCTGACGAAAATAAAGATCTTTATTCTAAAGTATACGATGAAGCTCAATATGTTCTTCAAAAAAATCATTTTAATAATGAATTTTCTTTTAAAAAATCCGATGTTGTAAAAAAGTTTATCAATCAAATAGATAACCAAAGACTCATATTTACTCAGAATGAGCTTAATTCTTATTCTATCAAACCTCTCTTTAATTCGGCGGATGAAGTTAATTTAGCATTTATGTTGTTTAATTATTTTAAAGAAAGATCCTTGGGCTTAATCGATCATCAAATAGAAACAATAAAACTTATTGAAAGTGAAGAGGATTTAATTAGTAATGACTTTGTTTACAAAAATCGTGAAAATCTAGAAAGATTTAAATCTTACTCTCAAATTAAGACTTATCAAAAAAAACTAATTAAAAGTGAATTCATTTCAATTTACTTGAAAGAAAATGACCTAAGCGCGGCTAAGAAAAAAATCTTGAAGAGATTAAATAACAGAAAAAAAAGTTTGAATCGAATCTCTAATGATGAAATTTTTAGTTTTTATATAAACTCATATACAAATTTTTACGATCCTCATACAAAATATATGACTCCAACTTCACAAGAAGATTGGGAAATAAATCTTAAAGCCTCTTTAGAAGGTATTGGTGCAATATTATCTTCTGAGGACGGAATCACAAAAATTATAAGATTGATTCCAGGTGGTCCTGCTGAAAAATCAGGTCTTTTGAAAGTTACTGACAAAATAGTGGGAGTTGCTACTTCAATCAATGAAGAATTAGTTGATGTCCGAGATTGGAGAATTGACGAGGTTGTCAAACTTATCAGAGGTCCTAAATCAACAATAGTTCAACTAGAAGTTTTACCTGCTTCTTCTGACAACGAAGATAAAGGTAAATTAATTGAAATCACTCGAGATGTTGTAAAACTTGAAGATGCTGCAGCAAAAAAAAGAGAGATCACAATACAAAGATCTTCAAGAGACTACAAAATCGGAATCATTGAACTACCGACTTTCTATATGGATTTTGAGGCCTATAACAAAAATAGATTTGATTACAAAAGCAGTTCAAGAGACGTTAAAAGGATATTAAGAGAGTTAGACGAGTCAAATGTAGATGGGCTTGTCTTGGATTTACGTGGAAATGGCGGCGGGTTTCTCTTCGAAGCTTATTCTCTAGCAAAACTTTTTATTGGAAGAGGAAATGTAGTACAGGTCATGGAATCAAACGGTTCTTTACAATCTTTGGGACATAATTTAGGTAAGCAAAATTATGATGGACCCATTGTTATTTTAGTAGATAAATTAAGTGCCTCTGCATCAGAAATCTTAGCTGGAGTTATTCAAGATTATGATCGAGGTCTTGTAATTGGTAGTCAAACTTTTGGAAAAGGAACAGTACAGAGAATGATTGAGCTCTCACATGGTCATTTGAAATTTACAGAGCAAAAATACTATAGAGTCTCTGGAGAAAGTACACAAAATAAAGGTGTTGAACCCGACATATCGATACCATTCGTTTTTAATGACGAAGAGATAGGAGAAAGATCCTATGAAAATTCTCTTCCCTACAATTATATAGATCCAATTTTTTACCGTTCTTTTAATAAAGTTGAGAATATTGAGCTTTTAAAAACTACGTCCTCTAATAGGACCAGCTCAAACGAGATGAGTGCCTATATTGAAGCTCAGCAAGAATTTTACGAAAACGAAAAAAATAATAATGAACTTCCTCTAGATCTAGAGAAAAGAAGATTTATGAAAATACAGAGAGAAGAAAAAATTCTAACAATGGAAAACAATTTTAGATCGTATCTAAGTCTTGTTCCTTTTCAAGACTATGAGGAATTTGTAAGTTCCGATCCAGAAGAAATTTCAGATTTAAGAGAGGAAATAGTTCTTAGAGAAGCAGCAGAGATACTTGTAGACTCCTTACAGCTTAATGAAACTCCTTCAAGGTTAAGTTTTGGTATTTTAAGTCAATGAAAATTTTTTCCTTCAATGTTAATGGAATTAGAGCTAGACATCATCAATTAGAAAAACTAATTTCAAAACACAAACCAGAAATTTTTTGCTTACAGGAAACTAAAGTCCATAATGACGATTTTCCACATGAAGAAATTGACAAACTTGGATATGAAAAAATTATTAATGGTCAAAAAGGTCATTACGGCGTTGCTACTTTTCACAAAAATAATTTAGTATCATCCAGCATCGGATTTGAAACGGACAAAGAAGACGCTCAATGCAGGTTAATAACCTCAAAACACCTATTAAATAAACAAGAAGTAATAATCATAAACGGATATTTTCCTCAGGGGGACAATCGAGATCATCCCAAAAAATTTCCTTACAAACAAAAGTTCTTTAAAGATCTGATGAAACATTTAAATAAAAATTTTAAAAAATCAGAAAATATCATAATTCTTGGAGATTTAAATATATCTCCAGAAGATATAGATATTGGAATTGGAGAGGAAAATAGAAAAAGATGGTTGGCGACAGGAAAATGCAGCTTTCTTCCTGAAGAAAGAGAATGGTTACAGAATATAAAAAAATGGGG
Organism: uncultured SAR86 cluster bacterium; assembly: GCA_902536295.1. Classification (GTDB taxonomy): domain Bacteria; phylum Pseudomonadota; class Gammaproteobacteria; order Magnimaribacterales; family AG-339-G14; genus AG-339-G14. The sequence goes on along the minus strand of CACAWS010000005.1, from coordinate 67,029 downwards.
TTTCTCAGATTCTTATCGAAAATTCTTTCCAGAATCTAATGACAAATTCAGTTGGTTTGATTACAGAAGTAGAGGTTTTGATGATTCTCCTAAACGTGGATTAAGAATAGACCATCTTTGGGTGACAGATAGTCTACTTGAAATTGCTGCAGCTGCTGGTATTGATTATGAAATAAGAGGAATGGAAAAACCTTCCGATCATGCTCCTGTATGGACTGAATTTAATTTTTGATTCTTTTCTTTTTAAAAAAATTTGAGATTTGCTTACTTACTTCCTCTCTCATCACACCCGAGTTAACCTCAAATTTATGATTTAACATGGAAGAATTTAGTAGTTCTTGATGAGATTTTACTGCTCCTGATTTTGGATCATCTGCCCCATAAATCAATCTTTGAATCCTAGCATGCACTGAAGCTCCTACGCACATTAAACAAGGCTCTAAAGTTACATATAAGTTACAATTGACTAATCGGTAGTTATTTAAATGTAAAGCAGCTTCTCTTAAAGCAATTATTTCAGCATGAGAAGTAGGGTCAGAATTTTGAATCATTTGATTATACCCTCTGCCAATAACTTTTCCCTCAAACGTAACTAAAGCTCCAACTGGAACTTCACCTTCTATTTCGGCTTGTTTTGCCAAAGTAATAGCTTCTTGCATGAAGATGATGTCTTTTTTTTTATTCATCAAAATTTAATTTTTTAAAAAAACGAATTAAGGTTTGTCCAACAAATCTTTAAATCCACTGGGTTTATGCGGTCCGATTAATAATTGTTCTAAAACTCCTCTTCCAGATTTATTTTCATCAAAGGTTTTATAGGATACATCGCAAATTGATTGAATATGTAGATAAGGGGGATCCTCTATATCTTCTGATAAATTGTACTGATCATAATGGGTAGCAAATTCTCCTTTGTAGTGCCCATGTCCCCACTCAGGGTGCATATAACCTAATCCACACATAAAAATATTATAAATAGGCTTTATCGTAAACTCATGTTGATCTGAAGAATCAGATATCAGTTTTAACTCTAAAGATTTAATTCTTCTAGATTTTTCTTTAAATTGTATTTGTTTTTCTATTGTTACAAAATTTGAAACGTCTTCATTTGCATATTGAATTTTTGCAAATGCGTAATCTGAATTTCCTTCTTTATCATCTACAAAATAAATGTGGCTTGAACAGTCTTCAAAATTTACTGGCGCCCATAACCAAAAAAATTGTGGCAATTCCATTGGAACAATAGGTTGTGGGTCAGGAAGCCCAACCGGCCTTATTCCCCAAGATCTATCTCTAGTGCCTAAATATTCTTTTTTATCAATTTCTATAACTTTGCCATTAAAATTTATTGTCCCGACCCAGCTACCATGTTGTGTCATCCTACACGAATCCATAATTTTTCTATTTCCGTTAAATAAAGTCATATTTGGTTCTTGCATAAACTCAAATCTCCTTTCGAAAGTTATATTTGCTTTGATAGCATATTCATCACTATCAATTTCTAGAGTTATTTTATTCAGAGGTTCAATAACCTTGACTTTTATCGGACCTACCTCTGTATTTAGCTGATCTCCTTTAAGTATTCTTGAGGCTCTTAAATTGTGCTGAATGCCATCGACTGCCAATGTGAAAGCCGCGTCCATAATATTTAAACTTGGATAAACGCACAAAGCAGCTCCAAAAAAAATATTTTCTTTTGAAGAGTAGCCATTAAAAAAATATCTGTCGTAAAAATTTCTCTCCGTGCCTATATCTGCAATAGGTCTGGCTAATTGATGTATTGGGAAATCATCTGCTGGAGTAATCATTTTTAATCCAAAACCTTTTCTTGAGGTATATCTGAAATTTCATTTTCAAAAATTAAATTTTTAATTGAACCCAACCTATCAACATATAAGAAGCCAAAAAGATGATCTAGTTCGTGTTGAAATACCGTCGCTAAGAAATCTTCAACAATAATTTCCCTTTCTTCGGCTTTTTCATCCAAATAACATATTCTTAGTTTTCTTGGCCTTTCAACATACCCTCTCAATCCAGGAACGCTGAGACAGCCTTCCCAAAAACCCTGCATTGTTTCATCTAATACTTCTAATTTTGGATTAAAAATTACGAATTCTTCTGAATCTTCTATATTTTCATAACGCTCAGATTCACTATCAAGTCTGATCACAGCTAATTGTTTTGAAATCCCAATTTGTGGAGCAGCTAATCCTATACCTCCAGCTTCTGCCATAATTTTCCACATATTGTTTATTAATTCTTTAGTTTCCTCAGAGAGAATCTCTTCTTTTGTAAAAGACTTCGAAACTTGACGTAACAAAGGATTTCCCATTTTTAAAATTAATTCATGTCCAAACATATTATTTCAAATTATTTTTAAGCTTTTGAGAAAAAGCAAAAGTTACTAGAAAAATACAAAACATACTCACAAAAACTATCAATTTTTGAGCCAAAACATTTGGGACTAAATCTGCCTGATTTTCAATTGGATTTCCTCCGATATTTAGATAAATCACGTAAGTAATTGTAGAAATCATAAAAAAAGTAATTATGTATAGATAACTATTAGAAACTTTACTTCTTGCCAAAACAATTAAAATAAAAAAAGAAGCTGGAATCATTAAGCGAAATGAATTTTTGGCAAAAAAAACATGTTCCTTGAAATATAAATCATATGGCGTGAATCCAACCCCTGCAAAAAAAATTGCACCAATAAAAAAAAGTGTTGCCCCCAAGATCGAAAGATAAAAATTTACTTGATCATCACTGAATAATCTTGGAATTGATAAAAAGGCTATTCCAGCCAGTGCAAAAATGGAAAGAGAAATAGCAAATAAAGTAGATGACAAAAAATTAATTTCTCCAGAATGAGACTTATAACCTCCTAAATCACTTAGAAAGTTTTGTGTGAATGAGTAACCTTCTTGATCAGGATTATGAATATTACCGCCAGGATAGAAATACATAGAGATTAAGATACCTATAACAAAAAAAATTGATGAGTATCTAATTAAATTTATTGCAAATGTTAACTTCATAAACCTAAATAATAGCAAAGATAAATTAGTTATAATCTGTTAGTTTTATGGAAAAATTATATTCAACTTTAAAAGAAATTTCCGAATCAAATCTGATTGATTATCAAAATGAAAATTATGAAGATAAGTATTTATCGATTGATTCAAGAAGTTTAAATTTTTCGAAAGACATTAAAGATATCTTTGAAGAAATTTATCAGAAAAAAAATATTGATAGATCACTAGATCAGCTTAGGACTGGTAAGTTTTTGAGTAAAACTGAAAATAGATCTATTTCACATGTTAAAAATAGACAATCTATAGATTTATTCATTAAAAAAGATTTACCAACTATAAGAGCCCTCAAAGAAGATTTAATAAAAAAAAATATCAATAATATTTTAATTCTTGGAACAGGCGGATCTTTCGAAGGACCTAAATTACTTTTGGAAACATTTTCAACGGAGGCAAGTGAAGATTTTACTTTTTCTTTTATCACGGGGCCAGACGAATCAGAATTTAAAGAAAAAACTAAACTTCTAGATCCTAAGAAAACAATTTTTATCGTATCATCTAAATCACTTTCGACGACAGAAACTCTAGAAAGTCTAAGCAGAGCTAAAAATTGGTTGAATAAAGAAATTGGCAAAAATTCAAAGTCTCATTTATTTGCTGTTACTTCGAACGAAAATAAAGCTAAAGAATTATTTTACAAAGAAAATGTTTTCTTATTTGACAGTGGTATTGGTGGAAGGTATTCGATTTGGAGTATGATTTCCTTACCTGCTTTATTAGCAGCGGATCAAAAGATAATAAATTTTATTAAAGGAGGCTTACGTTTCGACGAGTTATTTTTTAAAAATAAGAATCTTAAAGAATTTATAAAAAAAATTTCTTTTCAAGATATATGGAATAATAATTTTCTTAATTTTAAAAACAGAATTTTACTATCTTATTCCTGGCCTATTAGATCCCTCCCTGATTACTTTCAACAACTCGAAATGGAATCGCTAGGAAAACCAAATAATATAGATTCAATTTTTGAAAAAACTAGTCAAATAATTTTTGGAGCTTTCGGTCCAAAAGCTCAACATTCTTTTTTCCAAGAATTACATCAAGGCACAAACAAATATTGTGTAGATTTAATCTCCAATAAAAAAGATAGAATAGATAATAATTTAATCTCTAAACAACTGAGCGCTCAAAAAATTCTATTTGAAAAAAATTTAGACGACTTTAAAAATACACCTATAGAAGTGAACGCAAATTCATTATTTAATCACTTCGAACTATCTGATCTTGATGCAATAAATATCGGCTACTTGATTGCTTTATGGGAATATAGAACATTCATTACAGCTAATATGCTCGGTATTAATCCTTTTGATCAATTTGGAGTTGAAGCGGGTAAAAAAATATCTAATAGTTTTTAAAATTAAGTTCCAGTAGAAATGGCTTTAACGAAAGCTGGTCTAACTTTAATTCTTTCAACATAACTTTTTAAATTAGGCATATCTTCTGTAACGCAGCCAAGATCTGATAACTTAGTGCAACAATGTCCGGTCATGAATTCAACGCCAGAAAAATCACCTATTAAATATTCTTTGCCTTCTAAAGCTAACTCTATAGCTTGTAAAGATTTTGAAGCTAGTCTCTGGGCTTGACCAAGAACTGTTTCATCTCTTCTGTCAGGCGGAAGTAAAATAGTGTGAACTACTATTGTATTCATAGGTTGTGCAATCATTCCTTCACAAAAGTGAAACCATTGAAGGTAATAAGGATACTCGGGAGAGTCAACGCTGGGCTTCAAACCTCCATTTTTATGTTTTTCTAAAACGTAATCTATGATTGCCCCAGATTCATAAATACTAACGTCTCCATCTTCTAAAACAGGTATTCGACCTAGTGGATGACGCTTTCGATGTTCTTCAGATTTAAGAGCTTCGGGATGAAACGGCATAGCATTTAACTCATAAGGTAACTCTAGCTCTTCTAATAACCATAATACCCTTTCGGCTCGTGAAGCAGGTGCAAAATGAAGTTTTAACATTGTTCTCTCCTTAATAAATATCAAAAAACTACTTTAATATATTGTCCAAAAGTTTCCAACGAAAAAAAAAGATTTGAACGAAATGCACTGCTTTAAGTCAAAAATACTCTAGACAAATAATTACAAGTTCTAATTGGGATTTTTTTATTCGTTAAGATTATATTATGAAAAACTATATTCAATCTGTCATATTGTTTTTTAGGGTTTATCCAGTTTTCGCTATTAGTTTTTTTATGGGCGGCTACATTATTGGATTAGTTTATTTTTAATAAACCTCTTTCTCCCCTTAAACTCAATAACTTCTAAAGCTATTTAAACAAACAAATAGCTCTAACTTCTATGCTTTCTCTTGGTGATGCATTTCCTGAGACAGAAGTATCATCAAATGCGCTGTGCAAAGTAGGTAGAAATGGTTTTTCTACGGAATCAAAGGTTTTAAACATTAAAACTTCATCCTTTTGCATTTTCGGGTAGTAATACCATTGATGATTATCATTGAAACTAGACTGGTAAATTTCTACAGTGAATCCACTTTCCCCGTCAAGATAATTAAATAAATCAGTTGGTATCAATTCATTTTCAGATACAGTTGATGAATCACATACAGCAAAAGGCGCGTCTAAAGAGTCTTTATCAAATCTTCTCCAAAGGTTATAAACAGAAATTTTAGAGGGGTCTGTTTTAGATTCCTCTATTAATGGTTTAACCGTTTCATTAAAATTAGGAGTGAAATCATTATGAACTAACCTATGAGCGCCAAGCATTTTACCTTGCTGAGCTTGGAGTTCGTTTCTAGTAATATGAGAAACTATATAAACTTCATCTGCATTAGTTTCCTTTTTGACAAGCTCTCGCATCTCGTCGTAATAAACAGAAGAAACTGTTCTTTCATCATAAAAATCTTGAACTGTTGTTTTATGTTTAATTAACTTAAATCCCTCTTTTGCTAGAGAACTATCTATGTCTCTGGCATTCTTTACATTTCTTAGATAACTTTTATGGTCAGGACGATCTGGGTCGGGTTCAGTAAGACCAAATTGAGGTTTTGGCTCACCTTTTTTTAAGGGCTTTCTGTAGAAAAATTCAGCTTTTACATATTCCATAATAAAGATTATCTCATATAAAAATTCTCTTTAAAGTTAATTTAGTTTTTTTATAAAGTAGGTATCATTTAAAAAAATAAAAAATTTATTTTAAAAAAATATGTATTTTTTAAAGCGAAGCATTCTTTTGCTATTTTTATCAAACGTTCTTTATTCAAATATTCCTTTGGTGACAGAAACTAAAATAACTAATCCAAATAATTTATTAGTAGTCGGTAATAGCTTCATATATTTCAATAATGGCATGCACAACCCTCTGGAAAGTCTAGTCAATAACGAGGAAGATTTAACAGAAAATTTTCAAATAAGAAAGATAACTATAAGCGGTGCTTCTCTATCGTGGCATGATATAAATTCTTACATTTCAAATCCTGATATGGGATCCTTTACCTTTGATGTTAATAATAACTTAGTAAAGAAAGAAAGATCTCCTTTCGATGCAGTCATAATGCATGACTGCAGCAGATGCCCAATTGATAATAAAGAGAATTTTCATAAAACCATTGAAGAGAAATCAAAAAAACTTAAGAAAGCAGACATTGAACCAATTTTAATGATGACTTGGGCATATAAAGATACTCCAGAGATGTTAGAAGAGATTTCAGAAGAATATATTAAAGCCGCAAACAAAAATGATATTTTAGTTATTCCGGTTGGTTTAGCTTTTGCAGAGATTGAGAGAAATTTTTCTGAAATTGAGTTGTACATGAAAGATAAAAGACATCCTACAAGAGCTGGGACTTACCTTGGGGCATGTGTAATTTTTTCATCGATTTATAAAAGGTCGCCAGAAAAAAACCCTTATCTTTTTAATCTTGATCCAGACGAAGCGATAATACTTCAACAAGTTGCCTGGAAAGTAACAGAAAAATTCTTTAATCAAGAAAGATGATAAATTTAAAGACCTAAAAAACTAAGTTGTCACTCCCGCTTCGTTTAACCTTTTTTTTAATCTTCCTGTAAGAAGTAAGAAAACCATGTGATGGTCCCCTCTTAGAGACCAAAATGGATAAGTAAAGGTAGCGGGTTTATTTTTTTCATAAAAAAAGTGTCCAACCCAAGCAGGACCATAACCCATAAGAAAAATTAAAGGTAAAAATATATAGTTTTGAGTTACTAAAAGCGACCAAAAAAGTACTTGATACCCCAAAGTACCAAAATAGTGAAGTAATCTAGTACTTTTTTTACTATGCTCTCTCAAATAAAAAGGAAAAAAATCCTTGTAGTTTTGATATCTTGTAGTGTTTTCCATTATTTATTATAAACGTTTTAAAAATTGTTTAACCGTGCATTTGAATGAGCTTCATCGCCCAGTTTGCTATTTTAGGATTAGCCTCGACATTTAAAACAAACTCTTGACCAAATCCCTTATAGTTTAATTTTAGTGATTTTGAGTCTGACCATTTCAATCTATTCATAAACAAGTTATTGGCTTTCGCAAAAGACTTAGGTAATTGCCAGTTTGATCTAGTTTTATTCTTCTCTGTTAATACCAGATCTTCATGCGTTTTTTTAAAAAGCCCAAATCCTTGTTTATTAAGCTTTCTATTTTTAAAATTCAACTTTTTAGAAGCCACATAAAGTGTATTATTTTTATATCTGCTTACATCTTTAAATCCATGTGGATGACATAGTCTTTTGTATGCAAGAAATTCTTTTATATTTTTTTCTCCTTTTATTATTTTTTCAATTTGCATCCAACCAAACAAATGATGGAGGTTCACTGCTTTTTCTCCATAATTTCTAAACCAACCAAAAAATAAAAAAAGATCACCCTTTTGCACATCAAGATTGTCTAACTCAGATTGTGCTGCATTTGCTTGTCCAAATATGCCAATTGCTTGATTAAGTATTGGATCAAAATGACAAAAGTCATTAGGTGATAACTTTGAACCTGATTTTTTTAATAACTCGGTTCCTTCAAATTCATCAAATCTTAAGTCTTTATAACGATAGGGAGATTTTTCTCTTTGCGGAATAGGTAATGAAAAAATTCTACCATCGGCCAAAATTGGTGAAGGCGCCCCGCCAGCACTAGAATCGAAACCTTTACGGCTTATAATAATTTTTTTCAAGACTAGTTGTAATAATTGTAAAGAGTAGGAATAAAATTTTCACTCTCACCAGATTCTTCAATATTATGTTGCATCCAAGCTTTAAGAATTTCCTCGTTGACTAGAAACTTTGTGACCAGCCAAGTAATTAAGTTTCCAAAGATGGGGTTATCGTTACTAATGGTTAATTGCGTCATAAATAAAACACCTTCTGGACTGTCTTCATAAGCATGAATCAATTCTCCACCTTTAATACCAAACATGCCTAATTGGAAATTATATTCCTGATCATCGAACCTTGTAATCAGAACGCTTTCGTCAACCAAATTACCACCAAAAGTTTCTTTTATATGCATTATTGAACCTGCTGAAACTCTACCATTTTCATCTAAAATCTTTTTCTTCCAGTAAACTTCTATATGATCGTGAGGATGCCAAAGGTGGTATCTCGGAATTTCAATCCCATTGAAGTCAACGCCATTGAATGTAGTCATTTTGTCGATGTTTTCAAACCACCATCTTAAATGTTCAACAGTTACTCCTTTCATAGCCTCATGATAAATAGTGGCTCTCATTCCACCATTAGATAATTTCTCAAATGTAGTTTGAGCCGTGTCAAAGCTTTTCATTGGACCGAAGAAACCTATTTTTTGTTTAGAGTTGTCTTTATCTATGTCACTTGTAATTTCAGGCATATATGCAATTAAAAGACCGAAACAAAAAACTATGACTGAGGTTCTTTTAAAGGAAGTTTTGAACATAAAAAAAATTTAAGTTTTCTTATCTAGCTGGGTTAAATTTTTGTGTAGTAATTAAATAAGCCCAATAAAATATAACAAATTGTAAAACTAATCGAAAATATAATAGATTTATCGAATATTCAGGAAAGGTATCTGGAGACAAAGCCATGTAAATATTCGCAGGATAAACAGCAACTATCAACGCAGCTAAACCCCATGCTGCCTTTTTTCTTAAAGATGGAATAAGTATCCCAATTCCGCCAATTATCTCAAAAAATCCACTTACTAATACCGCTGCTAAATGAAACGGTAGGATGGGCGGCATAATAGAAAGATAAAATTTTGGATTTAGAAAGTGATCAATGCCAACGTAAATAAATATAAAAGAGAAACTGAAAAGTGCAGCTTTTCGCCAAAGACCTATCGGTAGATTCATAAAAAAATTTAAGAAGACAGTTCTAATATTTTCTTGAAGCCTGTTATGTTTGCCTTTGCAATATCTTCCATAGCCGGAGGACTAACACTTATATCTCCTAATTCTTTAAGTACAAGATGAGCATCATCATGACCATCTACATTAGTCATATCTTCTATCCATCGTTGAATATTTGGCAGCTCTTTAAAATCATAAAGATTAGTGTAGCAATCTCTTAATTGGCCAATTTCCACATAGGCAGCTAGATCAGCCAAGGTAACGTTATCTCCAGTAATAAATTTATTTTTATTTAGCCAATTTGTTTCAAGTGCATTCAAAGAATCATTAAAAGACTTTCTAGAAATTTCTATGAGATTTTCAGGTAGATTGAGATCTGTTCTTACTTTTGGCGCAAAATAAGCGAGGGATGCCTCTTTTACTTTTCTATGGTGATAATGAAGAAAGTCATCTACTTTTGCTCTAGCTTCAATTTCTTTAGGATAAAAATCATACCATTCATGTTTATTACAGAGATAACACATGATTGCATGAGATTCAGAGAGTAAAAATCCTGTATCAGAATCTTCTAATGCAGGAATAGTGGCATTTGGAAACTTTTCAAGATACGACGGGTGTCTTGTTCCATTTTCTTGTTTAGAACCTGGCATAGTTAAGATTAATTCAAATTTAATCTTTTTATTCAACAAAAGCCATATCAAAGATCGGCACGCTTGAGACATTGGCACACCATATATTTTGAGTGAATTACTCATATTCAATCTAAGTCACTTGCATCGTGACGTTCTAATATTGCATTGTCTTTCAATTGATCTGGAGATCTATTAACTCTAGACCCTCTTTTATAGGCCTCACGCTCTGAGACCTCCGTAGCCCATCGAACAACGTTTTCGTAAGAAGCTACGTCTAAAAACTCTGCAGCGTTATAAATATTCCTAAGAACTAAAGAGCCATACCAAGGTGCAATTGCAATATCTGCAATGGTGTATTCGTCTCCACAAATAAATTTCCTATCAGCTAAATTCTTATCTAGAACATCTAATTGTCTTTTCACTTCCATAGCAAATCGATTGATTGGGTATTCATATTTCTCTGGAGCGTAAGCATAGAAGTGTCCAAAACCCCCTCCAAGATATGGAGCACTTCCCATTTGCCAAAATAACCAAGACATGCATTCAGCTCTGTTTAAAGTATTCGTGGGTAAAAATTCTCCAAATTTTTCAGCTAGATAGACTAACATTGCGCCAGACTCGAAAACTCTAGTGTTAGGGTCAGTACTTCGATCAAGTAAAGCAGGAATTTTTGAGTTAGGGTTAATCTCTACAAAGCCACTTCCAAATTGATCTCCATTACCAATGTTAATCAAGAAAGCGTCGTATTCTGCTCCCTCATGACCCAAAGCTAAAAGCTCTTCTAACATTACCGTCACCTTTATTCCATTTGGTGTTCCCAAAGAATAAAGTTGTATTGGATGCTTACCGACTGGCAATTCTTTTTCATGCGTAGATCCAGAAATTGGTCTATTTATGTTTGCAAATTTACCACCATTTTTGCTGTCCCACTTCCAGACTTTTGGTGGGGTGTATTGTGAATCTGACATTTTTTCTCCCAATTAAAAAATATAAATTATCTTTTTTTATTAGTCATTACTAGCGAAATCTGATCATAGATGAATTTAATTCACTAATTTTTTTTACTCCCATTAATTTCATATCTCTTTCGATTTCATTTTTCATATTTCCTAGGGCTTTTTCTACGCCTTTTTGACCTGCAGCAGCTAACCCAAATAAATACATCCTTCCTCCAGAGCAAGCTGTTGCACCCATTGCCAAAGCTTTTAAAACGTGGGTGCCTCTTTGTATGCCGCCATCAAGAATTACCTCAATTTCACCTCCTACCTCTTGTAGAATTTCGTCCAGTTGGTCAAAAGAACTTCTTCCACCATCAAGCTGTCTGCCGCCATGATTAGAAACCATAATTGCGTCAGCTTTCATTTCTACTGCTTTTCTAGCATCGCCCGGACTCATAATACCTTTGAGACAAAATTTTCTACCCCAGTTTTCTTTAAGCTTTATAACTTCATCCCATGTCATACTCTGATCAAGCATAGTCGTAAAATAATCTCCAACAGATATTGCAATATTTGTTCCCTCTTTCACATGACTTGATAATTGAGAAAGTTCGAATTTTTTTCTAAATAAATAATTTAAAGCCCATGCAGGTTTTATCCCGAACTGAAAAATACTTTTTGGAGTTAATTTTGGAGGTGTAGTAAAACCTGTTCTTAAATCTCTCTCTCGATTACCCCCTGTGATTGTGTCAACCGTTAAGGTTAAAATTTCAAAGTTAGCTTCTTTGGCCATGACAATCATAGAATCATTTAGACCTCTATCCTTATGAAAATAGAATTGAAACATTTTTGGAGTATTGATCATTTCATCGATGTCTTTCAGTTTTACGGTGCCCAAAGAAGACACACCAAACAACGTATTGAACTTTTCAGCAGCTTTAGCAACCGCTCTTTCACCTTGATGATGAAATAATCTTTGTAAAGCAGTTGGAGAACAAAAAATTGGTAGCCCTAACTCATAACCCATTACCTTTACTGACATGTCAATGTTTTCAACCCCAGCAAGAACATTTGGAACTAAATCAACATCATGGAATGCCTCTGTATTTCTTTGATAAGTAGTCTCATCTTCTGCAGCACCATCAATGTAGTGAAAAATTGGATCAGGCAATCTTCTTCTTGCTAAATTTTTTAAATCTTGAAAGTTGTTACAGTTTTTAAGTTTTCTAGGCATGATAGTTTAAAAATCTATTTTAAACGGCAATCTTCATGTGTAATAGTCATCAATAAAAAATTTGATTAAATTTTTCTATTCAATCGAAATTAGAGAGCCTTGAGTCAGCTTAAATAATCTTGAAGTTAAAATTTTTGCTTCTTCATGATCATGTGTGACCAACAAAATAGATAGTTCCTGTTTATCAAAAATCTTGTCTAATTCGTAATACAATTCTTGCTTGAGCTCGTCGTCTAAGGCACTGAAAGGTTCGTCTAGCATGAGTAAATTTGGACTCGGAGCAAGAGATCTTGCAAAGGCAACTCGCTGCTGTTCACCTCCTGAAATTTGTCTCGGTAACTTATCTATAAGATTTGTAATTTTGAATAAATTGGTTAGTTCGTTTACTACCTCGTCTTTGTTTTTCTTTCTTTCAATGCCAAATGAAATATTTTTCTTTACAGTTAAGTGAGGAAATAATGCTTTTTCTTGAGCAACCATGCCAACATTTCTTTTCTCTGTCGGAATCATAAGATTATTTGATGACACTAATTTGTTTTTTATGAAAATTTTTCCATTATTTACTGGCTCAAATCCAGCAATACATCTTAGAAGAGAACTTTTTCCTGAACCTGATTCTCCTAAAATTGAAACTCTTTCTCCCTTTGACAATTCTAGATTTACATCTTTTAAAACTTTTTGATTTGCATAAGAAAGCGCCAAATCTTCAATTTTTAAAATTTTCTGAGTCATGAGTTTTTTATTCTTGATGACCTTATCATTTTAGTGAGAAAAATTATGGGAATTATTCCAATTATCACTATGGCTAAAGACGGCATAGCCGCTTGATACATTCTTTCTTCGGCAGCATAGGTATATGTAATTACAGCAAGCGTATCAAAATTGAAAGGTCTTAAAATAAGCGTCGCAGGAAGTTCTTTAACTACTTCAGAAGTCACCAGCAATACTGCTGTTAAAAAACTGGTTCTCATCAAAGGAAAATGAATTCTTCCTAAAAGTTTGCCGCCAGAAGAGCCTAAAAGTTGAGCTGAATTATCGATGGAATTACTTATTCTCTCATATCCTGATTCAATAGAAGAATTCGCAAGTGCGTAAGACTTGATTATGTACGCTAAAAATAAACCAACTAAAGATCCAGTTATTACGAAATTTATATTTGTAAATAGATTTTGATCAGAAAAGACTAAAAATCTAGTAATTCCGACCGCCAGTATTAAACCTGGAATCGCATAACCTATAGACATCAAAGAATTTAAGCGTTCTAAAAATTTATTTTTAGTAAAACGAATAGAAAAATTAATTACTATCGCAAGTAAGGCGCAAATTAGACCAGTAAAAAGTCCAAGCGTAATTGTATTGAAGGAGCCAACGAGGAATTTATTATTGAAAATATCTACATTCGTTTCAAATGCCCAAAGGCTGAGTTCAATGATGGGCAGAATAAAACCAATAAAGATTGGAATGAAGCAAAATGTCGATGCCAATAACGATTTAAGCCCTTTGAGACCTGTAACAGATGCGGTTTTAAATGTTGAATTGTCATTAGTATAGCTAATACCTTCCCTAGAAAATCTTTCTAAAAAATAAAAAAGAAAAATAATCATGAGCAACAAAGAAGATAGTTGCATGGCAGTATTCAAATCGTACAACCCATACCAAGTCCTAAAGATTCCAGTGGTAAATGTTTGAACTGCAAAATGATCAACTGCTCCAAAATCTGAAAGAGTTTCCATTATTACCAACATCAATCCAGCTATAAAGGCTGGACGTGCTAGGGGTAAAGAAATTTTTGAGAATATACTTATTTGACCTAACCCCAATAGTCTTCCTGATTCCTTTATCGAATTAGATTGATTTAAAAAAGCGCTTCTAGTTACTAAATATACGTATGGATACAATGTAAATGAAAAAACTATTATCGCTCCCGTGATATTTCTAACGTTTGGGAAAAAAACAAAATCATTATTCAAATTAAATAAGTATCTAATTAAAATGTTTGCATCGCCGTTTGCATCAAACAAACCTGTAAACGTATAAGCTAGTATGTAGGGCGGAATAGCAAGCGGCAATAATAGTGCCCACTCAAAAGTATTTTTTCCATAAAAACTATAATTCGTAACAAGGTATGCTGATAAAACTCCGATAACTAAAACACCTAAAGAAACACCCAAAACTAATAAGATCGAACTAGAGATATAATCTAGAAGGACAAATTCTATTAAATGACTCCAGTTATCTGAATATTCTCCAAATAAGCTTGTAAGGACAATTAGAATGGGAGTTATAAATACTACTGCCACTATAAAAGGTAACATTTTCCAAGAAACCATATAAATTTTCTTACTTTAAAATATGACTATTTCCAGCCTACTCTATCCATTAATTTTATTGCAGCAGGGTTTAACTCTCCAAACTTTTTTACAGAAGCGCTGTCTTCTTTAAAATCAGTTTCAAAACTAGCCATCTCATCGCTGATGGGAACCTTAGCTATTGGATATTCATAAGATTTCTTTACCATACTCTCTTGGACTCGATCAGATAGAAGGAATTCTATGAATAAGTTCGCATTTTCAACATTTGGAGCATATTTAAGAATACCTGCACCACTAATATTTACATGAGCGCCTGATGATAGTTGATTTGGAAAGACGAGTTTCACTTTTTTAGCTGCACTAAGTTGTTCTTCCCCTGCATCTCCAGAGAGCATAACTCCAATATAATAACTATTCGCGATTGCTAGATCAGCTTCGCCATTGGCAACAGCCATAATTTGCGCCCTGTCATTTCCTTGAGGTTTGCGAGCAAAATTTTCCACTAAAGATTTAGCCCATCTTTCAGTATTTTGCTCTCCATTCCTATCGATTAAGGAAGCTACTAAGGATTGGTTGTACATATTGCTTGAACTTCGGATTACTATTCTTCCTTTCCATTTATTATCGGCAAGTGATTCGTAAGATATATTTTTTATTTCATCGTCGCTTACGTTGTCAGGATTATAAAAAATCACTCTTGATCTTTTTGCAATGGCAGTCCATTCATTGTTAGGCCCTCTTAAGTTATTTGAAACTTTAGAGAGTGCTAACTGAGACGTTATTGGCTGAAATAATCCCTCTTTTTGCACCTTCCATAAATTTCCCGCATCAACGGTGAAGAAAATATCAGCCGGTGAATTTTTACCTTCAAATTTTAATCTTTCTAGGAGCGCCCCTCCTTTCCCTGAAATAATATTTACTTTAATTCCAGTCTCTTCTGTGAACTCCTGATAGAGAAGTTCGTCTGAGTCGTAGTGTCTTGAAGTATAAACATTTACTTCCTTAGCTAACAAGCTAAGGGTTTGAGCAAATAAAAGAGTTAAAATTAATGTATTTTTCATAAGGCCAAAAATATAGTCTAAATGATAATGATTCTCAACTAATAGAAACTGTTTTTTCTTTGCTTATTCTTAGGAAGCTAAGTTAAGTAATCTCCAAATGCGAGGGATAATCCAAGTCACTATTAGAGAAAAACTGATGCCCAAGGCGTAACTAAAACTAATACCTAGCAGCCCTTCAAGATTAATACTGTCTTCCAATCGAGAAATGAAAATCATACTAAGAAAAACTATAAAAACACTAAAGCTAGAAACGAAAAACCTGCTTACTTTATTTAGCTGGAGTTCGATTTGAGAAGAACCTAATAACCAACCAGTCATCACTCCCAATAGCCAAATACTCAGCTCGTGATCTTGATGAGATGGGTACGTAAGATAAACGATAGCTTGAAATCCTAATAAAAGTAAAAATGAATTTCTATAGGATAGGTTTTGATCTAAATTTAATTCCAATGCCGCGTGCCAGGTACCTAATATAATTAAACCAATTACCAATCCCGCAAAAACATCTCCAATATCATGCACTCCTAAATACAACCTGCTGAATGCAATTAAAAAAATTAAAAGGCTTGCGAAAATGCTAAACCATTTATCTTTTAATTCATATGCAAGAAAGCCCCATAGAGTTACGGCAATTTGAGTATGTCCACTTGGCCATCCATAAGATAATCCAATTTGGGCATCTAACATTAACTCTTCGGGCGGTCTGGGATCTTGAAATAAATCTTTCAAAAAACTATTTATCATTGCAGAAATGAAAAGTATTAATGCAACTCGGGAAAATCTAGATGGTGACCAGAAAAAATAACCAAAAGAAATAAATAAAATTAAAAAGGTGGGATATCCCATCAAAGTTATTGTTTCAAAGAAAAAGGATAAATATGGGGCCCTGATAGATTCAACCCAACTTAAATCATTCCAAAATGACATATCACCTCTTATAAATATTCTAAGATTACTTACTCGTTTCCGTAAATAGTGTTATGCGTATTATTCACTCTAACAAAGGTGGTACATTTTGAAAGAGTTTTGAGACGGTTGGCTCCAACATAAGTACAAGCTGAACGAATGCCGCTTAAAATGTCTTTTATGGTGTCGTCGGCTTTGCCACGATAAGTTACTTCCACGGTTTTGCCCTCTGCCCCTCTATAATCATTATGATTGTTGTGTTTATCCATCGCAGATTCTGAAGCCATTCCATAAAATTTCATAACTCCGTTTTCTACCTCGCCCTCACATTCATCATGACCTGCAAGCATGCCACCGATCATTACAAAATCGGCACCACCTGCAAATGCTTTGACAATGTCTCCAGAATTAACGCAACCACCGTCCGCAATGATGTGAGCACCAAGTCCATGGGCAGCATCAGCACACTCTATAACCGCACTGAGTTGCGGGTATCCAATGCCAGTTTTTATTCTGGTCGTACAAACCGATCCTGGGCCAATACCCACCTTTACAATATCTGCACCGGCTAAGATAAGTTCTTGAGTCATATCAGCGGTTACAACATTGCCTGCAGCAATTGTGGCGTCGGGGCATTTATCTCTTAATTTTTTTACCGCATCAACAAAACGAATTGTATAACCATTCGCTACATCTAAACCAATAAATCCAGTCGAGGTTTTAGCAAGATTTGCAATATCCTCAATGCCTCCGAACCAACAAATGTTAGTTTCTCCTTTAATAAATTTATTGGTATTTTTCTTGAGATAATGCCTAGCTGGACAAGTAATTAACTTATATTTTGATAAAACTTTATGCATGGCGGGAGTTCCAACAGTATCCATATTTGCCGACATGATTGGGATACCTGTCCATTTTTTTTTACTCCAAAGAAATCGATGTGTTCTCTCGAGTTTGACCTCACCTCTAGAGCTCATAGTTGACCTTTTTGGTCTTATGAGAACATCTGAATAATCAAGTTTTATTTCTTCATTCAGTAACAATTAAAAATCCTCATTCACATGGTTCATCTTAAAACATTCAGCTACCCATTAAAATATTTTTTTGTGTATAGTAATCTAAGTTTAATATTAATGACTATGATCGATCTTAAGAAGGAAGATTCTATTTATACTTTAACAATGGATGCTGGTGAAAACCGTTGGAATACGTCTTTTGTTAGAGAATTCTCTAAAGCTATAGATGATATTGAAAAAGATGACGGTCCAGGAGCATTAATTACATGCGCTACGGATCCGAAATTTTTTTCTAATGGTCTTGATTTAAATTGGGTCAACTCTCCAGAAAAATATCCAGAAGCCGGTGATAGAGAAGTATTTGGTAAAGAATTTATGTATTTGTTAGGCCGAATGATTACCCTGCCAATTCCAACCATATGTGCAATTAATGGTCATGCTTTTGGAGCCGGATTTATGTTGGCTCTATCTCATGACGTCAGATTCATGAGAGAAGACAGAGGTTTCATTTGTGCCAACGAGATACAATTAGGCATGAAAATTCCAAGACCAGAATTAGCTTTATTTCACCATAAAATTCCTGCAAATTCTTTCTTCGAAACAGTACAGTTATCTAAACGATGGACGGGTCCCGCGGCTCTTGATGCAGGGATAATTCAGTCAGTTGGACCAGTTGAAGAATTATATTCAATGGCAATGGATAAAGCTTTAGAATTAGCTCCTTTAGCTCAAGATCGAAAAAACTTTGGCGCTCACAAGGAGATGTTATACGGTGAAAATGCAGCCATTAATCTTAACCATGGGCCCGCCCACATGTTAAAAAATTCTAAAGAATTTGATGTTTAGTTTTTAGAGTTATTTCTAATTTTCTTATGTTGGATAAAGACTCAGAAATTTCTAAAAATAATTTTTTTGGCCATCCGATAGGTTTGAGAACTTTATTTTTTACTGAGCTTTGGGAGCGAATGTCTTACTACGGTATGCGTGGTCTGTTAGTTCTTTACATGACAATAGGTGTGGTAGGAAATCCAGGCTTGGGTTGGTCGAATGTTGAAGCAAACGCAATTTATGGAATTTACGCTGGAATGGTTTATTTCTTGGCTTTACCCGGTGGCTGGTTAGCAGATAATTTATTGGGTTATCAAAAAGCTGTGCTATACGGTGCGCTAATTATCATGCTGGGTCACTTCACTTTGGCTATACCTTTGGAACAGACCTTTATCTTAGGATTAGCTTTTGTTGCCATTGGTACTGGGCTTCTAAAACCCAACATCTCATCTATAGTAGGTCAACTTTATAAAGATCAAGACGAACGCAGAGATTCTGGTTTTACCATTTTTTACATGTCGATCAATATTGGTAGCATGCTAGGTTTTGCGATCTGCGGCTATTTAGGTGAGCGTATCGGTTGGCACTGGGGCTTTGGCGCAGCAGGTGTTGGCATGCTTTTTGGTGTCATTCAATTTATTTATTTTAGAAGTCAGCTTGGAGCTGCTGGCTTAAATCCAATTGGTATGACAAAAGAGCGAAGAAGCACTTTGAGACTTTGGACCATCGTCACCATCTTATTTTTTGCAATATTAGTAATCTCGGGAATTCTTGGGCTTTGGAGTATTGACCCGATATTTTTTGCAGAACGATTTCGTGACTTTTTAGTTGTCATTTCATTTATTTATTTTAGTTATTTGTTTTTCTTCGCGGGACTTACAAGCTTTGAAAAGAAAAATGTCTTAATGCTTTTACTTTTATTTATTGGTGCTGCAGCTTTCTGGTCTGGTTTTGACCAGTCTGCTGGCTCGTTATCAATCTTTACAAGAGATTATGTAAACCTTACTTTTGGCTCCTTTCAGGCACCGGTTAGCTGGACACAATTTTTGAACCCACTTTTTGTAGTAATGTTTGCTCCGTTCTTTGCTTATCTTTGGGTCTTTTTAGGGAAAAGAAATTTAAATCCTAATACTCCCATTAAGTTTGCAATTGGTTTAATTTTCATGGGGCTCGGCTTTATAGTGATGCTCTTTGCAGTGCAATATGCCATGATTGAAGCACCTGTAAGTGTTCAGTGGTTACTATTAACCTATTTATTGCATACCTTTGGTGAATTAGCCTTATCTCCAGTTGGACTATCTGCTTTCTCGAGATACTCTCCAAAGAAATATCTTGGACAAATGATGGGTTTATGGTTTTTAGCTTCCTCTCTTGGAGGAGTGCTTGCAGGACTATTTGGCGGAGAAGCAACTGAATCCGGTTTGAACAGCATGACCCCAATATTTTCTAAATTGATCTATTACTATTTGATCTTGGCAGCAGTCTTGATAGTTCTCTCTTTCTATATCAAAGGTAAATTATATAAATCATGAAAACTTGTTTTCTAGATATTTCGGTGCAGAAGGCGTATTCAAAAATGTTATTGCCCAATGTAAAAGAATCACTGCAGTCAAATCTCCAGTTGTTTCTAACATTCTGCTAAAACCCATACCTCCAAGAAAAGTAAAAATACAGGCATTAAGTTTCCAACGTAAAGTAAAATAGTGGATCGTTGCAAAAAAAAGGTTACTCATCAGAGCTCCAATCCAAAAAAAACTGATACCAGTAACATCAGAGGTTATTAAAAGCGGTAAAGAAAGTCTGAATGCAATTTCTTCAATGATAGAAATCGTAAAAAGATACCCAATCCAAAATAACTGACGAAGATCAATTTTTCTATTTGTAAGTTTCAGGAATATTACAATAAAAGTAATAAGCGCCAAACTCCAAAAAAAATATACTAAAGGATTTCTAAATAAATTATTCAATGAAGACAGTAAGGCAGATTGAATGGATGGCAAAAAAAGACAAATAATTGCTATCAAAGTCATGGTCAAACCATGTCTTGAAATTACTTGGCGAAATTTAGAAATATACCTATCCGGTATATTACTACCTCTTTGAAGTCTGCCCTCAGGTATTGAATTTTGTGATTTGATCATCCTTTTATAAAATCAAAATAATTGAAATATAATTTTCGTTATGAAAGCGTTGCCTTTTAATAATTATTTTAAGAAATAAAAAAAGCTTTAGACAAACCTTAGCGCCTCTAGCTTAAATATGTGATGGGAGTTTTAAAATAAATATTTTATTGAAATTTGGTCGATATCAATTCCTGGCGCAAAATCAAAAATTTCATATGAGATTCTAACAGCTGCTTCCGAATTTGGGAGAGCAATATTAGCTCCAATTCCATAGCCTAAATTACCTTCTCTTACATAATTTGTGACGAGCTGATTATTGGCACCTAAACCCTCTCCTCCAATTTCTGTATCCAACCAGGTTGCATTAATAAAAAAAGTTTTATTGAAATTGTAAATTCCTCTTAGGTAATATCCAGTCTTTATTTTAAAATTTACCCGGTCTGTTGGATCTTCTGCATAATCGTCCTCCATTACGCCATAAGTGATCCCTACCTCCGCTGCAAGTCCGCTATCGTATTCGATTAGATAAGAAAAATCTAAACTCCCAAGATCTATGCAACTAGTGCAAGAATTGACTCCAGGAGGAAGACCTAAAGCGCTATTAATGAAGCCTACACCAAATCTTGATTCAACTGCATGAACAGATGAGGCTACAAAAAAAATAGCAATTATTATTATTTTTTTCATATAACGCTTTCGGTTTTATTAAGAAATCAAAATAAATATTTTATAGAGATTTGATCCAAATCAGCAGGGCCAAAGTCAAAAGAGTTATATGAGATCCTTATAACAGCTTCCGAATTTGGAAGAGCAATATTAGCTCCTATTCCATAACCTAAATCAGAATCACTTTCCTTTGCTTCTAAAGCAGCAAAATTGTTACCTGTCCATTCTGCTCCAATTTCTGTATCCAACCATGTTGCATTAACAAAAAAAGTATCATTAAAGTTATATATTCCTCTTAGGTAATAACTCGTTTTTGCCTCAACAGTTACTGTATCCGCTCCAAAAGAAAAGTCGTCATCCACTACTCCAAAAGCTACGCCAACCTCTGCCGCTAGTCCATTATCGTATCCGACTAGATAAGAAAGCTCTAGGCTACCAGTACTAATATCGGGTAATAAATCAACCTTTAAATCACTATTTATATAACCAATGCCAAACTTAGTTTCTACAGCTTGAACGGACAAAGCTAAGAAAGCTATTGAGATAAAAAATATTTTTTTCATAAAATGCTCCATAATTAATTACTCAATTATAATCAAAAAAAAAATTTTTTTTAAATTTACAAACTAAAATAAACTTTTAATAGCTTAATTTTCTTAAAATTTGTTTTTGAAATCAATGTAAATGCTTAGAATTGAATTGATTAAACCACTAAAAAAATATTTTGTAATAAGCTCTTCGATCTTATTATTTATCTATGGTTGCGGAGGTGGCAGTGAGTCTCCGTCCTCACCCTCGCCTAATTATTCAATAAACGGAACTGTAAGTGGAATGGATAACATTCGTAGCTTAAATCTATCTTTAGGATCTGAAAACTTAACGATTTCACAAAATGGAAATTTTTCTTTTACACAACTGCTCGAAGAAGGTGTCGAATATGAAATAGAAATTGAAAGAGAACCTGCACGACAAGATTGTGAAATTACAAATGAGACTGGAGTTATAAATAATATAGACGTGACAAATGTCGAAATCATTTGTTCAGATGACGAGACAATTCCTTTGTTTGCTCTCGATCGTCTACATAAAATTCGACTTACAATGAGTGTAGAAGAATGGCGAGCCTTAGAACTCGATACTTTACGATCCAATTACAGTATAAATGATGCAAGCGGTCCTGCTTTTTCCTGGACTTCTTGGACGCATAGTGAAATCTACCGTCAGGCAGATTTTGAGTATCTAGACGATCAAGGAGGAGTTATTGCTTCCGTTGAAAATGTTGGTTTTAAGATGCAAGGCAATACAAGTCGAAGATATCCAGTTGATTATGATAGCAATCCTGCTAAACCGCGTCGCTTTAGCTTCGCAATTAAGTTTGATGAAAAGTTTGACGAAGATGAAAGCGTTTACTCTTGCGTAGATATTAATGGTGTACCTGCTTCAGTTGGTCCCGGTCTGCCGTGTCTAGGGATTATTGGTCAAAATATTCCTGACTATCCCGAAGCAGACGATAGAGTTTTCATGGGAGTTGAAAAATTAAGATTTCGTTACAATAAACATGATCCAAGTTATCAAAGAGAGGTGCTTACTCATGAATTGATGAACAGAATAGGACTACCAGTAGCTAGAGCTACTCACGCTCAAGTAGAATTGATTGTGACGGGAACCGGGCAGACACTGTATGGTCAATCTCTTCCACAAACATACAACATGGGTGTCTTTACAATGGTAGAACAGGTAGACAAACCCTTTTTAAAAAGATACTACGATGAAAATGATTACCTTTTTAAAGTTGGACCGCCTGGTAACTTGGCAGGATCTTCTGTGGTCGACACTAACTGTGATCCCTATGAAGATACTGTTATCTATTATAATGAAAACTTCTGCGTCATTGGCGTTGAGAAATCCGATCCGGAAAGCGCAGAAGAATGGTTAGGAACTGCGAACTATTTGAATCAGGATTATGTAAATACTCCAATCAATCAAGAAGGGTCGGAAGGGAATATTTCACAATTTCTTCCTTATAAGCCTGTCTATGACCTTAAGACTAAAAAGAAATCAGTTTCTGAAGCTAGAGAAGCTTTGAGAGAATTTGCTCAATTTGTTCAGACTAACCCTTCTGTAACTCAGTTAGGAGAGCAATTCGATATCCCAGGATTTATAAAAGCTCAGGCAGCAGAAATTGTAGTGGGTGCAGTTGATCATTATGTTCGTGTTGCAAATAATTATTACCTTTATTACAACGAGCCAACAGAAAAATGGATTTATATGCCCAACGATTTGGACTATACCCACATTGATCGTCCAGCGCCAAATTGCGCTGAAGATCCGACAATAGAAGTTTGCAATGGCTATTTTAACCCTCGGACTTTTGCAGATACTATTGCAATTCGTGCATTCCCTTCCGGAGACCATCCACACTGGGCTGGAGAGCCATTTTATCCTAATGATCCGCCCATACTATGGAATTTAGTCTTCAGCGACGAGAATAATAAGGCTCGTTTATACGAAGAGATTCAAGGCATTCTGGATAGTTTTTTTGATTGGTCCATAATCGGGCCCTTACTACAAGAAAGAAAGAATAGACTTCATCAAGCAATCATCACAACTGATGCGGCCGACCCTGGATCCAATCCTACAGGACTTACTATTTCCTGTAATGAACAATACAATCCTGAAGAAATCGAGGGTAATGAAGCAGGTTTCTGTGATCCTTCTAGAGCATCAATAAGAAGATTTATTGAGGAAAGACGCACAGTCTTATTGCAAGAAATTAGTGAGAACTGAACTGAGCATGATCATGACAAAATATTCAAATATTTATGAACCTTTAAACTCTGGATCTCGCTTTTCAATAAAGGATTGCATTCCTTCTTTGGCATCCTCGGTGGCTAAAGTAACTCTTCTCATATTTTCAATTTCCGCAAAGGCTGCTGCCTCACCAAATTCTAAATAAACTTGGGAAGCTCTCTTGATCTCTTGAATCGCTATCGGAGCACACTGACCGATCTCGCTTGCAATCTCTTTAGCTCTGTCTAATTGAGATCCTGCAGGTACTACCTCTTGAATAAACCCTAACTCCTTAGCCCGCGATGCATCAAATTCATCAGCTCTGAGAAGGTGATACATGGCATTTCCCCAACCCGCTCGTTGAATGTATCGAACGTGCGCTCCCCCGAAGACTGCCAAACCTCTTTTGGGTTCTAGTTGACAAAATCGACAATTATCTGCGGCAATAACAATGTCTGCAGCTAATAATATTTCAATACCGATGGTATAAGTTATGCCTTGCACAGCTGCAACGATAGGTTTAGTACATCGACGTTTTAAGGCAAAGGCATCGGGTCGATTTTCAGAAAGCGAAGAGTCTTGATCAGAACCAGAATTCGAACTAAAAAAGCGAGGCATATCAAGTCCAGCCGTAGTGTGTTCTCCTGCAAAACAAAGAACGCCAACCCGAAGTTCCGAGTCTTGCTCAAGTAGTTCCAGGGCTGAGGTCACTCCTTCAAACATTTCAGGAGTAAAGCCATTCATCTTATCTTGCCGGTCAATCTCGATAATCAAAGAGCTCCCTTCTCTTTCTGCTCTAACTATGCCATTTGAATTTTGACTCATATATTTGCCTCGATGTTTGTCACTCTGAATGTTCTTTTTTGGAACTTGTGTTGATCCACAATGGAATAACTGCAATTAATAGTCCGCTGACAAAAAAACAAACATGCCAATCTTTCCATAATTTTTCCCAAAAAATTTATTTAATATTTAACAACTTTAACTATATACAGTTCTTACTCAATAGTCGCCTTCAACCAAAATCTTTCATTCCCACTCAATAGTTGCACAAAACACCACCTCTGAAACCCCTACTACGACTGTGTTTCCGAGTGCCTTTTTTGTGAAATACCACTTTGTCAAACTTTGCAAAGTAGACATCTACTGTTTTACTCTCCATAACCCCAATTTTACCCTCTCCATGACAAACTTTGTTACAGATATATAACTATTTTCAAAAACCCCCTTATCAGAATTGAAACTCAATGAGATACTGAAAGAGTAGTTCTACTCTCTTTCAGTTTTCCACCATTTCCCAGCAACATCTACTCGATTAGTTGATCATTCAGAGGTCTAAAATTGAGATTTACTAGTTTCCGCCATCGCATTTGTCTATAGGAGTAAAAAATGAATGCGTAGATATAGATTGGTAATGTGAAAAGACCAGCATCGATAGAAACTTCATCTGTATAACGAGTTCCGCCTCCCTCCGATTCCAAAAAAATTAGATGATCCCAAGTTTTTATTAGAGAACCACTTCCATTATCTCTGAGAACCCAATGATCGGATTTTTGTGGAAACTCTATACCTATAATTTGTTTTCCGATGGGTAAAAAATGAAATGCGAACATTTTTACAGAGAACTTCCCCTCAACCCATTTTGACGGAAAGGAATTTGGTTCGATAGGATGGAATTTCATTAAGCCACCCGCCACATAATTGAGCAGCGCTGGCGTCATTAAATAACTCTTAACTGTCTCTAAATCTGCTGCTAAATAGGTGCTGACTTTTACCGTACGCGTCATTACTCCCACTCCATAGAAAGAAGTTTGTAAACAACTGATTTCATACGCATTTTTTTAAAGTTTGTATGGAGTTTGTACTTCATCAGGGAGAATCCTTAAGTTGTAAAATACAACTTTCTTCTTCGCTTGTACCCCAACCACTTGCCCAACCTGAACAAAAAGGATCATTGAATTCGTTAGACCCCCATAAGGTTATACTTGGCATAATCAAAGTAGGAACAACTTCACATAGGGTTACTATTGTATGTCCATCGATATCTTTTTCCTTTTCATTTGGTTTCCTGAAGTAAAACCTAAAACTATACCGATTATGTCTAAAATCATACCATCGAGTACTAGAAAGTCCCTCAAGTTCATAACTTTCACGAAAACTGAGAAATTGTCTCTCGGGACTATGCATTTCATTTAACGCTAGACACTGTTTCGAAAAAAAATTCATTAACTGTCTATTATTTTCTATATTCTCTTTCGCTCCTTTTGATAAGTAGATGAAACTCTTTGTAGGTTCAAAATTTACAACGAAAATAATTAAAAGAAATATTCCTATTATATAAAAAAGAAAGAATTCTTTAAAATGCTTGAAAATAAACATGTAAATATTATAAATTAAATTTTATCTTATATAAGTTATTGATTTTATTGACTATTCCCACTCAATAGTTACGCTATCTTAAACCTCAATAAAATCAATGGTTTTAAGGGTATTAAAATAGACTTTGTAACTTCTTTGTAACTGCTATTATTCATTAATCAATTTTTCAACTAATTCAGGAAAACTCTCTATAGTCTTACAGCCTTCCAATGGTAAACCGAATCCATATGTAACTTGATAGAACTCTAATTCACAAACTCTGGCAGCTTCATAATCCCCTTCCATATCTCCTATAAAAACTGGATTCTGGAGGTTATTTTTTTTTATAACTGCAGCTGTATTGAGAGGTTTAGGTTCGTTCGTATCTCCCCAACACAAATAGTCTTTAAATAAATTTTCATATTTATTCTGCGATAAAAAATTTTCAATATATCCAGACTGACAGTTACTCACTATGAATAAATCATAATACTCATTAAGGATGTTTAAACCTTCAGAAACCCCTTCATACAATTCACCGCCCATTTCCTTTATAGCAAGAGTATCTTCAATCACAGTTTCATCTATGAGAATAGAAATCTCTTCATCTGAAAGGCTGGAGAATACAGTTTTTATACATTCGGCATGGGGTTTACCAGTTACACTTCTGACATCTGAAGCAGTGACTTGTCTAAATTTTATTTCATTTCTATTAACAACATTATTCCAAGCTACGGCACATGCTTCACAGGTATCCCAAAGCGTTCCATCCAAATCAAAAATTAATGAATCAAAATCCTTCATTCCCACTCTATAGTTGCAGGCGGTTTACTAGAAATGTCATAAACCACTCTGGAAACTTTAGGAATTTCATTAATGATACGATCGGAAACCTTATTCAATAGATCATGTGACAGTTTTGATGCCCTTGCAGTCATGAAATCAATTGTTTCGGCAGCTCTTAAAGCGATCACATATTCATACCTTCTAGCATCTCCAACCACACCGACGCTTTTTACAGGAAGAAACACTGCAAAAGCTTGACTTACTTTATCGTATAATTTTGCTTTTATAAGTTCATCAATAAATATATGATCTGCTTCTCTCAAAATGTCCAATTTCGCTTTAGAAATTTCTCCTAACATCCTTACAGCTAATCCGGGCCCTGGAAAAGGATGTCTTCCAATCAAAGTTTCTGGCAAACCTAGAGCGAAACCAATTTTTCTCACTTCATCTTTGAACAAAGAGTTCAATGGTTCTACAAGGGGCAGTTTTAAATAATCTGGCAAGCCTCCTACATTGTGATGAGATTTTATAACATGAGCTTTCCCCCCTTTTATTCCCGATGATTCAATCACATCTGGATAGATAGTACCTTGTGCTAAAAACTCAATTTTTTTTAATTTTTTAGCCTCTTTTAAAAATACATCTATAAAAGTCTTGCCAATAATTTTCCTTTTTGTTTCTGGATCGCTCTCTCCTTTCAGATTCTTTAAAAAAAGATTTTCCGAATTCAAAAAATTAATTTTTATGCCCAAAGCGTTTTTTAAATCCTTTTTTACTTGTTTTGCTTCATCTTTCCTAAGTAATCCGTTGTCTACGAAAATACATTCTAGATTTTTGCCAATTGCTTTATGCAATAGCGTTGCCGCCACTGATGAATCTACCCCACCAGAAATTCCTAAAAGTACTTTTTTATCGCCTACCTTAGTTCTAATTTCTTCAACTAATTTTTTTACAATATTTTTAGCTCGCCATTTTGCTTGGCACTTGCAAATATCTTTGATGAAAGCCTCTAAAATTTTTGAACCATTATCAGTGTGTGTAACTTCTGGATGAAATTGCAAACCAAACTTTTTATCTTTTATGCTTTCTATTGCCGCGATCGTACAGTTTTTACTTGATGCTATTCTTTTAAAACCTTTCGGTAACTTGGTTACCTTATCGCCATGGCTCATCCAAACATTGAGTTCTTTGCGAGTAATTTTTTTAAATATTTTTCCTTTAAATATCTTAATTTGAGTGTTACCAAATTCACTTTTATTTGAAGTTTTCACTTTTCCTTTGAAATGTTGTGCTATCAACTGCATCCCATAGCAAATTCCTAAAACTGGAATATTGCTATTTAAAATGTTTGGATCAATTTTTAAAGTATTTTTCTTATACACTGATTCAGGACCACCAGATAAAATTATCCCTTTAGGATTTAGCTTGTGTATCTCCTTCAAAGATATTCGGTGAGAAACAATTTCAGAAAAAACACCAATTTCTCTTATTCGTCTGGCGATTAATTGTGTGTACTGAGATCCGAAATCTAAAATTAATATTTTTTCAGAATCTATGTTGCTTTTCACTTTTTAGGTTATTCGATAATTTGGCGCTTCTTTAGTGACACTGACGTCATGAACATGACTCTCATTGATACCTGCAGGAGTAATTTTTACAAATTTAGCTTTTGTCCTCATGGATTCGATATCTTTATTTCCTGTATAACCCATGCTCTGACGCACTCCGCCTAACATTTGATGGATTGTTGTTTCAACAAGGCCTTTGTAAGGAACCCTGCCCTCAATTCCTTCCGGTACTAATTTTTCGGTATTAGCTACATTTTCTTGAAAATATCTATCGCCTGAATTGGTTTCTCCTGACATAGCTCCAACTGAACCCATGCCTCGATAGGATTTATAACTTCGGCCTTGATACAACTCTACCTCTCCCGGAGCTTCTTCAGTCCCAGCAAGAATACTACCCAGCATTACGCTATTCGCTCCGGCAGCAATTGCTTTAGCAATATCTCCAGAAAATCTTATTCCCCCATCAGCTATCACAGGAACATTTTTATCTTTTAATGCGTTCACAACATTTGATATTGCAGAAACCTGCGGCACTCCTACTCCAGTGACAATCCTTGTTGTACAAATTGAACCTGGTCCAATTCCTACTTTGACTGCATCAACTCCTGCTTTTACAAGTTCGAGGGCGCCATTGCCAGTGGCAACATTTCCTGCAATAACTTGGATATTCGGATAATCCTTTTTAACTTTTTTTACTCTTTCGATAATTCCTTTCGAATGCCCGTGAGCACTGTCGACAACAAGGACATCGACGTTTGCATTAATCAATTCAGCAATTCGCTCTTCAGTTTCACTTCCATTGCCAATAGCAGCTCCGACTAAAAGCCTGCCTTCATCATCTTTTGAAGCCAGCGGGAAATCTTTTGTTTTATTGATGTCTTTTAGAGTTACTAAACCTTTTAAAGAAAAACCTTTGTCTACTAAAAGTATTTTTTCTATTCTATGTTGATACAGTAGATTTTTAATCTTATCTAAATCTTCATTTTCATCAACAGTGATCAATTTTTCTTTCGGAGTCATGATATTTGCTACTAATTCGTCTTGATTTTGCACATTTCTAAAATCTCTAGAGGTCACGATGCCTACTAAATTTCCATTATCGACGACTGGCATACCCGAAATTTTCAACTCTTGAGTTAAATTTATCAGTTCGGCTACTGTTTTTTTTGAAGAAATAATTTCTGGATCTCTTACTATCCCACTTTCAAATTTTTTGACCTTTTCTACCTCTCTCGCTTGATCCAGAATAGGCATATTTTTGTGAATAATCCCAATCCCGCCTAATTCAGCAAGAGCGATAGACATTTTACTTTCGGTAACCGTATCCATAGCAGCAGAAATAATGGGAATTTTTAACGCTACATCCCGAGTCAATTTTGTGCTTAAATCAGTGTCTTGGGGAAGGACTTCGGAATAGTCGGGGAGCAAAAGAACATCATCGAAGGTTAAAGCTTGTTCTTCAATATGCAACATCTTCAAATTATACAGAAAGAGTTAAAAAAACAAAGGTATACAGAAAATGAGTTTTAAAGGATGGAATATGGTCAGCATTGCAGTTCTGATGGAATTTTCCGTTATTGGTTTTACCTTTTATTGTTATCCGTTGATGTTCGATTCATTAGAAAAAGAATTAGGTGCAACTCAAGCACAATTATCAGGCGCTTTGTCATTATTTTTTATTTGCTCAGCAGCTGCTTCGATATTTTTAGGTAGGCTCTTAGATAAGTATTCTGTAAAAAATATTATGATAATTGGAGGAGTGATTTTTAGCTGCGGGCTAATTTCTATTGCTTACGTTCAAAGTGTTTTTTATTTATTGCTAGTCTATGCAACTTTAATAGCAATCGGAGGTCCAGCCCTGGGAAATCTATCAGTCACAAAATTGGTTGCAAATTGGTTTGAAACAAAAGCTGGTGTCGCTCTTGGGATCGCAGCAATTGGAATATCCTTTTCCGGAGTAATTCTTCCTATACTTGTTGATCCTTTAATAAGTGCAATTGGTTGGAGAAATGTTTATTTAGTCTTTGCAGCAATTGTCTTGCTACTTCTCTTACCAATAATATATTTTTTAGTAATCAATACACCTGAAGAAATAAATCAAAACAAAGACAATGAAATAAGTTCGAATCAAACAGCGTCTCAAGAAAAACCTATGCCAATGCTAGATTTTTTAAAGTTCGGAAAGTTT
Organism: uncultured SAR86 cluster bacterium; assembly: GCA_902536295.1. Lineage (GTDB taxonomy): Bacteria > Pseudomonadota > Gammaproteobacteria > Magnimaribacterales > AG-339-G14 > AG-339-G14. The sequence goes on along the minus strand of CACAWS010000005.1, from coordinate 36,226 downwards.
TGGTTCATTTCTCTTGCTTTTGCATTGCAATTTTTTTCAATGGGTGGAGTTTTACTTCATCTAATTCCTCATGCATCCATTTTAGGATTTGAAGCAGTTTGGGATTTCTTTGGTTTTCCATTAAAACAGACAGTTTTCGCATATTCTTTAGCCGCCTTTGGAGGCGTTGTAGGCAAAATTTTCTTTGGCTACTTAATTGATCGCATGCAAGCTAATCGACCTGTAATGTTTATGATGTTAATGCAGGCAATAGGTATTTTTGGTTTGACGATGGTTGAGACTTTTGATTTATTCCTAATTTCTTGTTTTGTTTTTGGGTTAGGATTTGGCGGCGCAATGGTATTAATGAGCGCCTGTTTTTTAAAGGCTTTTGGTTCTCACAATCTTGGATCAGTTAGAGGTATTTCTGCAGTAATAATAGTGCCTGTTCAGCCTTTAGGTATTTTAATAGTCGGTCAAGCATTTGATGCTGGTTATTATATTCAGGCATTTTTGTTGATGGGTTTTGCCAGTGTTCTTGCTCTACTGGTTTCTTCTCAAATATCTATTGAGCAAAAAGACTATCCGTCTTTGCAGCAGCAATAAAATCGTTTCTATGAAGACCTTTGATTTTGTGGGACCACCACGAAATGGTAACTTTTCCCCACTCTAAAGTAATTTCGGGATGATGATCTTCTTCTTCCGCTAAGTTTGCGACTTTAGATACAAAATCTAAGCCAGCTAAATAACTATCAAAAGAAAAAGCACATATTAATCGGTCTATACCATCAATTGTTTGAATTTGCCAAGCAGGTATTTGCGGTTTTAATTCGTTAATTTCTTCCTGTGTTACTCGAGGCGCATCCTCACGACAAGCTTCACAAGAACTTTCAAGAAGATTTTCTGAGCTCATTTAATTCCTCCCTTAATCAATTTTTTTGGGTCCAAATACTTGTTTAATTGAGCTCTAGTTAAGTTTGTTTCTGCAAGAGCTACTTCAATAATTGGTAGATTTTCTTTATAAGCTTTCTTAGCTATTTCTGCTGCCTTGGCGTAACCAATCACTGGATTAAGCGCAGTTACAAGTATTGGGTTTTTATTTAATGCAGCTTCAATATTTTTTTTATTTACCTTAAATGACTTTATTGCTTTGTCGGCTAAAACATTCATGCCACCTGTTAAAATCGCAATACTTTTTAAAAGGTTATAGGCCACTACAGGTAACATAACGTTCAATTGGAAATTTCCCGCTTGCCCAGCAATAGTTATGGTTGCGTCATTCCCAATTACGTCTGCAGCCACCATTGCAACCGCTTCAGGTATTACTGGATTTACTTTTCCAGGCATAATGCTACTTCCGGGTTGAAGAGCTTTTAGCTCAATTTCAGACAAACCTGAAAGAGGTCCACTATTCATCCAACGTAAATCATTAGAAATTTTCATTAAAATTACAGCTAAATTTTTAAGTTCTCCAGACACTTGAACTGCAGTGTCTTGAGCACTTAATTCTTGAAAAAAATCATCACTTGGTTTTGCTTTAAAACTTTTTCCAACAAGCTTAGATAACTCTTTAGCAAATACTTTAGAAAATCTTGGATGAGCATTAATCCCTGTTCCTACCGCAGTACCCCCTTGTGGCAAATCAAGTAACCTTTTTTCTAAAAAAGAGAGAGTGTCTCTTGAATTTTTTAATTGAGACGACCATGCATTAAGTTCTTGAGAAAAATCGATAGGCATAGCATCCATTAAATGCGTTCTGCCAGTTTTTACCGAGCCTTTGATTGAATTGGCTTTAATTTCAATGGTTGAAATTAATTTATCAAGAGATGGGTAAAGCTTCTTAGATATATCTAAAAATGCACTTACTTTGATTGCCGTAGGGATTACGTCATTACTGCTTTGACTCATATTTACATCATCGTTAGGATCAATACTAATTCCAGAGAATTTTGTAGCCAGGTTTGCAATAACTTCATTAGCATTCATATTTGAACTAGTTCCTGATCCAGTTTGAAATACATCTAAAGGAAATTCATCATTGTGTTTACTTTGCCAAACTTCCTTGGCAGCTTTTGAAATTGCGTTTGCTTTTCTAGAGGACAGCAATCCAAGAGACTTATTAGATTTTGCAGCTGCGTCTTTTATCAAGCCAAGAGCGTCAACAAAAGAATTAGTAAAAGGAAAATCCATCTTTATCCCGCTAATTGGAAAATTTTCTACAGCTCTTTGGGTTTGTGCGCCATACAAAGCATTTCTTGGAACATAAACCTCACCCAAACTATCTTTTTCAACTCTGTATCCTTTTTTTGACTTTTTCATAATAAATTAATAATTTATAGCTGATTGTACAAAAAATTCGTTTAAAATAATTGATAAATTGAGAGTAAGTTATGGAAAACAAAGTAGAAGAAATAAAATTACCTATTGATATCTCTAAAGGGAAGATACCTCAAAAGAAGAAAGGTTCTCTAGTACCAATTGAGTGCAAATCAATGGAAGAGTTGAGAAGATATTCTTTAGAAAGATTGGCTTGTGGATTTAGACTCTTCTCACATTTTGGATACGATGAAGGAATTGCAGGTCATATTACTCTTAGAGATCCTGAATACCCTGATTATTTTTGGGTAAACCCTTTTGGCATGCACTTTAACCAAATTTGTGTCTCAGACCTAATTTTAGTTGATAAAGACGGTAATGTTGTTCAAGGAGATCATCTAGTGAATACAGCAGCTTTTGCTATTCATTCCAGACTTCATGACGCAAGGCCGGATGTAAATGCAGCAGCTCACTCACATTCTATGTATGGAAAAACCTTCTCTACTCTAGGAAGGTTATTAGATCCAATTACACAAGACTCATGTGCTTTTTTTGAAGATCATGTACTTTTCGATGACTATACTGGAGTTGTCTTAGAAACCGATGAGGGAGATAGGATTGCAGCAGCTTTAGGTGAAAACAGAGCAGCTATTCTTAAGAATCACGGGCTATTAACTACAGGAAAATCTGTGGACGCAGCCGTTTGGGCTTTTTTATCCATGGACAGGTGCTGTCAATCTCAACTAATGGCCGAAAATTCAGGGCAAGTAGAATTAATTAAAGATGACGTTGCAACATTGACTAAATCTCAAGTTGGGTCCGAAGAAGCAATGTGGGCAAGTTTTCAGCCCTTATATGATCTTATGTTAGAAAAAGACGATAGTTTCTTAAATTAATTAACCAGCCAATTTTTCTTCTATCATCCAGATTGTATCCTTACCAAAGTACATTTCATCATCTAGGAAAAAAGTAGGAATACCAAATAATCCTCTTTTTACTGCTTCTTCAGTATTTGAAATTAATTTAGCTTTTACATCTGGATCTTGCATTTGATTCATCAACTTTTCGGAATCCAAGCCAGATTCATCAAAGGCAGCTTTTATAACTTCGGGATCATCCATTTTTTTTGGTTCTTCCCACATGTGAACTAGTACTTTTTCAATATAATCTTCAAGATATCCATCCATATCTGCAGCGACAGCAGCTCTCATGATTTGTAAAGTAATTACCGGAAAATTTGGATTCATTTTAAATTTAGATAATTTATGACGTTCTACAAATCTTTCAATTTCTAGTGATTGATACTCATTTTTATTTAACACACCAAAAAACTGCTCCATCGGAGGCTTATTATTTGTTGATTTAAAAATTCCACCTAAAAGTACAGGTTTAAAATTTATTTCACAATCATACTTTTCAGGAAAATTTTTGAGTACTTGATAGCCAAAATAAGCATTTGGGCTAGCAAAATCAAAGTAAAAATCTAGTTTTTTCATATCTCCTCCTGATCCTCAATTGTTAGTCTAGTTCTGTCTGCATTAATTATTTCAATTGTTTTAGCATAGTCAAGGTCCTTACAAATTCCACCAAGAAAATTATTAAAGACGTTTTCCGAAACCCCACTGCCATCATCGTAAGAAATACCAAATAAAGTTTCACATTTTTCTATATCTGATAATCTTAAATCATTAGATAATTTATCTAATAAAAATTCTACTGTGTATTCTTCGTCAGACATTTTTATTCCTTGATCAAGAGTTGAATCAAGAATGAGATACTTTTCTCCTTCGTTTGACCATTTTTTCCATAACGGCAAGGCATTATTGGTTCCTTTTCCAGGATTGCCTGTATAAGCAAATTCAGCCCAATAAGATTGAATGTTACTCGATAATTCGAGCGCTGGTCTAAAGGAGCCCCTTCCAAAGAGAAAGCTTTTAATAATGAAGTTATCAAAAGTGCCCATGACAAATAAAATTTCTAAAGCATGCGCAGCTCCTACAAGTCTAGAGAGTTCAACTCCATTCACTTCTCTTAATTCATCCCAGTCAAATCTATAAGCAAAAGTTTGTTCATGTCCGTTTTCGACAAGAATTCTAGCCGGAGTATCCACTGCTGAATTTTTCCAAAACCCTGAGCCATAAAAATTAATAGCATCGTAATAATCTGGATCAATTATTTTCACCGGCATTTGATCAATTCCTGCTGTCCTAAAAAGTCCTTTTGCAGGAGCCCATTCGACAAAGTTTGGGTTAGCTGAATTGAAAAATTTATTTTCATCTTTATTCGTTCCAAAAATAATTGGAACTTTATTGATTGTATTTTTTGAGTAAGCTTCTGCGAAACCACCCTCTAAAATTACGTGTCCATCAGGAAATACTCTAGTCATACCAACTTGCTCAGGTCTATCATTCAATAAAGCAGTTACAAGTTCTTCTGAGGTAGCGCTATATAAAAAATCTTTTTTCTCTGATTTGCTCATTTTCATTTGAATTGTCTTAGCAGCTTCAACATCTTCAGCAATACCCCTAGAGACTAAAATTTTATTTAAAATTTCAAGACCACTGTCTGTGGGAGCAGACTTATTTGAGGGAAGATAATTTTCACTTGCCTCTATAGAAGAAACACTTGATACACCGCTTTGAACAATTGCTTTATGAAATAAACCTGAAGCTAAAGGAGATGCAAATAAAGCTGTTACATTATGCCCGCCGGCTGACTCTCCAAAGATAGTTATATTATCAGGATCTCCTCCAAAAGATTTTATGTTTGCTTTAATCCACTTCAATGCTGAGATCGTATCTAAAGTACCGAAATTTCCTGATCTATCTTCAAGACTTGAGTTATCATCTACTAGAGCCGGATGTCTGAACCAACCGAAAGGACCCATTCTGTATTGAATGGTTACAACTATTACATTTTGACTAGAGACTAGGCTGCTAGGATCATAAATTTTTGCATCACCAACAACATTTCCCCCCCCATGAATCCACATCATGACTGGTAAAGGTTTTTCTAAAGAGTTTATGTCAGCATTAGAAAATTTTGGTGTCCAGACATTCAAATAGAGACAGTCTTCACTACCTAAAAATGTCTCTTCAGCAAAAATAATTTCTCTTTGAAAGCATTCATCTTTAAAATCAACAGCCTCATAAGTACCTTCCCAAGGCTTAGCAGTTTCAGGAGCCTTCCACCTCAAGTCGCCTATAGGAGGAAGAGCAAACGGAATACCTTTCCAAGAAAAAGTATCATTTTCCGCATTTACTCCGACTAATTTACCTTGGGGAATTACTCTTAAGGAATCTTGATTAATATTTCCTGTACAAGATATTAATAAAGAAATTATTAAAAGAATTGTAAAATTTTTCATTAAATAGAGCGACTATGGTTTTAATTTTCGAATATTCTTAGCTATTATTAACCAAGAATTTAATAAATAAAACAAAATTATTATGCAAATATCACCTATTCCAACTCTGTCAGATGACATTAATAAAATCCGTACTAAAACCGCTAACATAGTCGCGGAACAAATCATTCCGAATGAAAAAGAAATTTATAAAGGAGGAGATACAGCGAAAACAATAAGAGCTGAAATAAGAGAAACTGTTAAATCAGAAAATCTATGGGCGCCTCATCTCCCAGAAGAATATGGTGGAATGGGAATAGGTTTTATGGCGCATGCGTATATGAATGAAATATTAGCTTGGTCGCCATTATCGAATAGACTTTTTGGGGTAATCGCTCCAAATTCTGGAAATCAAAAAATACTTCTCAAATATGGCACGGAAGAACAAAAGAAAAAGTGGTTAGATCCTTTAGTTGCGGGTGATATGGAGTCAGCATTTTCTATGACAGAACCTGATAGTGCGGGATCTGATCCAAGATCTATAAAAACTTCAGCAGTGAGAGATGGAGATGAATGGGTAATCAATGGACATAAAGTAATGACTTCAAACGGTGTTAGAGCAGATTTTGCCATAGTGATGTGCAGGACTGAAGAAGAATCTGACACAGGAGAAACTAATTCTAGAATGACTCAAATTATTGTCCCCACGGATACCCCTGGTTTTAACATAATCAGGTCTGTTCCCATTTGGGGCCACACTGGAGGAGATCATGTTGAAATTAAATACGAAAATGTTCGAGTGCCTATAGAAAATCAGTTGGGAGCAAGGGGTTCAGGACATGCTGCAGCTCAGGATCGACTCGGTGCAGGAAGAGTTTTTCATTGTATGAATAGTATTGGTCAAATGTGGAGAGCTTTTGATTTGATGACTAAAAGGACTATTTCAAGAGAGGTTCATGGAGGATTGCTTGAATCGAAACAAATGATACAAGGATTTATTGCAGACTCTTATATAGACATACAAACTGCGAGGTTAATGACTATTCATTGTGCGGAGGTGATGGATTCTGAAGGAGATCCAAGAGTAGATATTTCAGCGATAAAAATTTATGTGCCGGCTGCAATGCATAGAGTGGTTGATCGAGCAATTCAAGTATATGGCTGGAAAGGTGTATCTGCTGATCTACCTTTATTCGGGATGTATCAGGGCGCGAGAACTTTAAGATTAGCAGACGGGCCTGATGAAGTTCACAGAATACTTATTGCAAAACAAATTCTTAAAAAATATCGTGACGGTTTATCTTGGGATTTTGGAGTCTAAACGAATTATTTTATTATTTTTAAATTTTTACCTATCGTTTGATTAATCCAATTTTTAGATTGGAAATCTTTTAACTTAATTGAAGAACTAGCAGTTGCGATGAGTTGATTGCCTTGGAATAACTCTGCTGTTGAAAAAGCAATAGATTTACCAATTTTAATCACCTTGGCTTCTGCAATAGTTAACGTAGGACCTCCAGAAGCAAGGAAATTCACATTTATATCGATAGAAAGCGGAACTTTTTTAAACTCTAAAATTTGCATGATCAGAAAAGCCATACTTGCATCTAACATAGTAGTGACAAATCCTCCCTGTAAAATTGTTCCATCTGAATGACAAAAGAACTCATCTGGGTTAAAAGACATTTTTAAACTTTGAGACTTGTAATTAAGTTCTAAAACCTCAGCTTCCATTTTTTCAAGATAAGCAGGAAGATTTTTATTTGTCACTTTACTCATATACTTGAAAAAGCATCCAATGCTCTTTTTCTTGATTCTTTCAAATCGACAATCATATCAGGATAATTATTTTCTATCCTTAAATCTTTAGATGGGTTGTGAATAGAATTCGCAGGAATGGATTGAAGGTTTGGTAGATATTTCTTAATAAATTCACCATTTTTATCAAACTTTTCTGACTGAGTGATAGGGTTAAAAATTCTAAAGTACGGAGCAGCATCAACTCCTGTTGAAGCACTCCATTGCCATCCCCCATTGTTAGATGCGTGATCTCCATCAATAAGCCTATTCATAAAATATGCTTCCCCTAGCCTCCAATCTATTAAAAGGTTTTTTGAAAGAAACATTGCAACCACCATTCTAAGTCGATTGTGCATCCAACCCGTTTGGTTTAATTGAGTCATTGCTGCATCAATCAATGGTATACCGGTTTTGCCCTGACACCATTTTTCGAAATCTGTTGCGTCTTGTCTCCAAATTAACTGATCATACTTTTCACTAAATGATTTTCCCTGGCTAACTCTTGGGAAATGATAAATGATGTATCTATAAAACTCTCTCCAAAGAATTTCATTCATCCATGAGTATTGACCTGTACCAGGAATATCTTCAAATTGACTTAATAATTCTTTAAGACAGTACTTTGCTGAAAGCATTCCTGAAGTTAAATAAGGTGATAATTTGCTTGTTGAGTCTAAAGAAGGAAAATCTCTTAAATTTTTGTAATCAGATATTTTGTCTTGTAAAAAGGAATCAAACTTTTTGTGAACATTATCAGAGCCTACTTCATATAATTCTATTGAGTTTTTAAAATTTTCCTCCTCTAAATCATATTCAGGTATTTCGTCATTTTGAAAATTCGAGATCTCTTGTGTTTTCGGTTCAGGATCAATATTTAAATCTTCAGAAGTCAGTAGATTTCTAAAAACTTTTGAGTAAGGTGTAAAGACTTTGAAGAAATTTCCAGTACCAGTTTTAATATTTCGTGGATCAATTATTGATGAATCAAAAAGATTCAAACTTATCCCCTCATGATCGGCTAATTTTTCTAATTCTGAATCCCTTCTTCTTTCATTGAACCCATAGTCTTTATTAATGAAAATTTTTGCACTTTGAAGCTCTTTGGCTAAATTTAAAATTTTTAAAGGTTCTTCTTCAATACCATCAGCATGGATTACTTTGAAACAAATATTTTTCTGGATGAGTTTTTCTCTTAATTTTTGCAGATGGTTTAGTTGAAATTTAATTTTTAGAGGACTGTCGTTATGATTTTTCCATTTTGCAGGATTAAAAATAAAAGCTGTTGTTAAGCCTGTATTGTCTAACGATGCGTTATACAAAGCAGCATTGTCTTCTATTCTTAAGTCGGAGGAAAAAATGAATAAATTACTCATAATCTGGTGACAAGATGATGGTAACGCTTTGCCCAAAACATAAATTTAACACCATCCTGTCATTAAAATGGGTTGATACCTTTGGCATCAACCCAGTAAATCCAAGTTAGGAGAGATTTCTGGGGAGAAAAGATCACTTGGATTTGATAAATAATACTCCTAGGAATGTTTTTAGTGGGTTATAAATATAAAAAAATTAGTTATTAAAAGTTATAAGAAAAATTTATTCGACTGTAAATTTTATTCCTGCTTTTTCTAATCTTTCTATCAGAGGCATTCCTAAACCGGAAGCCGGTGTTAAAAATCCTCCGAAATTTTCTCCTCCAGGTAAATTGTCTGAAAGAGCTAAAGTCAGAGCAGATTCGCATAGCATTTTAGATGTTGACTTATAACCTGGATCTCCATCACCATAAATTGACGTAACCTGTCTTTCACCATCTTCGGCTTCTGTGATGAAGATTCCTCTGAACCAACCCTTTTCTCTTACCTCTTCAGAAGGCCCCTCTCCTGGTTTGGGTAAGAATTTTCTAACCAATCTTTTCAAAGGCGATGAAATTATCAAAAAACTCAAAATCAATCCTAAAGACGTAATTATTGCTGCTCTTCTTGAAGAGTAAGCACCATATTCTTTAAAAACAAAATTTTTTCCATAGGGGTTTTGATTTAGTTCCATTAATGCAGCTGATCTTCTTACCACTCTTGTATTTGCAACAGAAAATAACCCAATTCCTGACCACTTCTTTGCTTCTTTGATCCATCTGATTGATAAAGAATCTTGACTTTCTTTTCTTTGAATATTTGAAACAGTATTCTCAGGATTAAGCACAAAAGGATCTCTCATTTCTTTTGGAAGTTTTCCCATTGAAAAAATTGACTCGATAGTTCCTCCAGAAGCACCGCCAGCAGCAGAATGAAAAACCTCTACTTTTTTTATAGGTTTGTTAAGTTGTTTTACTGAAAAAAATGTACCAATATCAGATGGCAAAGAATCATAACCACATGACGGAATTACTCTCACCCCTTTTGAACTTGCTTCTTCTTGATAAAGATCCATTTGAGATTTTACCCAGTGATTTTCTCCTGTGATATCTGTGTAATGAGTTTTTTCAAAAATACATGCTTTCATCAATAAAGAACCATACTTAGCGTAAGGACCAGCGGTGGTCATCAGCACTTTGGTTTGCTTAACCAAATTACATAATTCTTCATAATTTTCACCATCGGCAACTTGAATATCACAGTCTAAATTTAAGTCTTTTTTTATCTTCTCTAACTTTGATAAATTTCTACCTCCTATTGCCCAAGATAAATTTGAGTAATTATCTTTTAAATATTTTGCACACAATTTCCCAGTGAAGCCTGAAGCTCCATAAAGAATAACCTGATATTTTCTTTCCATAATTTTCTTAGAGGTTTTTTTTATATATTATATTGATTGAGAAATATATTTGGAGAGAAAATGATTAATAAAAAATTTACACTTGCAAAGAGGCCTATCGGAATGCCAGAAGACGATTGTTGGGACCTCGTTGAATCCGAGATTCCTGACCTTTTAGAAAATCAAATATTAATAGAAGTAATTTATCTTTCTGTGGATCCATACATGCGAGGACGTATGAACGATATGAAGTCCTATGCCGAACCAGTAAAAATTGGTGGAATTATGGTTGGAGAAAGCGTTGGTAAAGTTATTCAATCAAGATCAGAGAAATATAATATTGGAGACATTGTTACTGCTCATTTAGGATGGCAGACTCATATAATTGCTGATGATGATAGTTTATTCGTGAGAAGAGTCTTTCCTGACTTGGCTCCTATTCAAGCTTACCTTGGAGTTGCTGGAATGCCAGGAAGAACAGCTTATTTTGGATTACTAGATGTCGGTAAACTTAAATCAGAGGATACAGTGGTTGTTTCCGCTGCTTCAGGCGCAGTTGGTTCTGTTGTAGGACAAATTGCAAAATTAAAGGGATGTAAAACTATAGGTATTGCTGGAGGACCAGAAAAATGTTCTTTTATTAAAGATGAAATGGAGTTAGACCATGCAATTGATTACAAGTCTGGAAATTTACCAGAAGATCTCGCAAAAGCCTGTCCAAACGGTATAGACATTTATTTCGAAAATGTTGGAGGAGAAGTATCTAATGCAGTAGCACCATTGATGAATCAAGGTGGAAGAGTTCCTATTTGCGGATATATCTCTGCTTACAACTCGTTTAATCCTGATATGGATAGTAGAGATGATTTACCCGAAACACCATTTGATGTTTTCGGCGCTTTAGATCCAGTTCCAGAGCATAGATTTTTTGTAGTCACAGAATTTATGAACGAGTGGGACAAAGCAACAAAAGAATTGACTGAGTGGATTAGAAAAGGAGACATCAAATATAAAGAATCTGTGCTAGAAGGATTTGAAAAAATGCCCGAAGGACTAAGAAATGTTCTTTCAGGAAAGAATTTTGGAAAACAATTGATAAAAATTTAAAACTTCTTCACTAATGGAAACTTGGTGGAAAGATGCTGTAATTTATCAAATCTATCCAAGGTCTTTTAAAGACACTACCGGTAATGGGATAGGAGATTTAAAAGGCATAATTTCAAAAATTGATTACATTGCTGACCTTGGAGTTGACGCCATCTGGTTATCTCCTATCTTTACCTCTCCGATGAAAGACATGGGATATGATGTTTCAAATCATAGAGACATAGATCCAATTTTTGGGAACTTAAAAATATTTGATCAATTAATCAAAAAATCTCATAAAAATAATATTAAAGTTATTATTGATCAGGTCCTTTCTCATACTTCAGATAAACATCCTTTTTTTATTTTGAGCAGATCAAATAAAACTAATCCTAAAAAAGACTGGTACGTATGGGCTGATGCAAAATCAGATGGAAGCCCTCCTAATAACTGGCTATCAATTTTTGGAGGTTCCGCTTGGGAATGGGATACATCAAGGAAACAGTATTATTTACATAATTTTCTAAAGTCTCAACCAGATCTTAATTTTCATAACAAAATGGTTCAAAAATGGGTTCAATCTACCATTAAGTTTTGGCTAGAAAAAGGAGTTGATGGATTTAGATTAGACACTGCTAATTATTTTTTTCATGATAAGAAATTAAGAAATAATCCTGCTTTATCTAATAAAAAAATTAATTCAAATCCTTATTATCAACAAGAACTTAAGCATTCAATTAATCAGAGAGAAAACTTAATTTTTATGAAAGCTCTAAGAAAAGTTACAAATAAATACAAAGATATTGTCATGATTGGAGAAATTGCTGATCCTAAAGTTCAAGCTGAATATACCTCTGACAATAATAAACTTCATATGGCTTATAGTTTTGAGCTCCTAAGAGAAAATTTTTCTAAAACACTGATTCAAAATACAGTTTTAGATTTTTTTAAAAATTCAAAAAATGGATGGCCTTGCTGGAGCTTTTCTAATCACGACGTACCAAGACATGTTTCAAGATGGTCAAACTCTAAAATTCATGAACATAATTTTGCCAAGCTTACTTGTGCAATATTATTGTCTTTAAAAGGAACTCCATGTTTGTATCAAGGAGAAGAACTTGGACAAACTCAAACAGAAATTGAATATGATGAAATAAAAGATCCTCCCGGAAAGAAATTTTGGCCAATTGATTTTGGAAGAGATGGATGTAGAACTCCCATGGTATGGAATAAAAAAGAAAAAAACGCGGGTTTCTCAAACTACACTCCTTGGCTACCAATTAAGAAGCTACAGCTCAAAAATGCTGTGGAAGACCAAAAAAACAATAAAAATTCTGTTCTAAATTTTTATAAAAACTTCATATCTTTTAGAAAGAGACATTCTGCTTTTAAAGAAAAATTAAACTTTATTAAACATAAAGACCTACTTATATTTTCAAGAGGTAATAAAGTTAAGATTGTATGTATTTTTAACTTAAATAAATATCAAGTCGAAGTTGATAATAGATTTGGATATTTAGCTAAAGATTTTCCCTATTCAAATATAAAAATTAATAAAGAAAAAATTATTATTAAAAGGTATGGTTTTGGATTTTTCAAATCCTCTGAGATTTTTTAACATTTATGCACTAAGAAATTTCTTCTAAAATGGCCTCTCCAATTTCAGCAGGACTTTTAACAATTCTAACTCCAGCTTTTTCCAATGCTTTAAACTTATCTTCTGCTGTTCCTTTACCACCAGAAATAATTGCGCCTGCATGGCCCATCCTTTTTCCAGGAGGAGCACTCACACCGGCAATATATGAAACGACAGGTTTAGAAATTTTTTCCTGAATAAACTCTGCAGCCTCTTCTTCAGCAGTACCGCCAATTTCACCTACCATTACAATACCTTCGGTCTCAGTATCCTTTTCAAACATTTCTAAGATATCTATAAAACTTGAACCCGGAATAGGGTCGCCCCCGATACCGACACAACTCGATTGACCAAGACCTGTTTGAGTTGTTTGATCAACTGCTTCATAAGTTAGAGTTCCTGATCTAGAGACAATTCCAATTTTACCTTTCGAATGAATTTCAGCAGGCATGATGCCTAATTTTGCTTCTCCCGGAGTTATAAGTCCTGGACAATTAGGACCGATAATCCTTACGTCCATTTCATCGGCTTTAGCTTTCAAGTAAAGCATATCGAGAGTAGGTATGCCTTCTGTTATGACAATAATTAGTTTTATTCCCGAATCAAGTGCATCATTTATAGAATTTTTACAGAATGGAGCTGGGACAAAAATTAGAGAGGTATCTGCACCCGTTTCCTCGACAGCTTGAGATACTTTATCAAATACAGGTCTATCAAGATGAACTTGTCCAGCTTTACCTGGAGTCACTCCGCCAACAATGTTTGTTCCATATTCTATTGCTTGAGAACAATGGAGTGTAGCTTGAGAACCTGTAAATCCTTGGCAAATTGCTAAAGTTTTATTATTAATCAGAATACTCATTTAGATAACTCAACAACTTTCTTTGCAGCAAGACTTAGATCTAATTCAGAAAAAATATTTAACCTGCTTTTTTCTAAAATGTCTTTTGCAACTTCAGCGTTATTTCCTTTAAGTCGGACAACAACAGGAATCTCAATGCCAACGTCTTGCATCGCTGAAACTATTCCTTCTGCTACCACATCACACCTGACTATCCCCCCAAAAATATTGATTAAAATCGACTTAACTTTTGAATCTGAAACAATTATTTTAAAAGCTTCAGTAACGCTTTCCCTATTTACAGCACCTCCAACGTCAAGAAAGTTTGCAGGAAATCCTCCGTATAACTTAATAATGTCCATTGTTCCCATCGCTAATCCTGCTCCATTGACCATACAACCCACGCTTCCATCAAGAGTAACGTAATTTAAACCCCATTTCGAAGCTTCCAATTCTAATTTTTCTTCTTGTGAAATATCCCGCATCTTACTTAAAGCTTCTTGTCTGTACAAAGCATTGCTATCAACATTTATTTTGCCATCCAAGCAGTTTAATCTTCCTTCTGTATTGACGACCAAAGGATTTATTTCAATTAAAGAAAAATCTTTTTCCGTGAACAGTCTGATGAGATTTTTAATTAACTCGCTAAATTCTATATATTGACTTTGGTTTAATTCGAGACCATCCGAAATAATTTTTATTTCTTCTTTTTGTATTTGATTTGAAGAATTCAGAAATACCTTAAAGATCTTTTCAGGACTATTTTCAGCTACTGATTCAATATCTACACCTCCATCTGGAGAAGCTATAACGGCTATTGATTTAGAACTTCTATCAATAACAAGTCCTAGATATAGTTCTCTTTCTATATCCGTGCACTCTTCTAATAAAATGCAAGAAACCGGTTGCCCTTTTGAGTCAGTCTGATAAGTCACCATATTTTTACCTAACCATTTACTACAGAATTCTCTTATCTCTTTAATACTTTCAGATAAGATGACTCCCCCAGCCTTACCTCTTCCTCCGGCATGAACTTGGGCTTTAACAACAAACTTTTTTACATTTAAATTTGAAACTGCACCATCAATATCAGATTCTGAGAAAATTATTTCAGATTTAGAAACTGGTAATCCAAAATCTCTAAATAAAGATTTAGCTTGATATTCATGTAAATTCAAAGTGTATGAATGGTAGCAAAGAAGGACTAATAAAAAAAGAAACTGTATCTACTCTATACAGCTCTTTTGATGAGCATTTTTTTTATCTCATTAATGGCTTTATTAGGATTTAACCCTTTTGGACAAACGGATACACAGTTCATAATGCCGTGACATCTGAAAACACTAAAAGCATCTTCTAATTGGTCTAATCTTTCCTCTGTAGCAACATCTCTACTATCGGAAATAAATCTATAAGCTTGCAACAGAGCGGCGGGACCCAAAAACTTGTCAGGGTTCCACCAGAAAGAAGGACATGCCGTTGAACAACAGCCACACATTATGCACTCATATAAACCATCTAACTTATCTCTATCCTCAATTGTTTGTGGAATTTCTTTTCCATCATTTTCCTTGTCCGTAATCAGGTATGGTTGAACTTTTTTGTACTGGTCCACAAATTGTGTCATATCGACAATTAAATCTTTTACAACCGGAAGACCTGGTAGCGGTCTTAACTCCAATTTATTTCCTCGAACAGCCTCAGAGAGAGGTGTAATACAACCCAAGCCATTTTTTCCATTTATGTTCATTCCATCCGAACCGCAAACGCCCTCTCTACAAGATCTTCTGAAAGAAATAGTTGGGTCAGCTTCTTTGGCAAGTTGCAATGCGTCTAAAACCATGATGTCTTTATCTTTAGGGATGTCGATGTCCATGGTTTGCATATAAGGCTTTGCACCAACATCGGGATCGTACCTGTAAATTGATATTTTTAAAGTTTTAACCTGTTCGGCAGCAATACTGTTCATTAGTAGGTTCTGGCAAAAGGTTGAAATGCTTGGACAACTTTCGGTCTAAAATTTACATCTCTTTTTGAAACTTCTTTTGTTTCTTTAAAATAAATAGAGTGTTTTAACCAATTTTCATCGTCTCTTTCTGGGTAATCATCTCTTGAGTGGGCACCTCTACTTTCTTTTCTTTCATTGGCACATATTGCAGTGGCTTCTGCCACTTCCAATAAATTGAGCAATTCTAGAGCCTCAACTCTAGCGGTGTTAAATTTAGAGGACTTATCAGCTAAATAAAGGTTTTCAGTTCTTTCTCTAATCATATTAATTTCTTCAATTCCTGCTTCCATATTTTTAGCACTTCTGAAAACACCAAAACTCAATTGCATTACTTCTTGAAGATCTTTTTTGATGGTGGAAGAATTTTCTCCATCTTGGCTCGAGTTGACGCGGTTTATGTTTTTTAAAGCATCATTTATATTTTCGTTAGTAGGGTCGGAAATTCCAATGCCTTGTTTAAAAGAATCTTCGATGTGCAATCCAGCAGATCTACCAAACACAACTAAATCTAAAAGAGAGTTACCGCCAAGACGGTTTCCTCCATGCACAGAAACACATGCAGCCTCTCCAGCAGCATAAAGACCTTCAACTACTTTATCACTACCATCGGTTTGCTGAGTTAATACTTGGCCATGAACATTTGTTGGAATTCCTCCCATTGCATAATGACAAGTAGGAACAACTGGAATTGGATGATCTGCTGGATCTATCCCAGCAAATGTTTTAGACAATTCGGTAATACCTGGAAGTCTTTTGTGAAGAAGATCTGCCCCCAAATGGTCAAGTTTTAAAAAACAATGGTCTTTATCAGGTCCGCATCCTCTGCCTTCAATAATTTCAAGCATCATGGCTCTTGCTACGACATCTCTGCTGGCAAGATCTTTGGCATTAGGAGCATAACGCTCCATGAATCTTTCACCATCTTTATTAATTAAATATCCACCTTCACCTCTGCAACCCTCTGTTACTAATGTGCCCGCACCATGGATACCTGTTGGATGAAACTGCCACATTTCCATATCCTGAACTGCTAATCCAGCTCTTAACGCCATACCGGTTCCGTCGCCAGTATTGATAAGAGCATTTGTAGTAGATTTATAAATTCTTCCTGCTCCGCCGGTCGCAAGTACAGTAGCCTTGGCCTTTAAAAAATATGCTTCCCCTGATTCAATTTCGAAAGCAATAACACCAGTGACTTGATTTGAATCATTTAGAACTAAATCTACAGCAAACCACTCACTTAAAAAATTTGTACCAGCTTTAATATTTGCTTGATAAAGAGTATGTAATAAAGCATGACCGGTTCTATCGGCAGCAGCACAAGTTCTTTCTGCTTGACCTCCTTTACCGTAATCTTTTGATTGCCCTCCAAAAGCTCTTTGATAAATTTTGCCCTCTTCAGTTCTAGAAAAAGGTAACCCCATGTTCTCAAGTTCGAAGACAGTAGCTGGACCTTCCTGACACATGTATTCAATTGAATCTTGGTCGCCAATAAAATCTGACCCTTTAACTGTATCGTACATATGCCATCTCCAGTCATCATTTGGGTCTGCACTAGCTATTGCACAAGTTATTCCGCCTTGAGCAGATACAGTGTGAGATCTTGTAGGAAATACTTTCGAAACTACTGCGGTATTCATACCAGATTGAGCAAGTTGAAGACCTGCCATAAGTCCCGATCCGCCACCGCCGACAATAATTCCGTCAAATTCCTTTACTGGAAGGTTTGAAGCATCCAAATATCCCTTTCCATTCATAGCCATAATAAATTCCTAAACAATAATGAAAGCAGTACAAATGAGAGCGCCTAAAATCTGTAAATAGCTAAAAGCCAAAACAGAGTTTTTTAGAAATCTTGCAGCGTTTCCTACTCTAGCTTCAGTTAGATAATCTTCCACAATGTGGTGAATACCTTGAATTGAATGATAAGAAATAGACAACAAAACTATCAAAGTACCTATTTTCACTAGTAGGATATCAAAAAAACCTATCAACTGAGTGTAATTTACAGGCATATACATTAACCAATAATAGGTTATAACTGAAAAATATACCGCTTGTATAACAGCGGACACTCTTACCATCAGGTAATCAAAAACACCTGTTCTCTTAAGAGTGTAAAGTTTCGTCACCATATGAAAGTTGAAAAGTAAATAATTAAGATTCCACTAAAGATAAAAACGCCATAAGCGCTTATTGATCCAGCCTTTAAAGTCTCCCAATAACCAAAATCCATTATCAAATGTCTGATCCCAGCGATATAGTGATAAGTTAGACCTGCTACAAATAAATTTAATAGAATTTTAATAAGGAATAAACTGCCTAAATTTTCAATGAAAAGGAATCCTTCTGGAGAACTTGTGGCGATTAATAAAGCGCCCATAAAAGGGAAAATTAAAAAAAATACACCTACTGCTGAAATTCTGTGAGTAATTGATGCTTTAGCAGTTATAGGCAACCTAATTTTAAGTAGATTTAAAAAAAGAGGCGATTTAGACATTAGTTTTATGCAGTTTTGAGCATTATATTAAGTTGTTTGGAGGTATCAATGGCTTCTTACTCTTTTTCTCTTAGCATATTGCCTTTTTGTAAGTTTATTCTTTTTTTCATGAAATGGATTTTTGTTAGACTTAAATATTAATTGAATAGGTATTCCTTTTAGTTTTAAATTTTTTCTTAAATAATTTTCAAGAAATTTTTTATAGTTTTTATCCAGTTTTTCGAGCTTATTACCGTGAAAAATAAATGTGGGGGGTGTTACGTTACCTAAATTAACAAATTTAATTTTAGGCCTAAATCTACCCTGCATCTTTGGCGGGTTGAGTTTTTGGGCTTCAAGTACAATTTTGTTTAATTCTTGTGATTTAAATTCAATTTTACTTCTATCAACTAACTTTAATAATTTGGTCAATAAACTAGCAGTACCAACACCCTGTAAAGCAGAAATATAATTAACATCAATGTGACTAATGAAACTTAATTTTTTATTTATATTTCTCTTAAGATTTGATTTTTCGTAAGCACTTAATGATTCAGATTTATTAATTCCAATTACTAAAGGTTTTCCAGATGAAATTATTAAAGACAGCAGATGCAAGTCTTGATCTGTTATTGATTCTTTTCCATCAATAAGAAATATCACTCCATCAGAGGTTCTTATAGCATTTATAGATTTTTGCGAAGAGAAAATTTCGTTTTTTATTTTTATTTTTCCTTTTTTTCTTAGTCCGGCTGTGTCTGTAATTAGTATCAATTCATTTTTAAAATTTATCTCTTCAGAAATTGAATCAATAGTAGTGCCTGCAATTTTTGAAACTATAGTTCTTTCATCTTTTACAATTTTATTAAAAAATGTTGATTTACCTGCATTAGGCTTACCTAAAATACCAATTTTTTTTACATCGTTTCGTGTAGGTTTTTGTTCTTTTATAGTTTCGTTAGAAGGAAAAGTTTCTAAGATTTTCTTTCTTAAATTTTTTAATCCATTTTTATTTTTTGCAGAAATTGTTTCTTTGATATGAACTCCTATATCATAAAAATCTTCAAGATTATCTCTGGATTCTTTTTTATCTGATTTATTAATACATAGAATATATTTTTTTCCTGATTTTCTTAAAATTGAATTTATTTCAAGATCAAGAGAGGTTAAGGAAGTCGTCGCATCAACCAGAAATAAAAAACCGTCAGCCTCTTCTATAGCTTTGTGAGTTTCTTTAAGGACTTGATTTTCAAATTCATTATCCGTTTCAGTAATGCCTGCGGTATCAATAAAGATATAAGAAAACTCATCGACATTTCCAGAGCCATATTTTCTATCTCTTGTTAATCCAGGAAAATCTGCAACTAAAGATAGATTTTGACCAATTAGCGAGTTGAATAATGTAGATTTCCCAACATTAGGTCTTCCAATGATTGCAATTAATGGTCCCATGATTGACTTTCACCTATTTAACCTCAAGGTAAGTTAATCTTCCTGATGTGTCTAGACATACAATAGAATTTTTATATGTTTTCAAAGAAAGGATTCCCGATCTGCTTACTCTATATCTTCCAATAGTTGAACCTGAGCTTGTATCCAAAAAATGTAAATATCCCTCAAAATCTCCCACAATAATGTAATTATTTAATCTCTGTGGACTTGTTAAATTTCTGAGCCTATAGTCTTTTATTCTCCAAAGACTTATTCCCGTTAGACCAGAGAAAGCTTGAACTTCACTGTCCTCATCGACAAGATAGATATTTCTTTCAATTTCTAAAATATCTTTTGTCGATGAAAAATTATTTCTCCAGATTACTCGACCATTTAAAGAATTTATTGCCGATACATCGCCTTGATAACTTGTTGCAAATGCTAAACCTGAAGAAACTAAGGGTTTTGAATCTATGTCAATTATTCTTTCAATTTCAGAGGAACCTTTAGAAATTGTAACTGGAATTTCCCACTGAATAACTCCAGATCTAGGTTCTATTTTTGCTAAATTACCATTTGCAAATCCAACGTATAAATTTCCATCATCAAATATGGGAGAACTCGTACCTCTTAAGCTCAAACTAGGTAAAACAGATATATATTCCCATCTAAATTTTCCATCTTTAAGGTTGATAGCTGTTATTTTTCCATTTGAAGTTTGCACCGCTACTATATCTCCATTAGAACTCGGTACTGACAAACTTTCACCTCCAATTTTAGAAGACCAATTTAAATTTCCATTATTGATATCTAAAGAAAAAATATCTCCATCAATTGATGTCACAAAGAGAGAACCGAATCCTTTCCCAACTCCAGAAGACAAGCTAAAATTTAGATCATTTTCCCAATTCAGCTTTCCATTTGAAAAGTATGAGAAAACTAATCCTGCTGAAGAAAATGTAAAAATTCCATCTGAATCTACTACAAGATCTGTTTTTCCGGTCGGTATGTCAGAAAAAATCTTTTTTGACCAAGTATTATCAATTTTTACTTGAGAGTTGATTTTAACCAATTCAGCTGGCTGTTCTACAATTACTTTGTCGGATTGGCAACCAATCATAAACAAGCTTAAAAAAATAATAACAGAAGCTTTTATTAAATTAATTTTCATTTGAAGCGGAAGCTAAACTAGAGAGTTTAAAATTCAACATATTAATTTGAGTTTGATTATCAGACTCTTGAATAGCCATTTCATAATAATTTTGTGCCATCTTATAATTAAAAATAGATTTTTCTAAATCTCCTAATTTCTCTAGTCTTAAAGCCTCATAAAAACTAAAACTTTTTTCAAGTATTTCTCTAGCCTCCTCAGTTCTTTCAAAATCTATAAAAATAGAAGCAAGTCTTATTCTTGAAAGATCTCTTAAAAAATACTTTTTAGAATTTTCACCCTCTAGGGTCAAATTTAATTCTTGCATAAGGTCTAAAGCTTTAAGTTCTTCATCATTTTCAAAATAAACTTTTACTTGATAAAAGTTAGCTAAATAGTAATAAATAGAATTGGGGTTATTATTTTTTAATTCATTTAGTTTAATTTCTAAATTGTTTAATTCTGAAGCATCATAAGTTGAAAATTTATTAAGATATCTTTCGTACAATTCTTGAGATGCATAAGTTTTATTTTTTTGATTTGTTGAATAAATAACGTAAAAAATTAGAGAAGAAACTATAAGAATTATTCCCAAAAAAAGAGACAGGAAATTTTTCTTTAAGAACTCAAATAATTTTTCCATGTTCAAACTATCCATTTTAAATATAATCTTTAATTGTCTTAATGATTTCTTCTTCTGATAAAGATAATTGGTTATCAGCCAATTTTAAATTTTTAAATGAAAAAATACCCTTTTTAACTTCTTGGCTTCCCAATATTATTGCAAAGTCATACCCTTCTTTTACAGCTTTTTTCAATTGAGACTTAAGGTTTGATTTTTGACCATCGTATCTTACAGCTAAATTTTTAAATTCGTTTCTTATTTTTTCTGAAATTTTCATTCCTTCAAGAAATAGACTGTTTTCTAAAATTATAACAATCAATCTTTTTTTAAATTTATGCTCTTTATTTTTATTTAGAGAAAATAACAATCTATCTAAACCAATTGAGAAACCCGTAGCAGATATATTTCTACCTCCTAAATTTTTTGACAATGAATCGTACCTTCCGCCTGCGCAAAAAGTATTTTGACTGCCCAGCTCGTCTGATTTCCACTCAAAAACTAAATCATTATAGTAATCCAAGCCTCTTACCAAATTTTTATTAATAGAAAACGGAATTTTCATTTCTACAAGTTTTGATTGCAGCTGATCAAATCTGTTAACGCTTTCATTATCATAAAAATCTGAGATTTTTGGTGCATTTTTTAAAATATCTTGTGTTGTAGAATTTTTGGAGTCTAATATTCTTAAAACATTAGAATTCAATCTGTTTTGACTATCTTCGTCTAGTTCAAGTTTTAAAGGGTAGAGATAGTCTTTAAGAGCTTTAGAAAATTTTTTTTGAGTTTCATCTGAACCTAAAGAATTAATTTCTAAACCAAAATTTCTCAATTTAAGCAAAGAAAAAATCTTAAAAGACATTTCGATCATTTCAACTTCTATATTTATGTTGTCAAATCCATAAGCTTCAACGCTCAATTGATAAAATTCTCTACTTCTTCCTTTTTGAGGCCTTTCATATCTATACATAGGTCCATGATAAAAAAGCCTACTAGGCCCCATATCAGTTAAACCCATTTCAATTGAAGCTCTAAGACAGCTTGCTGTTCCTTCAGGCCTTAATGACAGGGATTTCCCACTCTTACTCTCAAATGTAAACATCTCCTTGTTAACGATGTCTGTCTCCTCCCCAACTGACCTCAAAAATAAATCAGTACTTTCGATAATAGGTAGTCTAATTTCCTTATATGAATATGATTCAAAAATTTGAATTATCTTTTTTGCTATTGTGCTCCAAATTTCAGAATCATTGGGATCAACTTGGTGCATCCCTCTAATTTTTTGAA
Organism: uncultured SAR86 cluster bacterium; assembly: GCA_902536295.1. GTDB lineage: Bacteria > Pseudomonadota > Gammaproteobacteria > Magnimaribacterales > AG-339-G14 > AG-339-G14. Next base: position 13,494 of record CACAWS010000005.1, on the reverse strand, counting down.
ATTTTTTCATTTTATGAACTTGCTATTAATTTTTCTTTATTAGAAGCCAGTTCTTTAACTTTGAATCTAACTTTTTTTTCAATCTGATCAACTATATCCTCATTATTTATTTTTTCATCAGGCAATCCATCAATATAAATCAAACTCTTAGGGCTCGCTCCGGTTAGTCCTACGTGAACAGCTTTAGATTCACCGGGGCCGTTCACGTAACATCCTATTATTGCTACATCAATACTTTCTTTAATGTCATCTAATCTTTTTTCTAGTTCATTCATAGTTTTAATAACGTCGAAATTTTGTCTCGAACAACTCGGACAAGCAATAAAATTAATACCTTTTTTTCTTAACTTAAGAGATTTTAAAATATCAAATCCGACCTTAACCTCATCAACTGGATCGGATGCAAGAGAAACTCTAATTGTATCGCCTATACCTTCCTTTAATAATTGACTAATCGCAATAGTTGATTTCACTGTTCCTGATCTAAAACCGCCAGCTTCGGTAAGTCCTAAATGAAGAGGTTGGGGAATTTCTTTTGCTACAAGCCTGTAACTTTCAGTCATTAAATCTATATCTGAAGCTTTGATACTGAGTTTAAAATTATCAAAATTCTTTTTCTGTAAAATTTCAACATGATTCATAGCTGACTCTACTAAAGCTTCAGGACAAGGTTCACTATATTTTTTTTGGAGTTTCTTTTCCAATGAGCCTGCATTGACGCCTATTCTGATGGGAATATTGTGTTCTATTGCAGAATTAATAACTCTATTAACTTTATCTTCAGAACCTATATTTCCTGGATTAATTCTAAGACAATCAGCTCCAGCTTTAGCAACCTCAAGAGCAATCTTATAATCGAAATGAATATCGGCAACTAATGGAACGTTTGTAAATTGCTTAATTTTTTTAAAAGCTTCAACAGATTTTTGTGTTGGAGTAGAAACTCTAATAATATCAGCTCCAGCTGCTTCAAGACGATGAATTTGGCTGACAGTTGCCTTGACATCTTCTGTGTTAGTGTTTGTCATGCTTTGGACAGAAATGGGTGAATCGCCACCTACTTCAACAGATCCGACATTTATTTTTTTTGACAGTCTTCTATTTATCGTCAATTTTTTCAATATTTTCTCCGTCTATTGTATAGAAAGCTGCAGAATTTGATGATTTATTTATAAATTTCTTAAGATCTATCTCTTTATTGTTAATCGACATTTTAACCGCGGGAGAATATCCTATATTTACTTTGAAAGGAGGATTTCCGATTAATTCATAAGCTCCTGTTTGCATTAATTCATAGAGTTTCATTTCGTTTGCATCTTCTAAAATTATCCAACTTTCTCCAATTACCTCTATGTTTATTTTTAATGGGAAATCTAAAATGAAAGGATTTTCTATTGAATCAACATCTTCTTCAATTTTTATACCATTTACTTTTGTATCATCTGTCAAAACTTTGTTTTCAATTAAAAAATTTTCTTCATTAGTAAAATTTGAATCAGTCGAAATTTCAATATCATTAATATTAAGAGAATTATTTGTTGTTTTGTTTTTTGAAGAAAAAAAGTAAACAGCTGTTAGAGTAAAAACAAAAACCAATAAATAAATTGAATAAGTATTTCGTTTTTTTTCTAATCTTTTTTTTTCAATTTTTTCTGTTTTTTTATTTTTTTTTCTAGAATTCTTAAATAAGTAATCTTCGTAATCTAATAAACATTCTTCTGGGTCAAGATTTAAATAATAAAAATAATTTTTTATATGATGTTTTGTGTAAATTGCTGGTGGAAGTTTCCTAAATTTTCCTTTTTCTAAATTTATTAAAAATTCTATGGGAACGTTTATTGAATTTGAACAATACTCTAAAGATAAGTTTTTTGAATTTCTAACTTGTTTTAAGTTAGATATCCAGGCGCGTTTCATAATTAGTCAAAGATTTTCAACATTATATCAATTTCTCTTTGAGCAGAATCAAGAGAATCAGAACCATGAACTGCATTTTTAGAAAGAGATTCAGCGAATTTTGCTCTCAAAGTCCCTTCATCAGCTTCGTTAGGGTTTGTCGCGCCCATTAAATTTCTGTAATTAATAACTGCATTATAGCCCTGCAGAACTTGAACTACTGAGTAGTCAGAAGTCATAAACTCAACAAGTTCTGTGAAAAATGGTTTTTCTGAATGCTCGGAATAAAATTCTTCCGCTATTTCAGCGGAGATCTTTGTTCTTTTTGACTTTAAAATTTGTAAACCATTCTCAATAATCAAGTTGTTTATCTCTTCAACGAAACCATTTTTTACCGCGTCTGGTTTAATTATACAAAGTGTTCTTTCCATTACTTAATCCAATTCTTCTATCCATAGAGCCTGAATAGCCTCGAGTATTCTTTCGTTACATTTTTCCAATTCGTCGTCAAAGCCTTTTAAATTTAAAACTAAATTCATAAGATCAGTAAATAATATTTTCTCTGGGTTAATCTCCGGATGATACTCTAACAAAGCATCTACTATTTCATATGTATCAATCCACTTCATAAAATTTAATATTTATTAAGCTTGTTGAAATAAATTCTGATCTACGCTGAAGCTTTCTCCGCATCCACATTTGGCAGAGATATTTGGATTAATAAAAATTAATTCTGAATTTAGACCCTTTTTCACATAATCAATTTTAGTTCCTTTTAGAAAAATAAAACTTTCTTTACTAATATATAAATTTACATCTTCAATATTTAAAACATAATCATCTTTTTCAGCTATTTCTACATAGGAAAGATCGTAAGCATAACCTGAGCACCCAGATGTTTTAACGCTAACTCGAACTCCTGAAGAATTATTTTGTTTTAGAAGGCTAGAAATATGACTTAAAGCGCTATCTGATAAACTAAAATCTTTTTTTGTTAAAGTTTTTTCCATATCTGAGTTTTTATTTTCTTTTTTTGGATGATTTTCAGAAACCATATTAATTGTATATTTGGGAATTTCAATAGTAAGATCATGTTCATCTACTATGGTTTGGCAACTTAGTCGTGATTTAGGCTCTAATCCCCAGGCCTTGTCTAGAAGATCCTCTTCGTCATCAGTCGATTCATTTAGGGAGTCAAACCCTTCTCTAAATATTACATGACAAGTAGTACAAGCACATGAGAGCTCACATGCGTGCTCTATGTCTATTGAACTATTTAATAGATTTTCACAAACGGATTTGCCCACAGTTGCTTCAATTTCGGCACCATTAGGGCAGAGTTCTTCATGAGGTAAAATTTTTATTTTGGGCATTAATCATTATTTCTTCGACTTTTAAAGTCATCTATAGCTCTGTGGATTGCTTCTTCAGCAAGAACGCTACAATGAATTTTAATTGCCGGTAGTTCTAAAATATCTACAATTTCTTGATTAGAAATTTGTTGAGCTTCTTCAATAGTCTTGCCCTTTAGCATATCTATTAATTGGCCACTGGATGCTATAGCGGAGCCGCATCCATAAGTTTTAAATTTTGCATCGACTATTACATTTTTATTATCTACGTTTTCACATTTGATTTGTAATTTCATTACATCTCCACAAGCAGGCGCGCCTACTATTCCGGTACCTACTCTATGGAAATCCTTATCTCCAGGTTTCCAACGTCCAACGCTTGCTTCCTCTGGATTCTTTAAAGTTTTTTCAAACTTATCTATTACTTTTTGTGAATAAGCCATATTTACCTCACCATAATAACTTGTTCATGCCCACTCTATTTTATCTAAATCTACGCCATCTTGATACATTTCCCATAAAGGAGAAATTTCTCTCAATTGTGAAACAGAATCTTTAACTAATTCTACTGTTGAATTTACTTCATCTTCAGTCGTAAATCTCCCAAATGAAAATCTGATTGAACTATGAGCGAGCTCATCAGGTCTTCCAAGCGCCCTTAACACATAAGAAGGTTCGAGACTGGCAGAAGTACAAGCCGAACCAGAAGAAACTGCAATATTTTTTAAAGCCATTATTAAAGATTCTCCCTCAACATAATTAAAAGAGAGGTTAAAAATACCAGGATAACCTGTTTCAACTGATCCATTGACATATATTTCTTCCATACCGTTAAGGCCTTTCCATAAAGTGTCCCTGTGAGATGATATTTTTTCGTGATCATCAACCATTTCATTCATAGCTATTTTGAAAGCTTCGCCCATTCCAACAATCTGGTGCGTAGGTAAAGTTCCCGCCCTAATACCTCTTTCTTGACCACCGCCGTGAAAAAGGGGTTGTAATCTAATTCTTGGTCTTCTTCTTACGTACAAAGCTCCTATACCCTTTGGACCGTAAATTTTATGAGCTGAGAAAGACATCAAATCAACTTTTAAACTAGATAAATCTATATTAATTTTTCCAGCACTTTGGGCAGCATCCACGTGGAAAATTACTCCGTTTTCTCTACATAAATCACCTATTTTTTCAATGTCGTTGATAACACCAATTTCATTATTGATATGCATTAAAGAAACTAGTGTGGTGTCTTTTCTAATGTTATCTTGAAGAGCTTTGATCGAAATTGATCCGTTTTCATCTGGATCTAAATAAGTTATTTCAAAACCTTCACTTTCTAATTGTCTACAAGTATCAAGGACAGCTTTATGTTCAATTTTTGAAGTAATAATATGTTTTCCTTTTTCTTTGTAAAAATTAGCTGCTCCTTTAATAGCTAAATTATCGGATTCAGTCGCTCCAGATGTCCAAATAATTTCCCTTGGATCACAGTTCAAAAGATTGGAAACATTAAATCTAGCTTCTTCAACAAGTTCTTCTGCTTGCCAACCAAATGCATGAGATCTAGAACCGGGGTTACCAAAGTTACCGTCTAAAGAAAGACAATCTTTCATTTTATCTATAACCCTAGTATCAACGGGTGTTGTAGATGCGTAATCGAAATACAGAGGTTTCATGTGTTTATTATGTTGTTTAAAATGTTAAATACAAGTTAAGGTACACTAATAACAATTAAAATAATAACCTTATTATAACATTGAATTAAGGTACAGTAAATTTTTATAACTATTATCAAACAATTATTCTAGTCAACTATAAATCTGTTGATTTAAAGGGATTTTTAAGTATATAATCAATAAAAAAATCTGCTAATAAAGGTACACATCGAATAATTCAGAAGATCATGGATAAAAAGTATTTATTCAAAAGGAACAGCATATGGTGGGTAAAAGTTGCTGTACCTTCAAAATTCAGAGAACAGTTTGGCTTTGATTTAAGACAAAGTACAGGTGAAAAAGATTTAGATAAAGCTTTATTAGTCAGAGATAGTATTGTTTCAGACCTGAAATCAAAGTTTCTTGGTCTAAATGTTGAAGACAAATCTACTAAAGATTTTCTTAAAAAGACAGACATAACAGATCCTCAGTATTTTCATAAAGTAGTAGATTGTCAGTACGCTTGTCCTGCTCACACAAATGTTCCTGAATATATCAGATTGATAGCACAGAAAAAATATACAGATGCTTACATGCTTAATTGGGAATCCAATGTTTTTCCTGGAATTTTGGGAAGGACTTGCGATAGACCTTGCGAACCAGCCTGCAGAAGAACTAGAACTCATGATAAACCTGTCGCAATTTGTAGGCTTAAAAGAGTTACTTACGATAACAAGGGAAATATAGAGGACTTAATTCCTGAAACTCCTAAACTTAAAAATGGGAAGAAGATTGCAATGATTGGGGCCGGTCCAGCCTCATTAACTGTCGCAAGAGATCTGCTTCCTTTGGGATACGATTGTACAATTTTTGAAAAAGACTCTAAACCTGGGGGTTTAATGAGAACTAATATACCCTCCTTTCGCCTTCCAGAATCTGTTCTAGATGAAGAGGTTTATAGGATTATAAAAATGGGAGCCGACTTAAAAACAAATTCATATATTCAAGACCTAGAGCCTTTAATAAATGATTTTGATGCGGTTTTTATAGGTTCTGGAGCTCCTAAAGGTAAAGATTTAGACCTTCCTGGTAGAAAAGAAGCAAAAGACAATATTCATATTGGTATTGATTGGCTAACGAGTATTGCTTTTGAACATACCAAAGAGATCGGTAAAAAAGTTCTAGTAATTGGCGGAGGTAATACTGCAATGGATTGTTGTCGCTCAGCTGTCAGACTCGGGGCAAAAGACGTGAAAGTGACGGTTAGAAGTCCTTTTAATAGAATGAAAGCGTCAGATTGGGAAATTGAAGAGGCTATGGATGAAGGTATTCCGATTCTCGACAACACAAGTCCTAAAGAATTTATTTTAGATGAAAAAGGAAAACTGTGCGGAATGAAATTCGATAAAATGGTTATGAAAGACATTGATGGCTCCTCAAAACTTGTTCCAAGCGGAGAAGAAGTTATATATGAATGCGACGACGTTCTGCTCGCCATAGGTCAAGATAATGCATTCCCTTGGATCAGAAAAGATATTGGAATTGAGTTTGGAGAGTGGGATATGCCTGTCGTAGATAAAACTACTATGCAATCTTCCCATCCTAAAGTTTTTTTTGGAGGTGATGCAGCCTGGGGTCCTGAAAATATAATATGGGCAGTATCTCATGGCCATCAAGCAGCGATTTCTATTGATAATTTTTGTTCAAATGTAGACTTAAACAATAGACCTGACCCAATCACAAATTTAGTAAGTCAAAAAATGGGGATACATGAATGGTCTTATGATAACGATATATCTCAAGCAAAAAGGTTTGAAGTTCCTCATGCTGATCTATCAAAAGCTTTAGATGACTTAAAAATGGAAGTAGAACTAGGCTTTGATGAAAAACTAGCCTTAGAAGAAGCCCAAAGATGTCTAAATTGCGATATGCAAACTGTTTTTGAAGAGGATTTATGTATTGAATGCGATGCTTGTGTAGATATTTGTCCTACTGATTGTATTAATTTCATTGATAATGATACCGAGCAAGAGATCAGAGGAAAACTTAGAGTTCCAGCTCTTAATTTAGATCAAAGTCTATATGTCTCAGGTGAGTTAAAAACCAAGAGGAGAATGGTTAAGGATGAAGACATGTGTGTTCACTGTGGACTTTGTGCTGAAAGATGTCCTACCGGAGCTTGGGATATGAAAAAACACAAATATATAGAGGGCCATACTCTTAATAACAAAATCAAAGTAAAAGAAGTTGCCTAATGCTTGAGCCCAAATCCTTTCAATCTATTGAATCAGTCAACGATTTTGTAATTAAATTTGCAAATGTCAATGGAACTGGTTCGGCTAGTGCTAATCAAATGTTTGCAAAAGCAATTTTTAGAATGGGTATTCCTGTAAGTCCAAAAAATATTTTTCCTTCAAATATTCAAGGTTTACCTACTTGGTTTGAAGTAAGAGTAAGCGAAAAGGGTTATTTAGGTCAAAGAGGAGGAGTTGATATTGCCGTCGCTATGAACCCTCAGAGTTATTCGAAAGATATAGATGAAATTTCTGAAGGAGGTTATCTGCTTTATGATTCTACTTGGAAAAGAAATTTCAACAGATCTGATATTAATATTATCGAAATACCTTTAACTCAACTTTGTGTTGATTCATTCAAGAATCCTAAACAAAGAGCGCTTTTTAAAAACATAGCCTACGTTGGAGCTTTATCTGCTTTGATGGAGATTGAATATGAGGTTTTAGAAAAAATTATTTCAGAACAATTTGCAAATAAACCTTCTTTGATTGAGCCTAATATAAAAGCTTTAAATTTAGGTAGAGATTATGTTTTAGACAATCTTGATTATCCAATTGGAATAAAATTATCTAGAAGAAATCTTTTAGAAAATAAGATTCTGATCTCTGGAAATGAAGCTGCAGGTCTAGGTGCCGTTTATGGCGGGGCTACATTTTGTTCTTGGTATCCTATCACGCCTTCTACTTCGTTGGCTGAAGGTTACGAAAAGTACGCAAAAAAATATAGAGTTGACGAGAAAAGTGGAAAAAATCTTTACGCAAGTGTCCAAGCTGAAGATGAACTAGCAGCTGTAGGAATGGCTATTGGAGCGAATTGGAATGGAGCCAGGGCTTTTACCGCTACCAGTGGTCCGGGTATTTCATTAATGAGTGAATTTTTAGGATTAGCCTATTTTGCTGAAATTCCCCTTGTAATTTTCAATGTTCAACGGGGAGGTCCTTCCACAGGAATGCCAACAAGGACACAACAATCAGATGTTTTAGCATGTGCTTATGCTTCTCATGGAGATACCAAACACGTTTTACTCTTTCCAGCAGATCCTAAAGATTGTTTTGATTTTTCAGCAAAAGCTTTTGATTTAGCTGATCAACTTCAGACTCCCGTTTTTGTCGTTAGCGATTTAGATATGGGAATGAATGATTGGGTTTGCGAAAAATTTGATTGGGACGATTCCATCTCTTATAACAGAGGAAAAGTGCTAGATTATGAAGATTTAGAAAAATTAGAATCTTACGGAAGATATTTAGATTCTGATAATGATGGCATTTGTTACCGAACTTATCCTGGAACCCATCCTGAAAAAGGAGCTTACTTTACTAGAGGTACATCTCATGATGAATATGCTAGATACACTGAAGATGGAAATATAAATGCTGAAACTTTGATGAGACTTATGAGAAAATTTAGAACTGCTTCTGAACTTGTTCCTGAACCGTTAATAGAGATAAATGGTGAGGATAGCTGCGGAATTATCTTCTATGGAAGCTCTAAACCGGCAGTTCTAGAAGCGAAAGATATTTTAAGGACTAAAAATATTAATGTTGATTTAATGCAAATCAGATCCTTTCCTTTTAATCTTGATGTCTGGGAGTTTATTGCAAGTCATGACCGAATTTATGTTGTTGAACAGAATAGAGATAGTCAAATGAGAACATTGATTATGGCAGAAGGAGGAATTTCAGCAGAAGTTTTAAGGCCTCTTGTTCACTTTACAGGCGATCCTATCGAGGCTGCTTACATTGTAAACAAAATTTCTGAGCGAGAAGTTAATTATAAATCTCACAAAAATATTAAAGAGCGTTAATAATGTCTTACATAAAACCAATAAATCATCACCCTAGACTTGAAAAAAATAAACTTGGACTTACTAGAAGAGATTATGAAGGAGCTATATCAACTTTATGTGCTGGTTGTGGTCATGATTCAATAAGTGCTTGCATAATTGAGGCATGTTTCCAATTAAATATTGAAGCTTATAAAGTGGCAAAACTTTCTGGTATTGGCTGTTCCTCCAAAGCACCTGCTTATTTTTTAAATCAATCTCATGGATTTAATTCAGTTCATGGAAGAATGCCTTCAGTTGCTACAGGTGCAAATTGTGCTAACGGCGATTTGCTTTATCTTGGTATTTCTGGAGATGGTGATAGTGCATCAATTGGTATTGGTCAGTTTATCCATGCCATAAGAAGGCAAATTAATATGGTTTATTTTGTCGAAAACAATGGCACCTATGGACTCACAAAAGGCCAATTTTCTGCTACAAACGACTTAGAGTCTAAAAATAAATACGGGGAAGATAATTTATTCAAGCCTATAGATTTAGCATCTATGGCAATCCAATTAGGTGCCAGTTACGTTGCAAGAAGTTTTTCAGGAGATAGAGATCAACTTATTCCTCTTATTAAAGGTGCGATTCAACATAAGGGTTTTGCTTTACTAGATATTATCAGTCCCTGTGTAACTTTTAATAACCATGATTCTTCAACGAAAAGTTATGATTACATTAGAAATCATAATGAGGCAGTTGGTAAGACCGATTTCGTTCCTCTTGGAGAAGAAATTACTACATCATATAAATCGGGTTCTTCGGTTGAGGTAAATCTTCATGATGGCTCGAAAATTGCTTTAGAAAAAGTAAATTCAAAATTTGATCCAACTAATCCTGGTAATTCCTTAAATTATATTCGTGAAAAGAGTGAGGAAGGAAAACTACTTACTGGTTTACTTTATTTTGACGAATCTTCTGAAGATTTACACGAAACATTAAACCTTACAAAAACACCTCTCAATCAGCTAAAGCAAGATGAACTTTGTCCTGGAGAAAAAGCTTTAGAAATAATTAATGAAAGTTTAAGTTAGGTCTATTCCTAACCTATGTGCGATTTCCTGATAAGATTCGACAACGTCTCCAAGTCCTAATCTAAATCTGTCTTTGTCAAGCTTCTTTTTAGTCTCTTTATCCCATACCCTACAACCATCTGGAGTAAATTCATCTCCAAGAAAAATTTTTCCATCTGATAATCCAAATTCAATTTTGAAATCAACTAATATTAGATCAGCAGCGTCAAATAATGATACTAAAATTGAATTTGTCTTTAATGTAAGATCTTTCATAATTTCAATATCATTTTCTTTGGCCCATCCAAAAGCTGTAATATGGCAATCATTAATCAATGGATCGCCCAAATCGTCATCTTTATAGAAAAATTCAAAAATAGGCGGTTCCATTTTCATACCCTCTTCTAAACCTAATCTTTTACAAATACTTCCTGCAGCAAAATTCCTTACGACACATTCAATAGGAAACATATCTAATGACATCACAATACTTTCATTAGGATTTGATACTTCTAAGTGATGATTTGGAACGTCGTTATTTTTTAAATGATCCATTATGTGACTATTGAACCTATTGTTCACGGTTCCCTTTCCAGCTATTTGTTCGATTTTTTTTCCATCAAAAGCAGACGTGTCGTCTTTGTATTCCATTATTAACTTCAATGGGTCATCAGTTAAATAAAGAGATTTTGCTTTTCCTGTTTTTAGTAGCTCTTTTTTTTCTAACATTTTTTATGTGAGCGCTTGATTTATTTGTGAAATGATTTCTTTAGAAATTTCTGAATCTTTATTTTCCATAAAAACGGAAATTATTGAAATATTTTCCTCAATTTTTTTTATTATCACTTGAATAACTCTATCATTTTCATTTCGGTTAAAAAAAGAGGAATTAGCTGTCCAAGATAAATAAAATTTACCTTCATCTCTATTTTTATCAACCAAATTTAATCCCGCAATTTTTATAGATCTTTCCACAGCTGCCCAAGCTCTTGGAAAACCTATCATAACTTTAATTTTAGTCTCCCCATCTTTTTCATCTTCATACATAAAAGCTTTATCTTCGTTATTTAAATTTAATGCAACTAAAGAGGTACCGCTAACTGGCCCGGAATTACTAAAATAGTCTAGTAAAAGTTTTGAATTATTTTCAATTAATTCTGTATCTAATTTTATTTTAACCCAGCTGTCTTTTTCTTTAATCAATTGCGAGATAAATAATTCAGAACTTTCCCTTTGAAGACCTCGTTCTAATTTATACTGAAATTTTGAGGGAGCTCCTAGATAATCAAAACTTTGAGTTTCAATAATACCTCGATTAGGATCTATAGTCCCTATAATTAATGAATCATCGTTTTCAACAAACTCTTTGATAATAGGCCAAACCTTACTAGGTTCCAATCCAACATAAATCCATCTAATTTCACCAAGAGAATGTAACCTAATTTCATTTTTGTTTTCAGCTGAAAAAAATTGATTCGGTAAAGGTAAATCATATGCTTGTCCTGGAGATTGTATTTTAGTTTTAGGTATGGGATATAAATCTACAACATTATCAATTTCCTTTTCTAAAATTGTCTCAATACTCTCATTATTTTTTTCGTTTAAATATTTATTGGATCTAGCTTTTTCTGGATCAGACGCACAAGAAACAAATGATAATAAGATTAAAAAAATTAAAATTTTTTTCATTTAAATTAAATTTAGAAGTTTAAGTTCATTTTGAATTTCAGAATGAAATTTTTCATCAAGCCAGGTTAAAGGCATTCTAATTCCAACATCTATTAATCCCATTAAATTTAAAGCATATTTTACTGGAATTGGGTTAGATTCTAAAAATAAAAGTTTATTAATTTTTTGTAAAGAATCTCTAATTTTATTTCCCTCTGAAGAATTATTTTTTGCAGCTTCACACATCTTGGTAACTAAATTGGGAAGAATATTTGATGTCACAGATATAGTTCCATGCCCTCCTTTTGAAATAAAATCAAAAGAAGTCTCATCATCTCCAGAAAAAAGAGAAAAACTTCCTGAATCAATTTCTGATCTGCATTCTTTTTGCAAACCTTCAAGAACACTCATGTCACCTGTAGCATCTTTTATTCCTATTATATTTCGGTGAGAACAAAGTCTCTTAACAGTTGATATATCTATGTTAGAAGCGGTTCTAGAAGGAACATTATAAATAATTTGAGGAAGATCTACTTTTTCTGCAATTTCGTTAAAATGAAGAAATAATCCTTCTTGGGTTGGTTTATTGTAATAAGGAGATACTAACAATGCTGCATCTGCTCCTATTTTTTTTGCTTCATCAGTTAGTGAAATAGCTTCTTTGGTAGAGTTAGCTCCTGTTCCAGCAATTATAGGAATTCTTCCATTAGATACGCTTACGAAACAACTTATAACTTCTAAGTGTTCATCGACATCAACTGTCGCTGATTCTCCTGTTGTACCAACAGAAACCAAGGCGTTTATTCCTTCGGAAATTTGATATTCAATTAAATTTTCGAGAGATAAGAAATCTAAAGCTCCATCAGATTTCATTGGGGTAGCTAATGCGGTTATTGCGCCTGATATTTTCATTAATTACTTTATTTTATAATAGATTTAATTAATAATTTAAGAATAAATATGAAGACAGAATTAAATAAAAAAGTTCCTAATTTTAAAGTATCTGTAACCGGAAAGTCGGACTTAGATTCTAGAGACCTTCTTGGGAAAAAAGTTGTTATATATTTTTATCCAAAAGATAACACACCTGGGTGCACTACTGAAGGCGAAAACTTTAGAGATCTATACCCAAAATTCCAAAAATTAAATACAGAAATTTACGGAGTATCTCGAGAAAGCATTAAATCTCATGAAGGCTTCATAAAAAAATTTAACTTCCCGTTTGAATTAATTTCTGATCCTGATGAATTATTATGTAATTTATTTGATGTCATAAAAGAAAAAAGTATGTATGGCAAAAAATATTTAGGCATCGAAAGAAGCACTTTTTTAATTGATGAAAAAGGAAAATTAATAAAGGAATGGAGAAAAGTAAAAGTTCCTGGTCACGCCCAAGAGGTTCTAGAATCAATTATTGAATTAGCTAGCTAGTTCTTTTTTAGGCCAAACTCTTAATATTGCTCGAATAAATGTTGCTATAGGCACAGCCAATAGAAGACCCCAAAAACCCCAAATTCCTCCGAATATGAGAATGGCAAGTATAATTAAAACAGGATGTAAATTTACCTCTCGTCCCAATAATAGAGGAAATAAAAAATTACCGTCTAGAGCCTGAATAATTAAATAACTGATAAGAAAAACGAAAAAAGTAGTTTCAAATCCATATTGAAATAAACCAATTGCAACAACTGGAACGGTAACAATAATTGCACCAAAAAGAGGAATCAAGACTGATAATCCAACCATGATTCCTAAAAGTATCGAATAATTTACCCCAATGATTGAAAAAACTA
>CACAWS010000004.1 GCA_902536295.1 uncultured SAR86 cluster bacterium | reverse complement strand
CTATCTAAAACAACTTTCACTAGGGCATGCATCTTTTGACTATTCCCACATATGATTTTCAAAGGCATGTCGTCTTGATTTAAATAGACATAGTTTTCTACCATCAAATCCACTTCGTAGTGTCTTATGCCATGTAAATCTAAAGTATTTAGCTTCATTTAACAAAATAAGAAATTTCTATTCCATCAGGATGAGATGAAGAATATTCTCTCAAAGATGGGATAAACTTACTTGAAAAATTTTGACTTGTTCTTACAAAATCTAAGTAGTCTTCTAAGTGAAAAAGTACAATATTGTCTGCAAAAACTACTGCACCATCATTAAGACAATCATGCTTAATTAATAATTTTAAGTCTTGCAAATATGCTTCTTTCCAGTGATCGATGAAAATAAAATCAAATTGCATATTTAATTCAGGAATAACTTCAGAGGCCTTGCCTTGGAAAAAACTCACTTGTTCAGCTAAACCTGCAAAATCTAGATGTTTTTTAGCGATTTCTAAAAAGTTTTCATTTACATCAATTGAGTGAATATGGGCTCCCTCGGACATACTCCGAGCAATTCTAATAGTTGAATAACCTAAATAGACTCCTAATTCGAGTATGTTTTTTGCCTGACTTGATCTTACATATTCTTCTAAAATTTGACCTTTTTTGTCGCCGATATTCATCAAAAAAAACTTTTTGTAACCACATTCGTCTATAGCCTCAAGTATGCTCTTTGGATCGTTTTTTTGGGCATTGCTTAAAACATAATTCAAAACACGTTTTTCCTTGGACATTTCTTTATTTAATTTTGAAATAAATAAATTTTTCAATTCACTTAAAACTATCTCCATCACGCCAAAGAAACTTTTTTTATTTATCTGAAAAGGAGTTCTAGATTTTTTTTTAAAATTTTCTTTTGAATTTCTCATAGGAATATAATAGTTTAAACTGCTTAGAATTTTTTATTTAAATTTTTATGTTACGTGCTTTTTATGCATCCAAAGAATGGGCCTTATGGGCTTATGGTGGTTTGGGTCTGCTTATAAGCTCACTTTGGGTTCAAGTTCAACTAACAGTCGCAATAAACTCTTGGTATGGAGGCTTTTATGATCATTTACAAATTGCAGCTGAGTTCAAAGATGATCCACAAGAAGGTATAGATATTTTTTATGATTTTTTAATCTCTACTGATTTTTTATTCAATGGCTTTGAAGGTACACCAAGTTTTCTTGTCATAGCCATGCCCTACGTGCTTCTAGCAACTTTTACAGCATGGTTTACTAGAATTTATGGATTAAGGTGGCGACAAGCAATTACCTTTAATTACATTCCCAGATGGCAAAGTGTTGAAGAAGAAATTGAAGGCGCCAGTCAGAGAATCCAAGAAGATTGTAATAGGTTTGCTCGAATTGTAGAAAGTTTGGGCTTACAAGTTGTTCGAGCAATCATGACTTTGGTAGCTTTTGTGCCTGTTTTGTGGGTTTTAAGCGACTCAGTTACTATTCCTTTTTTTAGCGACATAGAAGGATCTTTAGTTTGGACGGCTTTATCTGTTTCTATTGGAGGACTGATTATCTCCTGGTTTGTTGGATATAGGCTTCCTGGACTCGAATACAATAATCAAAAAGTCGAAGCTGCTTTTCGTAAAGATTTAGTTTTAGGAGAAGATGATAAGGTTAATTATGCTCAAACCGATACCCTCTGGTATCTTTTTACCGGGATAAGGTTTAATTATCAAAGACTATATCTTCATTATGGATATTTTGATATCTGGATAGAAAGTTATGGGCAATTTATGGTGGTTGTCCCCTTCTTAATTATTGGGCCAAGTTTATTCACGGGAGCAGCTTTATTAGGCGTTGTTATTCAGATTTCTAATGCCTTCGATAGAGTTCATAGCGGTTTCGCGCTATTTTTATTCAATTGGACTACGATCACAGAATTAAGAAGTATTTGGAAACGATTACATGAATTTGAAGCGAACCTTGAAAGGTTTTCTACTAGCGACCAAATTGAATCTAAATCTGTTTAAGAAAATCTAAAAGAAATCTATTCACTTCTTCTGGCGCTTCTTGTTGTGTCCAATGGCCTACATCGTTTATGAGCTCTGTCGCAATCAGATTTTCATAAACAGGATCAAAAACTTCCTTTAAGTGAGCGGTATCTTTATAACCATCGCCTACAAAAAAGTTTACTGGATCAAGGGAGCCTACCATTAATGCAGCAGGCTGTTTTAATTTTTTATCTCGATAATCTTTTAGTTCTTCAAAATCAATCCTTTGCGCTCTGTATCTATTCAAAGGGCCTCGCATGCCGCTATTTTCAAATTCATTGATCAGGTAATTCATTTCATCTTCGTTAATCCAATCAGGATAAGAATTAAATTCAACCACATCGTCTAAATATTTTGCATCTGGCCCTTTAGTCATTGCATTTAAAGGATTTTCAAATTGCTTATTCATACCTCTTGCGTCTATTGAAAAATAAGTTGATTCAAGATACTTCCTCAAGTTTGGTTCGAATTCTGACTCTGCAACTCCTTCTTTTTGAAAATAAAGTTGATAAAAAAACTTATCCTTGTAGATAACTTCGAAAACATCTAAAGGAGAAATCTCTCTTTGAGGAAAGTACGGAACCGATAAACCTGCCACCGCAGAAATCCTATCCTCATTAAGCAAACTGGTATACCAGACAATGGGGCCGCCCCAATCGTGACCAAATAATATGGCTTGATCTTCTTTAAAAAAATCTATGATGCCAATAATGTCATCGCTTATTTTCTTAAGGGTATATTCTTCAATAGGATGAGGCTTATCAGAACCGCCATAACCTCTTACATCAATGGCGACTACTTTATAACCAGCTTCTGCTATCACTGGGATTTGACGTCTCCAACTAAACCAGCTTTCTGGGCAGCCATGCACCATGATAACCAATGGGCCTTCGCCTTCGACAGCCGCTCGGAGAGTGATATCATTTGTGTCAATGAACTTAAATTCCATTATTTGTAGTAAAATACACTAGTGAGTAATCTTAAGGCAAAAATAATACCAGTTACACCTTTAATGCAGAATTCTTGCATCATTTGGAATGAAGACACAAACAATGCAGCTGTAACCGATCCAGGTGGAGATCTAGAGAAAATAGAGTCTTATTTAAAGGAAAATGATTTAAAACTGATAAAAATTTTTATTACCCATGGTCATTTAGATCATGCCGGCGGAGCTTTTTCTCTTTCTCAAAAATATAACGTTCCGATTGAAGGCCCTCATAAGGAGGATGAATATTTAATATCTGCGTTAGAAGAACATGGAAAAATGTACGGACTTGCTGATTCAAAAAATTTCTTACCTGATAGATGGCTTGAAGATGGCGATCAACTTGAGTTAGACGGGATAAATTTTGATGTTTACCATTGTCCTGGCCATACTCCTGGGCACGTTATTTTTCATAACAAGGAATCTAAATTCGCTATCGTTGGAGACGTCTTATTTCAAGGTTCAATTGGAAGAACTGATTTTCCAAAGGGCAATCATGCAGAACTAATCAAAGCTATTAGAACGAAACTTTGGCCATTAGGCGATGATGTTACTTTTGTTCCTGGACATGGACCTGTCTCTACTTTCGGACAAGAGAGATTGACTAATCCATATGTGGCTGATCAATTATTTAATACGTCTAATTCAGAATAAGAAGCTCTTTCTAAAGCCTCTAATATATTAATACACCTTTTGTCGTAATGCGGAGAGAGTTGCATCATTGCAGTTCCGGCAATACCAGAACTTGGGTCTATCCAAAAATATGTATTACAAATTCCAGACCAAGCTAATGATCCTGCTTTTCTTCCACCGGGTATATCTTCTAAGTTTGTTAAAAATCCATAAGTAAATTTCTTTTTAATATCAGGATACCACTCGTGAGCATGTATCAGACTCGGATTATAAGTCGGTTGGAATTCATAATTTAAATCTCCAATTTGATTTGTCTTCATTAACTCCAAGGCTTTGGAACTTATAAACTGATTTCCTTCAACTTCTCCATTATTTAAGAAAAGTCGCATGAATTTACAGTAATCGTCTGGAGTTGAATAAATACCCCCGCCACCGTAAAAAAAATCTGCAGTTGAGTCATCAATAAATTCATCAACATTTACAAAGGTGTCATTATCCATTGCATGTAACACTGCTATATTTTTGTTTCCAAACTTGCCGGCATCAAAAGTAGAGTCGTTCATGCCAAGCGGCAAAAATACCTCGTCAGTAATAAAATCATTCAGATTTTTAGAAGAAATTTGCTCTATTATTTTTCCTATCCACCCAAGACTTATACCGTACTCCCATCGAGTTCCCGGCTGATAAACTAATGGGGCACTAAGTTGGGATCCGTCTTTACTTGTCAAAGATGAGATTTGCTCATTTAAAACTAAGTGGCTTAAAACAGGGTCATGAAAATCATAACCAAACCCAGAGGTGTGGGTTAAAAGCTGATGGATAGTAATGTCGGAATTAAGATCTTCATAAACAACTTTATCATTTTCAAGTTTGGCTACTTTCAACTCACCAAGCTCAGGAAAATATTCTTTTGCAAGCCCATCTAGTTTCAATTGCCCTCTATCAAATAGCTTAAGAGCGCCCAAAGTAGTCACAGCTTTTGACATCGAAGCAATTCGGTAACGTGTCTGGTTGGTTGGAGGTAAATCTCTTGTTAGATCTTGTGTTCCATAATGTTCATATAAAACTGTATTATTTTTATTCGTGATTGCGTAGGAAGCAAATAATATTTTTTCTTTTTTCAATGCTGCTTCAACTTGGTTAATTATTTTATCCATTCCAATAGCTTATTTAAAAAATTATGATTGCTCAACCCAAATTGGAGAAGACCAAGCTCTCTCCTGAATGACAGTTGGAATATCTGGTCTAGGGGCCGACCCATTTTTTATCGCGTCCCAAGTAGACCATCTACATGATGGATTTTCTAAAACTCTTACGTAATAAAAAGTATCAACATTTGCTTCAAAGTCATCATCTTGCCAAATTACTTTCAATTCGCTTGCTCCTAAATCCTCGGAAGTTGTGCAATCTTCAATATTCACAACTGCACCATTGTCTGGACAAAGGCCGGTTTCTTCATCCGGACTTAAGCCGTCTGAACAAGCAATATCAAATACCTTTTCAACAATCTCCTTTTTGTAGCTATCATCATACCAACCTTTAACAACTTGGATTCTTTGTAACGGTTGACTCATCTCGTCTTGAAGCGCCCAAACATAAAAAGTTGGCTTGCCATCAACTAAGTTTAAAGAACTACCCATTGGAACAGCATTTTTATATAAATACGAAATTTCATCTTCTTCGTCTGGATTTAAAAAATTTTTACCAGCAAAAAATCTTAATTTTATTCTTGGCCCAGACGTGGCATAAGTTTCTCTTTTTTTCATCCCATCAAATATATGTTCGCGAGTATTTGCCTCAGCCCATACTGCTGCTAAAGCTGAAGACGACATTAGCGCATTTCGTTTTGATAGAAAGTACCTCTCATCTTCCAGAAAAACTGTGTCCTGATCTAATCGTTTTGCTACATCTGTATCGATTGGAATTGAACTTCTATACGCAATATTATTATTTTGAAGCGGAGTGGCTCCTGTATTATTTTTTTCTTCAAAGCTTGGGGCGGCATTGTGTACATCAGAAGATCCAATGAACCCAAATTTATAAGGGTTGCCTCTATTTTCTTTTTTTAACGCCAACCCTTTTTGTAATGCTTCTCTGGCATAACTTCCCGAAGGTGAGCTATAAAGTTGAATGTTACCTTTTCTAGTGTTTAAGATTGCGTAAGAGGCCCAAGGATCATTAGGAGATAACTTAGGATGCGTCTCGGATTGACCTTTTTGTTGAGCTATTTCTATTATGGGTTCGTTTCTCATTCGTTGTGAAGAATAATCTTGATCAATTGGCCTTCCATCTGTGTAAGTATTTGGAAAGGCATTGCCATTTGAGCCATTAGAATTATGAAGAATAGCAATTGAATCAACTCCATTATTTCTCAAATTATCCATCCAGTCCCAAAGATCTTCTGGATAAGAAGAATCAAATCTAGAAAATGGTCTGACGGGTGCGAGGTAAGAGTTAAAGATTACGTTTCGATGATAAGAAGCGGTTTCAGGTTCTTGCGTTCCAGTGGTCCATTCATAACCTATAAAAGTTGTGAACTGGCCAGGCTTATAATTCCTATTAGCCGCCATGACAGTTTCTTCCCAACTTTCCAGATGAGTCTCATGATCGTACCCACTTGAGGCAAACGGAACATAATCAAAAATATAGGCTTTTATGATATCGAAAAAACTTCCTCTGCGAGTAACATCCTCCCTGAAACTTTCTCTAAATAATTTAATTCTCTCAGCCGCTTTTATAGTCGTGTAGAAGTCTTTATTTGAATTGATGCCCTTGTATTTAAGGAATTGTTCAGCATTAAATTTAGGATTATCTGCAGCCCATTCTTTCATGACCCCTAAAAAAATAGCATGATCAGTGACCGCTAAAAAATCTAACGGTCTTGCAATCTGAAGTTCCTCCCCGATGGCGTTATAAACCTTATTTCCTTGCGCGTATTCATAACTTGCTTGCGGATCTAGATTTGTTCCTAAAAGAAAAGCATCGAACGAATAACCGGTATGCACATGTGTATCGCCAAAAAAAACATTCTTATTTGGATTCAGTGAAATTTCTTCTGGTATAGGAGAATAGTCAGAATCGAGAATAGTTTCGTATTCGTCACTACAACTCACAATAAATAAGACAAGAAATAAAATACCGAGCCTTTTCACTCTTTTACCTTATCAAATTCATGATTGGACTCAAGGATAGCTAACTTTTGGAAGAATTGTTCCTCTAATTTTTTGACACTTGTTGGATTTCCATAATCTTTGAATGCAATCTTATTAAGGATTTCTATTAATTCATTTTCCGTCTCACCAATTACGCATGGATATTGATAATTTTTATCTTGAATATTTTGTGGGACTTCATTGCGGTGCAATACTTTTACTTTGTAATGGTTCTTTAGTTCTCTGATAAATGTTAACCATTCTAATCTTACAAAGAATTTACTATGAGAAATGTCACATAGCTCGCACGCACTTCTTTTATTCAATAAATTTTTATTAATCCAATATTTAATTTCGTTCCATAGACCGCCGTCAGCATCGTAAATAAAATAAATTTTTTTCAGTTGAATCATTTAACTTTAATTTAATTGGGTCTTGGAGCGGGCAGCGGGAATCGAACCCGCATCGTCAGCTTGGAAGGCTGAAGTAATAGCCATTATACCATGCCCGCAAATCTTAATTTGAAGAAAGATTATACATCTTTACCCTTTATTTAATATCAGTGATTATATTTTTCACTACCATTTCCCTGCCAATAGTGGAAACCTCTTAAAAATAACTGATTAGCTTCTTTTTAATTAGTTATAATTAATTTATAAGCACGGAGTAAACATGGAAGGAAACAATAACGGAATGGCTGTCGCGTCTCTTGTTTTAGGAATTTGCGGTTTGGTCTTTACTTTTTTTGGTTTTGGTTTAATTCTAGGAATAATTGCTGTGGTTCTTGGACATATACATAAAAGCAAAATTAATAAAGAACCAGAAATTTATGGAGGAGAAGGTTTGGTACTTGGCGGCCTTATTACGGGTTACATATCAATAGGATTTGGATTTTTATCACTCTTATTTCTTGGAGGAATACTTGCAGCCATTGGAATAGGAGCAGCTGCCAGTTATTAACATCCTTCTGCAACGTAAAGACAAGAAATCATTTGAAACATTTGAAAACTTGTAAACAACCTATTTTCTGCAGTCGTTGTTAAAATTGTAGGAACCGTTAAAGGGAAATTTACTTCCGCACCTTCAACAGTTGATACAATCATCTTTCGCTCAGAATTTAATTCAAGTCTTGGCACGTACAAGCTATTTCTGGCAATCAAGATATTATTATCAAAATCCATTACTACAAATTGACCATCAAATCCTACCATGCCTGCCATGTGAGTTGTTGGTGGAGAGAAATTTTCGCCTGGAGGATACTTCCAAAACTTTAAGCCGTAATCGTTTAGTCGCGTAGCATTTATTATTTGCTGAACGTATGCTGATGACAAAACTCGCTCGCCTTCCCACATTCCGTCGTTTAAAAGTAATTGACCGACTTTTAGAAAATCCCTTGCCGTCATGTCAAGTCCGGCGTAGCTAACGTAATTTCCATTGTCCTGACCATAGGCTACATTGTCTCTCCACCAATATGCGGTAATGCCTAATTTATTAAATAAATTTTCTTGGCCAAATCTATAGATATTCTGACCACTTGCTCGGTAAAGAATTTCACCAAGAATCATGGTGTCGCAATTTGAATAAACATTATATTCGTCAAATGGCGTCGTCACGTCATGTGCTCCATGCTTCGCATCGTTGTATGTTTGATTAATACAGCCAGTTAATTGATCATTGGCTCTAGCAAAATCACCGCCAGAACTAGCGTTTTGAGGATAACCAGGTGAATCGGCACAGTTTCCTATATAGTCTGCTTCCTCAGCATTGTAACATCCTTGATGCAACCCAGAGCTCATGTCTAAAAGATTTTTAATCGTTATATTTTGTCTCTGATCACCTGCATTGTTCCATTCATATATATAATGCGATGCTGCATCATTAATAGATAAAATCCCTTGGTCTTGTGCAATGCCAATAAGTATGCTCGTGAACGATTTACCCATAGACCAGCTATGCACCAAAGACTCAGCATTTCGAGTTCCCCATCCTGCTTCTAATTCAGCATCAGTAATAGTGTTTGAAGCTGCCAGGATACTATTTTTTTCCGCAGTAGAAATGCCTTTGTACCCTTCACCTACAATTAATCCATCTTTTGCAATAATAGCTGATTGTGAAAATCTAAAATTAGCGTCAGCGGCGCCTAAAGCATAATTAAGGGCAGAATTTATGTTATCCGAAGTAAGGCCAACTGCCTCTGGTTCAGCTGTTTCCCAAGTATAGGATTGAAAGGATGAACCTGAGCTTTCAGAGCTGGGCGAACTGCCGCCGCCACAACTAACCAAGAAAAGAAAAAAAGAAGAGATAAAAAAAATTCTTAAAGGCTTTTTATATTCTTTTTGCATAAATTATAAATTAAGATCTTTAAATTAGATAAAAACTAAATAAAAAAATAATTACTAAAATTTTAAGAAATTTTAGATAAAAAAGCGAATCAAAATTTAAAATGTCGAAGGAAATTCAATAGAAAAATTCATATAGATTGCCTACAATTTTTACATTGGGTGCAAAATTAAATGATTGTGCACTTAATGTTGATGCTTGTGACGAAACCAAGGCTGAATTAGCTTTAAGAGCATAGTTTAATTCATAGTCAATTGTGAACTCTCCTTTTAGTATCTCTCGATTGGGAGTGCTATAAAAATTTCCTACTATTTTTTTATCTGAACAATCTAAGCTGGCTTCTACTTGGGTAGTGATTGGTTGTTGCAAAAGCCATCTTTTATCCAAACTTGCAAATAAATTTCCTGAGGCTTCGTAACACCCGTTTATATCAAAGGTCATATTTACGTTTTTTCCTTCTAAATTAGAAACCACGGGAATCCTTTGCAAAAATTTTCTATATCTTATTTCAAAATCTAGTTCTCTAAGGTTTACCCTTCGCTCGATTAAAGTACTTATTATGTTGAGTTTCCCTTCAATCGAAACCTCATTATCATCAAGACTAAATTCTAAACTGCCCTGATTAATCTCAGTTGACAAATTACCTAGGTATTCATTTGCAAAAGATAATCCAGTAATTTTTCCTGACCAAATGGTCCCGTCAATTTGACTGTAGGTCACTTCTGGAAAATATTCATTTAAAACAGACTTTACGATTCGAAGTGGCAAGTTGATGGTCACTAAAAAAACGATGAGAAAAACACTAAAAATTAAAGAAAAAAATAAATACCTCATTGAGTTAAGATTTAAAAGTCAATTGCGCACTAACTGAATCCTTAGAAACTCGTCTGATATTCATTTTTGTGATTTCTACGTTATTATTATTTATTTCAATTAACCAATTAAATAAATCAACAAAATTAGATTCGTTAATCCAAATAGATATTTCGTTATTGGATAATGGCAAAGAACGATCAATATTTAAATTATTATTTATTGCTGACGAGTTCACGGATGAAGCGAGATTATTTGAGAAATTAGTTCTGGAAACAATTTCTTGATCGTTTATAGCAGATAAAAATTCTATTCTACTGATGGTAATTTCATTTTCTTTTTTTAAATTTGAAGTGTAATTATTCAAAAAAGAAATCAATGAAATTAAAAGATAAAAGCTCATTAAACAAAAAGCACTGATCAAAATAATTTGATTCAGTCGAGTCAACCTAATCTTAAAAAAAGTATTAATAAGTTCCAATATTCAACTCCCCTAATAGCAAATTATTAAATCTTCTTGAACTTCCTATAGACATTTCAACTCCCAAAGTTGCCATGAGCTTAACCAAATTTTCAAGCTGCTCATAACTAACGGCCTCCACCTCAATTGATAAATTATTTGAATCTGAATTAATTGAAATCAAGCTCATATCTTCAATTATCGAAATTTCTGTTGATAAAAGACTCAGCGAATCAAGTTTTTGTTTGGTATAAGAATTTATATTTACTAAATTATTAACTTGCGAAATTAAGTCTGTTCTTAAAATTTCATTTGGGAATTTTTCATTAAAGACATTGGTGAGTTGGTTTTTATAATTTTGATTTGAAATGGACATTGCGGTGATTTGGATTAAAGATGAAATTAAAAAAATTGAATAAACCGCTATCCCGGCATAAATAAAAAGTCTCCATTCTTTAATTTTTTTCAACCAATCGATCTTAGGCTCAAATCTGCCCCTTAAAATATTAAAATCCTTTTTTTCTATCGGCATATTTTCTATCCAAAGAGATTCAATATCTTGATGAACTTTAGTTTTTAAAAAATCTATACCTTTTAATGACTGAGGGATTTTTTCAATGACTTCGCATTTAATAATTTGATTTGAAAATTGTTCTTTTAAAATTGGCAAGAATGATTCAAAAGTTTCTAAAGCTCCTGACCAATACCATTTTTTATTTAGAGCTAAGATAACTCTATCCCCAAAGACAATTATTTTATCTTCTTCAAATGATGCTTCTATAGGTTGAAGGGAATAAGTTGAGAACAAATCTATATCTTTCATTAAATCTTTTAAATTATCTTTATTAGAGAAGATCAAGATGTTTTCATCATAGTTTAAAAACTTAGAATAATTATTAACATCTTCTAATAATTGATCTTGTATAAGAAACGGCAAAGCTTTCTTTTGATTAGAAGCAGTGGTCTCGGGGAGATTGATTTGGAAAGCGTTAAAAAGGTCAGAAATCAAAAAAATCCTTTTTTTAGCTTGAGGATATTCTTGCACCTCGCTTTCTTCAATTTTACTTTTCTCACCATCTTTTATTAAAAAGTAAACTTTTTCTTTTGAATAATAATTATAAAAAATGTTTATAAACTGGCTCATAAAGAATTACCTATTTTTCTTGAAATAATCTCTGCTGTGTCGTTTTCCTTTAAAAATCTTGAATTCATTATAAATTCTAGGTTATCGAATTTTATTTGTGTATTTAAATTAAAATAAAATGGTTCGGTTGTTAATTTTTTTTTAACGAATTTTGAATTAAAAGTTTTTCTAACGAATTCGTCATTAAAAAAATCTTCTAATTCTTGAAAACCTTCTAGAGGTCTTTGTTCAATCACATTAATTGCATCTTGATTTGTTATTTTATTGTCACTCAACGCAACTAAAATTTCTGGTTTGAGAGGTGAAATTGAATTTATATTAATCACATTAAAACCTATTGGAAGAGTACAAATATATGATTTTAAATTTTGATAAATTTCCTCAGTAACCCCTTTGACCTTTCTGATCTCAGTAATGCTTTTAAAATAATCGTTGGAGGGTAAATAAGGCGTTTCTAAATTAGCGTAATAAAAATCTTCTGCTCCATTAAAATTATCCGGATAATCATCGTAATCAATCCAATCAGTAAGAGATGAGGAAATTGTGTCTACAATTTCCTCTGTTACATCTAGACTTAATAATAAGTTTTTAAAAAACTTTAACTCTTCTTGGTTAATGTTTTTTTTGTTAATCTCTTGATTATTGGTTACAAGGACATTTATGTTGAAGCAATCGCTCTTATCTTCAATCTGTGCAATAACGTCTCCCCTGTCAAATGATACTTTTATTGGGCTGTAAGGATCGTATCGATTTGTCATCAAAGACAAAGAATTTCTATTTTCTTCGGAACTAATAAAGTCTAACGTATACTCTTCTAGACTCAAGGCTAAGAGTAAAGATTGTTGATTACTTAAATATCTTTTTTCTAATTCTGATGTAAATATAGTTGCATCAAATAGTCTGTAGCCAATCAAAGATATAATAGAAGTTATCAGAAGCGATAAGAGAAGCGCTGCGCCATTATTAATTTTTAGATTTTTTTTAGGCATTAGAAACGATGAAAATTTTTTTAAAAAAATTTTCTTTTATTTTTATATTAAATGTAAGAAGTTTAGGTAAGTTTTCTAATTCCACAGATGATAAGGAATACAATGAACTAATTATTTCTATTTCTGAAACATTTGAAATTAATTCAAAAGGATCCTTTAAATAAGCAGAGTTTAAAAAATTGCTTGTATATCGATTTAAGGATCCATTTTCTAAAATGTATTTAACTTTATACATAGATCCGGTATCTCCCAGCCCATCACTAGATGAGACTCTAACAAACTCGATTGCTATACCATTTTGAATGACTTCAGGTGTCGATGAGAAACTCTCTTTTTTTACGCCGAATTCATCGCGGATTAATTTATTTGATACATGAATTAAATCTTCTTTAATTACTTCGGAGGCAATAATTAGTTGTTTTAAATTTTCTGTCTTGGAATTAACTTGCAAAAAAGAATTCGTTGAAGAAGATAAAAAAGCTAGCGAAATCGTGGCTATTAAACTAAAAATAATCAAGACTACTAACATTTCTATCAAAGAATATCCTCGTACTAATTTCATTTTATTGTTTTAAAAATTTCTAATTTAAATGGATTAAGCTGGTAATCAGAAGATACTTCCACAGATATAGCTAGAGAATTCAGTGACTTATCAACATCAATATTTCTTCTCCAAATATAAGTTTCTCCCATAATAATTTCAGACTGCGAAGAGACATTATTAGTTAAAAAGTTTTTGTCATAGAAAGATAGAAGTAGAATATTTTCAGCAATTGTTGAAGAATAAAAGTCATCTTTCAATTTTGTATAACTACTAGTAGAAAAAGTAATACTCGATAAGCCAGCGGCAACGACTATCGAAAGAATTAATAACGAGACTAAAACTTCTATGAGAGTGAAACCTTTCACTAAGATTAATCTAGGTTAGATATATCTTTGTCTAGACCTTCCCCACCCTTACGGCCATCAGCTCCGAGGGAAATTATCTCGAATGGATTATTGTTTTTACCTGGCCTTTCATACAAATAATCATTGCCCCAAGGATCGAGTTCTAATTTTCTTATATAGCCACCCTGTCGATATCTATCTGAAAATTTATTATTTGATGGTTTCTCTATGAGAGCCTTTAATCCTTCTTGTTCAGATGGATAAGAAAACATATCTAGTCTGTAAAGCTCCAAGGCTTGTTCTAAAATCCTTATATCTGTCTGCGCTTTATCAATTCTTGCACGGTCTTGACTAGGCAGCACATTGATAGCAACGACGGCAGCTAATAAGCCAATAATCATTAGGACCACTAATATTTCAATTAAACTAAATCCTTTTTCCAAAGATTTTGAATTTTTATGTTTTCTTATCTTTATTTTCATATCATCGTTGTAAATGTATTGAGTTGAATTAACGGTAAAAGAATCGCCAGTACAATTAGGGCAACAAATATTCCTAAAATTATAATAACTAAAGGCTCAAGAAGATTCATCGCTATTTTTACAGAGTTTTTAAATCTAGTCTCAAGATATTCAGAAAGTTTAAATAACATCTCTTCGAGTTTTCCTGAATTTTCTCCGTTTTGAATCATTTGAACAGCCAAGGGTGGAATCACGCTAACTTTTTGTAATGAACTTGCCAAAGTTTCTCCCTCTCTTACACCAATCGAAGTTTTTTTAATTTCTGATTTCAAAAAGCTATTGGTAATTGTATCAGCCGAGATTTCTAAAGCATTTATTATTGATACGTTTCCAGTTCTCAATAAACTCAACGAACTGGAAAATCTAGATAAATCAGCATCGAGTAAGAAATTTTTTATTACCGGAACTTTTAATAAAAACTTATCAAATATTGTTCTGACCTTTTTTATGCCAATACGTCTCACTAAAAAGAATGTCACTAAAGGAATCGTAACTAATGATATTAAAAAAAACGGACTACTTATTATTTCCGATAAAAAAATTAAGGATTTGGTTAAAAAAGGTAACTCTCTATCTAAGGAGTTAAATTGAGATACAACATCAGGAACGACGTAAGCTAACAACAAACTTATTATGCCTATAGCAACAGAAAAAAGAATAATTGGATAAACCAAGGCTCCAGTAATTTCCTGCGTCATGTTTGCCCTCTTTTCTAAAAAATCTGAAGTTTTTTCCAAAATAATTCCTAGTTCACCTGAGGATTCACCAGCTTTCACTAAAGAACAATACAATTTATCGAATGATTCAGGGTGTTCTTCTAGCGACTCTGAGAATTTAAATCCTGACTTCACCTTTAGAGATACTTGCTTAAGTTTATTTCTTACTCGTGACGGTTCAATTTGTTCTGCAACCGAGTCCAATGCCTGATCAACTGGAATTCCACTGTTAACTAATGTCGATAACTGTCTAGAAATCATCGATAATTTAGAAAAACCTATAGAAGTAAATGGATTCAAGTTAAAACGTCTATTGATTTTTTTTAGTTTTAATGGGATTAGTTTCCGATTCTTTAACTCCATGGAAGCTTCATCAAGAGTCTCAGCAAAGAGGTAACCATTTTCGGCTTCTCCATTATGATCAATTGCTTTATAAGAGAAATTTGCCACAGCTAATCAACCTGTTTGAGAACTCTTTTTAATTCTAAATCTGATGTAATTCCCTTTTGAACTTTATCTTCGCCATCATGAATTAAAGATTTATAGGTTTTAAATGCTATTTTTCTGATCTTGTCTTCATCTATTGCTTCATTTATTAACTTTTTAATTTCAGCATCTATTTTGATCATTTCAAAAATACCAACTCTTCCAGAGAATTGGTTATTCTCATCCAGTCTCCTAACAAGCCTTTGTGCTATAACCATTTTTAAAGTACTTGCTAAAAGATAAGGTTCTACCCCCATATCAATTAGTCTGGTGATGGCTCCTACTGAATCATTTGTATGAATAGTTGATAAAACAAGATGTCCCGTCAGGCTTGCTTGTATGGCTGTTTCAGCAGTTTCTTTATCTCTGATTTCACCGACCATCACCACATCAGGGTCTTGTCTTAATATTGCTCTAAATCCTTGAGCAAAAGTCAGACCGACTTTGTTATTAACTTGAGTTTGACCAACACCTTCTAAGGCGTACTCAATGGGATCTTCAACAGTTAAAATATTTCTCGTTTGGTCATTTAAAAAGTTCAAACCAGAATAAAGAGTTGTTGTTTTCCCTGATCCTGTTGGACCAGTAACCAAAATTATTCCACTCGTACTTTTCAGCTGATTCAAATAATCGTTTGTCATTTCCTCTGTCATTCCAAGTTCTTTTAAATCTAAACTTGCATCAGCCTTATCTAACAACCTCAAGACAAGTCTCTCACCAAAACTAGATGGTAAGGTAGAAACTCTTATATCAACCCATTTTTCTCCTAACTTCAACGACATCCTTCCGTCTTGAGGTACTCTGCGTTCAGCTATGTCTAAATTAGACATTACTTTTATTCTTGCGTTTAGAAGTGGCGCAATTCTGCTGCTCGGATTCAACTTTTCTTTTAATATTCCATCAACTCTAAATCTTATAGATAAATTCTCTTCATACGGCTCAATATGGATATCTGAAGCTCCATCTTTTATAGCCTCTGATAAAATAGCATTGATTAATCTAATGACTGGAGCATTATTACTATCGTCAAGCAAATCCTCAGTTTTAGGGAGGTTTGAAATTAGAGAATCAAGATCAATACTTTCATCAATATTTTCAATCAAGTCTTTCGAAGCAGAAGCATTATTGGAAAAACTTTCGGCTAAAGCCCTATTGAATTCATGCTGTGATATCTTTGATAAATTAATGGGCATTTTAAAGTGTCTTTGCAAATAGGAAATTACAGGAACTTTTGTGTCATCAGTACATTTAATGAGCAGATGATTTTGATCTTTTTCCAATAAAATTTGATTCTCCTTACAATATTTGTAACTTAAATCAATCTCATTTTTCATTTAAATTTTTATTTATTAATTAAATCTTCTAGTACTTTTAAATTTGGAGTTGCTCTGCCTCTCTTAGAATTCAGGATTTGCTCGGCTTTTAGAAGATTATATTTTTCATTTGTAATCATTTGCATATCGGAAACATTTCTAACGATCGTTGGTTTTAAAAAAACGACTAGGTTCTTTTTTGACCTTGAAGAAGTAGTTGACTTAAACAGCCTACCTAACAAAGGTATGTCTCCCAATAAAGGCACTTTTCTTTCAAACTCTTGTACGTCATCGCTTATCAAACCACCTAGAACAATGATTTCACTATCTTCGACCATCACAGCTGTTTTTATTTCTCTCTTGTTAGTAGCAATTTCGGATGCTCCTATTGTCAAAGGCCCAAAGACACTAGAAACTTCTTGCTCAATGTCCAGTCGAATTGAATTTCCCTCATTAATTTGAGGCTTTACTAGCAATTTTATTCCAACCTCTTCTCTGCTTACTGTCCTAAATGGATTTGTATTATCAGTTCCCAGAGACTCGCCCGTTGTAATTGGAATTTCTTGTCCAACTATGATGGAGGATTCTTCATTATCCATTGTAAGTATCGAGGGTGTAGAAAGAACGTTAGAATCAGAATCTTTTCTTAAAACATTTAGAATCGCCGCAAAACTTTTTTCATCTTTCGTATATTTTCCCACACCAGCAGCGAATCCATCTAAAGTTAATAAAGATTGTGCCGTTGCTGGAAGCGAAGACAAACCTGAAGTAGTGTCATAAACTTCTCCTCCAACAATAGCCGTTAAATCTGGATTTGGATTTCCAAAGCGTTGTGAAACAACCGGAGTGTTGCTTCCATCTCCTGAGAAAAGAATTTGTACACCTAATTCTCTAGCTAATGAATCAGAAATTTCAACAATTATTGCTTCTACAAGGACTTGGGCTCTTTTAATATCAAGGCTCGAGATGACATTCTCCATAGCTGACATCACATCAGGGTCAGCAGATATTACAAGAGAATTAGTTCCTTCATGAGCTTCGATGCTAGTAGGGATTTTTGTATTTACACCGCCTTGAGTTGAGAAATTTTCAGATAAATTCTTTAGTATTTTTTCCAAAGATTTTGCATCAGCATATTTTAGATATTTTACTTTAAGAGTGCTTGAGCCAGTTTGTTCAGTGTCTAAACTTTGAACTAAGTTTTTCATCCTTTCGACTATAGGCAAATCTCCAACTAATAAAATACTGTTTGTTCTATCAATTGAATAAGAAGTAAATTGATTTGGATTCATTCCGCCTGAATTATCATTGAAAATTTTATCTATTATTTTTGAAACTTCTTTTGAAGAAGAATAGGACAGTTGGATAAGTTCATATTTTTCACCTGGCATCTTGTCTAGCTCATTTACGATGGCTTTAATTTTTTTTACGTTTCCTGCCCTATCAGCGATAATCAATGAATTATTTGGCTCATAAACTGCTAGATGGCCCTGCGGAGATAATATAGGTCTCAATACTGATATTAAAGAGGTAACAGAGGCGGAGTTAGGTCTTACTATGTCAGTGACATAATTATCGGTAGGAGTATTAGATCTTAAAAAAGAGTTAACGGCTTGTCTTCCGCTTATCTCTGGAACTATTTTGGTTGCATTATCCTGCTCTATAGCAGTATATCCATTGACAGCTAGTACTGACAAGAACACTTCATAGGCTTCATCTATGGATAAATCTTCCTGAGAAATTATGGTTATTTTTGCATTTATTCTAGGGTCGATTATGAAAGTTTTACCTGTAAGAGACGAAATATCTGAAATAAATGCCCTCAAGTCAGCATCTCGCATATTGATTGTTACAGCTTGGCTAGCCAGCGAAAATATCAGGGTCAGGACTGAGCAAAATTTTAAGCAATTCCTTAAAAACATTCTTATTATTTAATTAATTTTTATTCCAATTGACAAAGGATAGCTATTCCTCAGTACCGTGAAATTTAGATTTTGAGGCTCATTGAATAAACTCTCTAAATTTGTAAGATAATTTTCACTTAAATCCGAAACTGGCGAACCATTAATGGAGTAAAGAATGTCGCCAGGCATAAAGGTCAAGTTAACAAAAGACTCTTTATTTTCTCCAGGATTTACTTCCAAACCTGTTAGTGCGCCATTAGTAAAAATTGGGGTGAATGAAACAGCCTCCAGAATGTTTTGGTTCGAAAGCCAATCAGCGGAGATTGGATTATATTGATTTTTATTAGAAGAATTTACCTGAGTTTTATTTTCTATGCCCGAAATGTAATTTGCTTTATCAAAAGAGAGACTCTCCGAAATTCCTGCTCTATTGATTGTGACGTAATCTTTATGAATGGCTTCCAAGTAAACATTATCTAAAACCTGATCTCCTGCTTGATACTCTTTTTGATCTGTTTTATCTAAACCTATTATCGCAAAATTTTTATCCTTCGAAGATGTGACTCCAAATAATTTAAGAGACAAGGATGTCTCTGGAGCCTTGTTAGCTAAATTAGAAGTCAGAGATATAGTTTGAGAATAATTTGCCTGAAAAGGATTACTATTGACTTTTTTTATCTGAATTTTAGAGGAAGCAGAATTATTGATTGCAGGTTTGTCAGCGAAAACAATTTCTAAAATTATATTTGATGTCTCAAAAGAAAATACCAGAACGACAACGCTAATCAAAATAATTTTGGCCCTATTGGCAACAAAACTGATAGTTTTTTTATAAATATCTAAAAGATCTATATTCACCTTGAAACTAAATTTAAAAAAATTTTACAAGTTCATATTATCTAATATAAAAGCTATATTAAAGTTATTTAAGTGTGAATTTATTCTTAATATTGTATGGAAATATTGTACGCATTTTTATTCGGATTGATATTTGGAAGTTTTCTAAATAGCATGGCTTATAGAATCCCTTTCTTGCTAAGCTATAGAGAAACTTTGAAGGAATATCCTAATTTGGGGCTTTCTTTTCCAAGATCCTTTTGTCCAAATTGTAAAGAAGCTTTATCAGTGTTTTCTTTGATACCGGTTTTAAGTTATTTTATTCAACTAGGTAAATGCAAATCCTGTAAAAAAGATATTTCCATAAGTTACCCTTTTTTTGAAATCTTGTTAGGAATCTTATTTTCTTTATTACTTATTAAAGCTGAGTTCATAAATTATATTTATCTTATAAATTGTATTTTTGTTTTTACTTTAATTTTAATTTCGCGAATAGATGAAAGTTTTTTTAAAATTCCTCTGTCGTTAAATTTATTGCTTTTTTTAAATGGCTGTTTACTTGCTTTCTTTAACTCTAACTTAGTTTTAAGTTTATCTTCTTTTTTAATATGTTTAGGTTTATTGTTTTTAGTTAAATATTTAGGAGATTTTATTTTAAAAAAAGATTCTTTTGGTTGGGGCGACGTAATTTTATTATCGAACCTTTCATTGTTTTTTACTATCTATAATTTACCGTTTATTTTATTAGTTTCTTCGCTATCAGGTATTACCTGGTACCTATTCAAAAACAAAGAAACTTTTGAAAAATTAGCATTTGGACCACATATTTCTTTATCAGGAATTTGGTTGTTATTCATCATTTGATCGGTTGAGAGAATATTTTTATATATAGAATATTTTAAGAAATTTAAAATTACAGATTAATTAAATAATTATTGGTTTTTCGATGAATTTTTGACGAGAAACTTATAAGATATATTTTTGTATTAGGAGTTTATTATGAATTTAGAATTTGGTTCTGAGTATGACGAATTTACCCAAGAAGTAGAAAATTTTTGTAAAGAGTACAGCGGCGCAATCATTACATCTGATGACAAAAAGTTTGAAATGCATGATGCCTTATCTGGTAACGCATCACCTAATTCAGGAAAATCTGTAGGTAGGTCAGAATGGCAAAAACTTTTGATAGATAAAGGATACTTTGCCAGATCGATTCCCAAGGAATATGGTGGTTATGGAGGTGAACCAGATATTATTAAAAGCAGAATTATAGCTGGAGCATTCGCAAAATATAAAGTGCCAAATGCAATGGGAGGACAAGGCATTGATATGCTGGTCCCTACTCTTCTTGAATGGGGAACTGAGGAACAAAAGCAACAATACATTGAATCCACACTTCATGGTGAAACAATTTGGTGTCAAGGTTATTCTGAGCCAAACGCAGGAAGTGATTTAGCAAGCTTGCAAACAAAGGGAGAATTAATTAATGGAAATTGGGTAATAAATGGTCAAAAAATATGGACCAGTACTGCTCAATATTCTCAAATGATGTTTTGTTTAGTAAGAACAGAACCGGAAGCATCAAAACATGCAGGGATAAGCTTTATTTTAATCCCTATGGACACTCCTGGTATTGAAATTAGGCCTTTAGTTGACATGACCTTAAAGGCTGGATTCAACGAAGTATTCTTTGATGATGTTACTGTTCCAGAAGAGAATATTGTAGGAAAAAGAGGAGAAGGATGGTCTGTAGCGAACTCTGTACTAGGTCACGAAAGAGGCTCTCTTGCAAATCCTAATGTCACTTTAAATAGATTAAATAACTTAATAAATTTAATGAAAGAAGAAACAATTGATGGAAGAAGATTAATTGATGTGGCTTCCTATCGAGACAGACTACTACAAGTCCAGGGTAAAGTTTTAGCTGCACAAGCCCATTCTTTGAGACTCCTTTCAGCAAAAATAAATCCAGGACAAAATGTAAAACTTGGAGGCATGATTCAAAAATTAGTGGGTACTGAACTTCGTCATGAATTAGAAGGCCTTGCTATCGATATTATGGGAGAGCTTGGAACTCTTTATGAAGACGATCCTAACGTTCGAGGTGGTGGTTCTTGGCAATTTACTTATATGTATTTTTTGGGGCTCATAATTGGTGGCGGCACCAATCAGATTCAGAAAAATATCATCTCTGAAAGAGGCTTGGGAATGCCAAGAGAACCGAAAGTTCAAGTTGAGGTATAACCATGTATTTTGGATTATCTGAAGAACAAGAATCCATTCAGGATTTTGTAAAAAAATTTCTTGCTGATAATGCCTCGGTTGATGAAATACGAAAAATTGCAAACGGTGAAGATGAAGAGCTAGAAAAAAATATTTTCGATGGCATTTTAAATTTAGGCGTTAATACTCTTCTTATTCCTGAAAAGTATAACGGCTTAGGAGCAGGACTTTTACACGCGGTCGCGGTGGCACAAGCTCTCGGCTCTGGAGTTGGTCCAATTCCTTTTGTTGGATCATATGTGATGGCACCAATTGCAATTAATCTAGGTGGAGATGAAGAACAAAGAAAAAATTATTTACCCAAAATCGCTAGTAATGAAATAAGATTTGGTATCGGCATGAGTGAGTTTGTCGGAGCTAGAGAAGACGCTGGAATAGAATTTTCCAAAAATAAATTAAATGGTCGCGCCCTATTTGTATTGGATGCTGAGAAATCAGAATTTATAATCCTAGCAAATAAATCTGGAAATATTTTCATTATCGATGCTAATGATAAAGGTACGAAAATAAATAAATTAACAACAGTCGATAAAACGCGTACGTTTCACGAAATTATATTAGAAAACGTAGATGCAGAAATGCTAGCTTTGACAGCAGATAATAATGAAATAGCAAAAAAGGTTATTGATGCAGGAAGAATAATCCTTGCAGCAGATACAGTTGGTGCTTCTGAAGCTATGGTAGAGAAAGCAGTTACTTACTCAAAAGAACGCAAACAATTTAATCGCACTATCGGCTCTTTTCAAGCGGTTAAACATATGTGTGCGGAGATGGCTGCAGATTTAGAACCCTGTTATTCTCTTGTCTGGCAAGCCGCTCATTCTTTCGATACAGAAGAAATTAATTCTTCTAGGCTGCTTGCTTGTCAGTCGAAATCGCACACATCTGAGGTTGGAAAAATGATCTCAAAAAAAGCTACTGAAGTTCATGGAGGGATGGGCTTTACAGATCTTCTAGGCTTACATTATTGGTTCAAAAGAATTGGCTTAAATCGTCAAATTCTTGGAGCTCCTGAGATTGTTAGAGAAGAAGCAGCAGAGCTACAAGGATTTAACCAGTAAATTATAACTTGTAAAAACTTTCAGCCGTTTTATAGAACATTAGGTCTTTGTCTTCACTTGTATAGCTTTTAGCCATTTTTTTAAAAGCATTCCAAACAACGTTATAAGAAATAGATTGCTTATCAACTGGAAAATTGCTTTCAAACATGCACCTTTCAGGTCCGAAATTTGAGATCAAATAGTGATAATAATGTTTTTGTTCTTGAACTAATTGATCGGAAGTCGCAGGCGATACTTGCTTATGAAATTCATATCCATTAATTGGCATTGCCATGCCACCCAGTTTTGCATAAACATTTTCATGTTTAGCTAGCTCACGTATGTCAGTTTTCCAAATTTCAAAAATTTCATCTTTTTTATTTGCGTAAGGACCAATTCCAATAGGACCGCTGAAATGATTTAAAACAATTTTCAATTTTGGAAGGAGTTCCGCTATTTTTTTAACTTGATTGACTTGATGATGATACTGCCAAGCTTCAAAAGATAAGTTCAGATTGCTTAGCTCATTTAGACTTGCTAAAAAAGTCTCATTTAAATATAAATTTTTTGGCGGATTATGATGCGAGTTAGATAATTCAGGATGATGATCCCATCCTCCTGCATGGCGTATACCTTTGAATAAAGCTCCGCCTACCTCAAGGTGACTTCTTAAAACTGAAACCGTCTTTTCAGCGCCAATCATTAAATTTACATGTCCAACAATTCCCTCTATCTGAGTTCTATGTTTTTCTTTTTTAGCTAAATCACAAATGTTTTTTACAAATATAGTTTCACCAACAGGGGCAAAATCCTTATCGCCAACTTTTAAATATTCTTGGGAACATTCAATGAAAACGGTTTTCTTAACATTATGACCGCTTTCGGTATCTTGCCAAAGATCTTCAAGAAGATAGTGCATATCTCCTGGCCAAAAATGATGATGTGGATCAATTATCGGCCTTTCTGGATCTATAGTTTCTTCTTTGTGAAGACTTAACCACTTAAGGAAGTCTTCTAAGGAGTTCACTGGGCTTTATAGTCTAAGCGCTTGGAATGTAAAATTGGTTCTGTATATCCGCTTGGTTGATTTCTCCCCTCCAACACCAGAGCACAAGCAGCCTTGAAGGCTTCACCATCATAATTTGGAGCCATGGGTATATATTTAGGATCTCCAGAGTTTTGTTCATCGACGACAATCGCCATTTTTTTCATGGTTTCCATTACTTGAGACTCATCACAAAGTCCATGCAACAACCAATTAGCAATATGTTGACTCGAGATTCTACAAGTAGCTCTATCTTCCATTAAACCAACATTATTAATATCAGGAACTTTTGAGCAACCGACACCTTGATCAACCCATCGGACGACATACCCTAAGATACCTTGAGCATTATTATCTAATTCATTTTGAATTTCTTCAGAGGTAAGTGAGGCAGGATCTTTGAGCAAAGGAATTTCTAAAATATCATCAAGGTCTGCTTTTTCTTGTCTTAATAAATTTTCTTGCACTTTTGAAACAGCGATCTGATGATAATGTAAGGCGTGCAAAGTAGCTGCTGTTGGAGATGGAACCCAAGCACAATTAGCGCCTGCTTCGGGATGATTAGTTTTGCCTTCGTACATTGCTAACATTTCATCAGGCATTGCCCACATCCCTTTTCCAATTTGCGCTTTGCCTTTGAAACCAGTTTCCAAGCCTGTATCAACATTCCAGTTTTCATAAGCGTTTATCCAAGTTTGTTGCTTCATTTCCGATTTTTTGATCATTGGACCTGCTTCAATACTAGTATGAATTTCATCGCCTGTTCTATCCAAGAAGCCAGTATTAATGAAAATAACTCTATCCTTAGCAATTCTTATACATTCTTTTAAATTCACTGTAGTTCTTCTTTCTTCATCCATAATTCCAATTTTAACGGTTAAAGGCTCTAGACCTAATGCAGATTCAACGGCAGCAAATAGATCACAGGTAAATTTGACTTCTTCAGGACCATGCATCTTAGGTTTTACAATATAAATACTTTTAGTTTTACTATTTACTGTTGATCCGGTGTTTAAAAGATCATGCTTTGCAATTGCAATAGTGAACATTGCATCCATAATCCCTTCGAAAACTTCATTCCCATCTTTGTCTAGAATTGCTGGATTAGTCATCAAGTGCCCAACATTTCTTACCAATAGAGTACTTCTACCAGGCAAAGAAAAAGATTCGCCATCAGGTTTTAAATAGTCTCTATCCTGATTGAGAACTCGCGTCATAGTTTGATCATTTTTTTGAAAAGTTTCTGCTAAATCACCTTTCATTAGTCCTAACCAATTTTCGTAAACCTGCGCTTTATCTTCACCGTCGACAGCTGCTACTGAATCTTCGCAATCTTGAATTGTTGTTATTGCGCTTTCAACTAATACGTCTTTAATACCAGCTGGGTCATCGGACCCAATGTTATCAGTTCGATCAATTTGGATTTCCATATGAAGATTATTATTTTTTAATAAAATACCAGTTGGATTATCTTCAGTACCAACGAAACCAACAAATTTTGATTCGTCGTTTATTGATACTTGGCTTTGATCAGCAAGTGTTATTTGTAACTTTCCATCCATTATTTGGAATGCGGTAATTTCAGAAAAACTTCCTGAAGTCAGAGGAAAGGTTTCGTCAAGGAATTTTTTCGAAAATTCAATTACTTTATTCCCTCTAATAGAATTATAAGCGCCTCCCCTTTCAGCACCGCCTTCTTCAGAAATCACATCTGTTCCATACAACGCATCATATAAACTTCCCCATCTAGCATTTGCAGCATTTAAAGCAAACCTAGCATTCATTACCGGAACAACAAGTTGGGGGCCAGCTATTGAAGATATTTCTGGATCTACGTTTTCTGTTTCAATAGCAAAATCACTTCCTTCGTCTAATAAATATCCAATCTCTTTGAGAAATTCTTTATAAGCTTTTTTGTCAAAATCTTTATCTTTATTAGTAATGTGCCAGTTATCTATTTGTTTTTGGAGTGATTCTCTTTTTTCTAGAAGCTCCACATTTTTAGGTGAAAACTTTTTTAGAATTTCTTCAAATTTACTCCAAAATATCTCTGGAGTGAGTTCAATAGATTGACAAACTTTTTCACTTATAAGGTCGTCTAAGCTTTTAGAAACTTTTAAATCGCCTTTGTTTACATATTCAGTCATATATTCCCTTCTTTTATATATTTAAAAAAATATTCTACCAGTGAAAAAAAATTTTTTTAATAATTAGTTAAAAATGTTTTAGACTTACAAAAAATGAACCTTGAAAACTTAATAACCGACCTAATAAAAATTGAATCTATATCTCCAAGAGATAAAGGTTGTTTCGATATTATTGAACCAATTTTGACTGATCTTGGATTTAAGTCAGAAAGAATAGACTATAAGAACGTAGAAAATCTTTATTCTACTTTCGGAAATGACGGCCCTACATTTTGTTTTTTAGGGCATACCGACGTTGTACCAACAGGCCCGGAAGAATTATGGACTCACCCTCCATTCTCTGGAACGAAAGTCGATGGAAAGATTTTTGGCCGTGGAGCCGCGGACATGAAAGGAAATATTTGCGCTTTCATAAAAGCCCTTACTGAATTTATTAAAATTAAAGAAAATAAAAACTTCAAAATAGCTATTTTATTAACTAGTAATGAGGAAGGAGAATCATCTGATGGTTTCATAGATGTGCTTCTTGAAAAGCTTATTCAAAGAGGAGAGAAAATAGATTATTGTTTGGTCGGTGAGCCCTCATCTTCAGAAAAGGTTGGAGATACAATTAGAATTGGAAGGAGAGGATCTCTTAGCGGCAAATTAAAAGTTTTTGGGAAACAAGGTCATATTGCATATCCAGAAAAGATAATTAATCCAATTTTTTTAATCTCTGACATCATCACAGAGCTCAGAGAAAAAAAATGGGATTTGGGTAATGACCATTTTCAGCCTACTTCATTTCAAATCTCAAACATAAAATCAGGGACAGGGGCTGGAAATATTGTACCCGGTGAATTAGAAATGGATTTTAATTTTAGATTTTGTTCAGAATCAACAAGCGAAAGTTTGATAAATGAGTTTGAAAAGATTTTAAGCTCTCATAAGATAAATTATAAAATTGAGTGGAATCTTAGTGGCCTTCCATTTTTAACAACAAAAACTTTTTTTGTAGATTTAGTGATAGATTCAATAAAACAGGTTTTAGGCAGAGAGCCAGTCATAAATAATGGAGGGGGTACCTCAGATGGCAGATTTATGCCGGTCATGGATGCTGAAATAGTTGAGCTAGGGCCTTTAAATGAATCAATTCATAAAATTGATGAAAATGTTTCTGTAAAAGATTTAGAAGATCTCAGTAAAATTTATTTAGAAATATTAAATAAACTGTCTATTTCAAATTCCTAAAATTAGGTTTTCTTTTTTCAAGAAAAGCTAAAACTCCTTCTTTAAATGCAGGTTCATCACAGAGCACTCTTTGAGTTTTAATTTCATAATCTAATTGTTCGTCTAGAGACACATTAGTAGCATTATCATGTGCATGAACGCATGCTTTCAATCCTTCGATAGCACTATCAGAAATTTGCAAAGCAATTTTCATCGCTTGATCCATTAAAGAATCATCTTCGTAAGTTTTCCAAATGAGCCCCCAATCCTCTGCCTGTTCAGCATGAAGATCTTCGCCGAGTAAAGCGAGAGCATTTGCTCTTGCTCTAGAGATTAATTTCGGAACAAACCACGAGGCACCAACATCTGAGATAATTCCTAATTGTTTCCCAAATACTAATTTGAACCTAGCTGATTTGGCAGCTATTAAAATATCTCCACTTAAAGCTAAACCTACGCCACCTCCGGCGGCAATGCCATTTATAGCATTAACAACAGGCTTGGGACAGTTAACTATTTTTTTTATCATTGGATTTAAATAAAATTCCATGTTTTTTGCTGAAATTTCACCAGTAGACCATTCTGGTTCTGTCGGCCAACCTCCACCGCTTAAATCAGCTCCTGAACAAAATCCTCTGCCTTCACCAGTTAAGATAACTGCTCTTACACTTTCATTGGATGCAGCTTCGTTAAAAGCTTCAATAACTCCTGTGACGAGACCATAATTCAAACTATTCAAACTTTCTGGTCTATTTAATTTAACAGTCATTATTCCTGATTCATTAATTTCATTTATTACTTCGCTCATAATTTTTCTCTTTTTTTATTTATATTATCTGAAGCATTGTATTTTTTTATATATCTTTTTAATTGTATTTAAATTTTATATATAGCTTTTAGATATATATATCAACTTAAAAGGTTCAAAATATTTTATATAACTTTCATTTATATAAAATCAAGTCATGTTAAATCAAGAATTGCCACCTAATATGAAAAATGAGATTGCTGGTCATAAGTTACCAATTTCTATTAGTGATTCTTTTGCCCTTAGCATTACCAAGTTTCTAAGAAATGCAGCCGATTTTCTTTTTAAAAAAAGATACGGTCATAGAGCTGTTGTTCTAGAGACTGTTGCCGCAGTACCTGGCATGGTAGCTGGAGTTATTCATCACTTGCGCTCTTTAAGAAGAATGCAAAATGATGATGGTTTGATTCGAGAAATGTTAGAAGAAGCAGAGAATGAGAGAATGCACCTAATGACTTTTATAGAAATTGCTCAACCATCAACATTCGAAAGATTTTTAATATTTTTGGCTCAAATTGGATTCGGTACTTTTTATACATTTCTTTATATCTTCTTTAATCGAACTGCGCATAGAATGATTGGTTACTTTGAAGAAGAAGCTGTAATTTCTTACTCTGAATATTTGGAAGAAATTGATAAAGGTCAAATAGAAAATTCTCAAGCTCCTGACATTGCTATCAATTATTGGAATTTACCGAAAGATGCCACTCTTAGAGATGTCGTAATTGCAGTAAGAAATGATGAAGCTGGTCATCGAGATAAAAATCATTCAATTGCTGATGATTTAGATTCTGCCTAATTTATAGCTATAGGATTAATTATCATTTGAACCGCCCCCCTAACCTTAGCCTGGCCTAGTACAAACAAAAACTCATAAACATTATCTTTCGCAAGCTCGCCTGTACTCATAGCTTCTAAGATATATATCCCATTCTCTTTTAAAAGTATTTGATGTCCTGGATAAGGCTCATTTAAATCAATTGGAGGAACAACATCATATGACCAAGTATCTGCTCCGGCTGCAACAACATTTTTTGAAGCTAGGAATGAAGAAACTTCTCCAGTAGGCCCTGGCGTTCCTGAACCCCATAATTCAGGGTCAGAAAAATATTTTGCTTCGGTCCATCCAGTGTGAAATATAACTACATCCCCTTCTTCAATTGTGACGTCTTGAAGTTTAAGAGCTTCAATCACGTCATCAACATCGAAAGTTTCTCCAGCCTCTAGAAAATCTTTTTTAAAGAATCTAGCCATGTCTACTAAAACACCTCTTGTGACAATTGGCGGAATTTTTTCAATTCCTAACTTGGTTAACCCAGTTGTTTCAGAGAATTCTTTACCATCATGGCAATTATAAAAAATTGCATCGGTGCCTCCGATGTGTCCAAGACCATCAATTTGAGAACCTATGCCTAACCAGCCATGAAACATGTCGTCGTTGTAAGTCGCATTGGGCAAGCCTAATTTGCCAAACTGTTGAGTAGGCTGAACTACACTCAAACTTAAAGATCTTGGAGGATAGGCTGGAGTATTCTGATCAATGACTAAGCCTAAACTATATACATTCCCAGTTTTAATTAAATCTGAAGCTTCAAGAACTAATTCTTTTGTAAGTAGGTTCGCATTACCTAATTCATCACCTTCTCCCCACTTAGAATGTTTACAAGCATCGCTATGTACATAGAAACTTAAGATGAGTAATAAAGAAATTAAAAATAGTTTCATTATTTTTTTTTAAAACTGGAGCGATTGACGGGGTTCGAACCCGTGGCCTCGACCTTGGCAAGGTCGCGCTCTACCAACTGAGCTACAATCGCAGACCTATTAATTTACATATTATG
This sequence comes from uncultured SAR86 cluster bacterium, assembly GCA_902536295.1. Taxonomy (GTDB): domain Bacteria; phylum Pseudomonadota; class Gammaproteobacteria; order Magnimaribacterales; family AG-339-G14; genus AG-339-G14. Next base: position 52,642 of record CACAWS010000004.1, on the reverse strand, counting down.
AAAATCTGAATCAACCTTTACTTTAAATAAAAAATATGAAACGCAAAGTTAAAAAAAATTAATAAAAGTTTTGACCTTAATAGATTTTTTTTATATCTTATATTGCTTCTTGTGTAAGGGGGAGATTCACAAGAAGCTCCAAAAAAAACTCCGGCTTAATGCCGGAGTTTTTTTTTGGTTTTTTTCCTTTAAGCGTAGGAAGTTTCTGAATCTGCTTTAGCAGCAGCCCAGATAGCTAAACCAAACGCTGTTTTGTTAATTAAGTCAGCCAAGTTGTAGATTATATTCAACGAATTAGCATCTACTCCGCCACCGAAATATCCAATTGCATATCCCAATGGGTATATTGCCCAACCTACAGTCACAATCCATTTAATTGTTGTAAATGCTTGTTGACTGGCTGCGTTTCCACTGCCAGCATTAGCAGCAGCTGTTTCACCAAAGAAGATTTCATAAATGATGTACAGCCAAGCGATCATTCCAATCACCCAACCAAGGGTTACATCCATTAATCCAGTTTCTCCAAGATATCCAAAAACCAACATCACAATTGAAGCGGTTAGAAGCTTCCAGAAAATGACAGCGCTAATTGCTGTAACAGCAGCAATAACTAAATAAAATTCAATTATTTGAAGAGGAACAGTGATTAACCAATCAATGTATCGGTAAACAGTAGGTGTGTCACCAACCATTACCCATACGTCTCTCATGTACAAATAATGCCAAAAAGCTATACCAGTAACTAAACCCGCAACAGTCAAAGAAGTTTTCCACTTACCTTTGACGTCAGATCTTTCAATGAAGAAAAATACAGTAGAAGCAAGCATTATAGCTGTGGCTAGCCAAAAAGAAATACCAACATAATCATTGGTAGCTAGAACATATTCCATAATATCTCTCCCAGATAATTATTAATAATTACGTAAATAATACATTAAAAAAGATAAAAAATATAAATAAATAACTAAATATTAATTTTTATCCATTTACCAGAATTAAACCAATAGGCGAATAAAATAGCTTTAACAAGATAATCAATCATTAAACTTGCAAAAATGTATTCAACAGGTAAATCAAATAATAAAAATGACAAAGCGATAGACAATCTAAAGAATATTAAACCTATTAAAGTTATTACTAACGGTGATGTCGTGTCTCCAGCTCCTCTCAAAGCACCCCCTATCGCAAACTCTATTGCCATCAAAGGTTGCATGGATCCTAGAAACCATACAAATATGACTGTTAGTCTCACAACTTCATCATCGTCAACAAGAAATCTTGATATTTCATTAGAAAACATTGCAATTAAAAGCCCCACAACGCCCATAGAAATAATCGACAATCCTGCAGATCTCCAACCACTTCTTTTTGCTTCTTTTGGGTTATTAGCTCCTAAAAATTGCCCTGTAAGTGTTGCCCCAGCGATAGAAAATCCCTGACCAATCATAAAAGAGAGCATTAGAATATTTATTCCAATGTTATACGCTGCGCTTGGCTCAGTTCCATACAAGGAAATAATCCAAAAGTAAAATAGCAACCCTGATTGAAAAACACCAGACTCTAAGGTGGCAGGTGTCGCAATTCTTATTATTGACCTAACTCTTTTATAAATTATTCCTCTTATATCGGGAACAGGAATAATTGTTATTTTTGAAAGCCAAAGAATCAGATAGATGATCGTGCCGACTGTAAATGATATACCCCAAGCATATGAGGCTCCCAGAACTCCCAATTTTGGAAATCCAAATTGCCCATTAACTAATCCAATTAGTAAATATATATTTAAGAGATTTTGGAAAATCATAATTGCTAAGGGAGTTTTGGCATCGCCGGCAGCTCTTAAAGCAGAGCTGAAAATAAATGAGCAAGAAAAAGTTATTGAAAATAACATAGTGTACTTAATGTAGATAACAGCCAATTTTTTAGACTCAGGATCTAAACCGAACAAGGAAATAATTGATTCTCCATAAAACCACATCGATAAGGTGGCAACCATACTTAGTGCGGAACCAATCCATAGCGAGTCTAATAGCACCTGTGACGATTCTTGATAATTACTAGAGCCAAAAGCTCTGGCTACCAGCGCTGCAGTTCCAGTAGAAACCGCCATGATTATTGATTGAATTACAAATAAAATTCTTTGACCTGTTCCTACGGCTGCGACTGCTTCAGTTCCAAGCACACCAACAGCTTTAATCGAAACCACTCCTGCTGCAGCAAATAAAATATTGGCTAAAATCGAAGGCCATGCTAATCCCCATATTGATAAAGTTTCTGGACTAGAAACGCTTTCAATATTACTAGGCAATTCTTCAGAGATTTTAGAATGACTCACTTGAAATTTTAATTGAATTTGTAATTAATTCCTAAACGCCACTTTAAAGGAATTCCTGGAAAAAATCTTTCTCCAGTAAATGAGGAGTAGTCTGCCCTCTCAGCATACTCTTTATCAAAAAGATTCAAAATACTCAGATTTAAATTTATATCATCACTTAATTCATAAGAACTTCTCAGATTAGTTAGGTTGTGACCTTTATAAACGTAAGTATTCGAGGGCTCGGTAAAGTATTGATCCATAAATTCTTGCTCTAACTCAAAATTTAATTTGTTGAAAGCATTAAAATTTATAAAAATACTGCCAAAAATGTTTGGGCTAGTATCTATTTCATTTCCCGATACCACTCCTATGTCTTGATTGATAAAATCATAGTAGTGTCCTGCTAAATTAAGAGCGTATTTGATTGAAAAATAATTATTTAAAATTTTTGCCCCTTTTAATTCAATTCCTTTGTGCCTTGACTTGCCACCTAGCACCATATTAGAGTCAGAATCTTTGAATATATAATTTTTCTTTTTTGAATAATAAAAAACTAATTTATTAAAAAAATCATTTCCATTGTTTTCCAAAGCTATTTCAATTGAGTCTATTTTTTCTGAATCTAAATCTGCAAGAACCTGAGATTTTTGAAGCCTAAATAATTCATTAATCTGTGGAGGCCGATGCCCCTTACTAAATTGAATGAAAACCTTGCCAATGTTAGTAAACTTTGAGAGTCCTAATCTATAAGAATAATCCATAAAACTTAATTCAGAATCTGCTGGTCTAGAGTAAAAACAACCGCCTCTAGCGCATGAAGTTCCATCGTCTTTTAAACGACCGTCAGACATTAAATTGTCATAATTGTAATTAAGATATTCGAGACGTAAATTCGAAAAAAAATTGTATTTATTCTTAAATTCATATTCATGAGATATAAAACCAGCAAGAAAACTTGTTACTACCTCAAAGTCATAGTGGTAGCCCTGTGGCCTAACTGCATTGTTAAAAGCATTTGGAGAATTCAATGTATCAGGTTGAAACTGATCTAGGTTAACGAAGGCTATTTCGATCTGACTACCTATTTCAAACAAGTTATCATTTATTTCTAATTCTGATAACTTGAACTTAAGACCTGTACTTTTCTGGCCATTTTTTTCGATAGGTTTTCCAGGCAAATAATGCTGGATAAATTCCATAGAACTAAATCTTAAGTAAGGTATGAAATGAACATTATATTTTTCAAGAGTTTTTGAAATTTCTGTCTTTATTCTTAAGGATTTGGCATCTCTATATGCCTCAGGATTAATATTATCTATTCTTGTAGGATATAAATATGAATTAATATAACCTGCTGTCTCCTGGTTCAAGTTAGTAAAACTAATTAATGTTTGTAATGACCAATCTTCAATATCTTTAGAGTTTTTTATGACAAATTTTTGCTGATCAAATCCAGACCGATTCCTGAATCCCTTATCTTTTGCGAAGTCAAATCCAACTGCAGTATTTTTTATTCTTTTGTAGATAAATTTACTTCTTATTGAATCATTTTTGTCTACTTGAAAATTTAAATTACTATTCCCTACTGTATTTATAGATTTAACATTTATAACTCCGTGCAAAGCGTTCCCACCAAACATTGAACTCGAAGGGCCTTTAACCACTTCAATTTCAGAGGCCAAATTTCCAGCAACCTCAAAAAGATTATTAACATTACAAAAGCCCGCAGGCCTGATTGGAATGCCGTCCTCTAAAATCTGAAAAGATCCGCAAGCTCCTGCTCCAGTCAGGACAGGTGATCTTAAAGAGATTAAACTTTCTTGACCGGAACCTCGACTAATCCAAACTCCAGAGGATAGATTTAATAATTCCTTAAAATGATGAGGATTATAAAACTCGATCTCCTCTTGCTTTATTTCGTCAATAGAAGGTAAAAAAAACCAATTTGATTCCGTCACTATTAGTGTCTCTTCTATTTCTGAAAGCAGGTTAATAGGGAATAAAAAAAATAGTAACGCAAATACATATCTCATCAGATAGATTTTAACTTTTAACTTTAGTTATAAACAAAAAAGAAAAAAGCAGGCAAGGGAGGCTTGCCTGCTTTTTATTAGGGAGAAATTAATCTGAGAATTCTGGGTAAGCTGATACCCCAACTTCTGTTGAGTCTAGACCAGCGTCTTGCTCTTCATCAGTTGCTCTGATTGGCATAATTACATTTATAATAAATGTAACTATTAAACTTGCTATGTAAGTGAATCCACCGATAGCTAGTACGCCATATAATTGCCATAGGAAAGAAGCGTCTGATGTAAATGGAACAACCATTACACCTAAGATACCTACAGTCCCGTGAGCTGAAATTGCGCCAACAGGATCGTCTACTTTCATTGTCTTATCAAAGAAAAGAATTGAGAAGTAAACCAATACACCACCAGCGGCACCAATAAATACAGCTTCACCACCAGTTGGAGCGCTGGGCCCAGCCGTGATTGCAACTAGACCTGCAATTGCACCATTTATCGCCATGGTGACATCCATTTTTCCTGTTGCAAATAAGCTTGTTAATAATGCAGCAATTACTCCACCTGCGGCAGCCATATTAGTGTTTAAGAACACCTGACTAACAGCAATTGCACTAGCTTCAGAACTAACTACAAGCTCTGAACCGCCATTAAATCCAAACCAACCCAACCAAAGTATCCATGCACCTAGAGCGGCTAATGGAATATTTGATCCAGGCATAGGATTAACTGAACCGTCAGCATTATATTTTCCTTTCCTAGGACCTAAAACTGTAACTACAGCTAGAGCAGCGGCAGCACCACACAAGTGTACTGTTCCTGAACCAGCGTAGTCAGAATAACCACCAGAACTTAAGAAACCACCACCCCAGTTCCAGTAACCTTGGATTGGATAAATGAATGCAGTAAGAATTACAGCAAATAAGTAGAAAGGTAATAGTTTCATTCTACCTGCAACCGCTCCCGAAACAATCGACATAGCTGTTGCAACAAAAACTACTTGGAAAAAGAAATCAGCTTGTTGTGAATAATCCATACCGTAAGGTATACCGATTTCCTCGATAGGATCAGCGGTAGATAACCACCAAGAAGTTCCTATTCCCGGAAGAATTCCGTCAATTAATGCTGAGCCAGGGTACATAAGAATAAATCCACAAGCCAAATACATGACACATGCGATTGAATACAATCCTAAATTCTTTGTAACGATCTCAGAGACATCCTTCTTCTGAACTAAACCAGCTTCCAACATTGTGAAACCGGCAGCCATCCACATAACTAAAGCTCCCGACATGAGAGCATAGAATGTGTCTAATGAAAATTTAATTTCTTCCATTAATATTCTCCGTTAATTGCACCTTCACCGGATTCACCAGTTCTGATACGTATTACATCTAAAAGTTCTGTGATGAAAATTTTTCCATCCCCAATAGTGTTGGTATTAGCCACACTACGAACCGCTTCTATAATGTCATTCACACTCTCGTCCTTACATGCGACCTGCAACATAGCTTTAGGATTTGTATCCACTTGATATTGAGCTCCCCTATAAGAGTCTGTGTGCCCCTTTGTTGAACCAAACCCTCTAGCATCTAAGATAGTTGCACCACTTACACCCACGGATGAAATAGCGCTTTTAACAGCTTCGACTTTAGATGGTTTTACAACAATTGACATAAGTTTCATAAACATTTGATAAATGCACAGCATTCAAACAATTTACTGTCTTATTTTAAATCTTTGAAAAAGGCAGCAATTTTCAACTAAAAAAACTAAAAGGGCTTAAAACGTAAGGAAATCGAACATTTTTGCTCTAAATATTTATGAAATGCACTTAAAAAGAGCGTAATTTTTTGGCGTCCCCTAGGGGGATCGAACCCCTGTTGCCGAGATGAAAACCCGGTGTCCTAACCGCTAGACGAAGGGGACTCAACGAGAAAACGATTGTATCAGAATGAATTATTTTTCAAAGTCTATAATCTTAGAAAGAAATCCTCTAAGAATTCCCATTTCCATTTTATCCAACCTAGATTTTTTTATTAATCTATCAATTCTTGTTTTGACTTGTTTAGAACTTTTTGGATCATAAAAATCAATTTTTTTTAAAACTTCCATCAGATGTTCTAACAATTTTTCATTTTCTTGATTTGATACAACATCTCTAACTTCTATCTTATTAATTTCATCATCAAAAATGATCTTTCGTATTTCAAAGGCAACAATTTGAAGAGCGTGAGAAAGATTTAAAGACGAATATTCTTCGTTAGCTGGAATAATTAAATGATAGTGACACTTCTGAAGCTCCTCATTAGAAAGGCCGTTGTCTTCTCTACCAAATACAATTCCTGTTTTAATCATTTCTGATTTCATTTGACTTTTAATTTCATCACTAATGTTGTCCACAAAATAAGTTGGCCACTGAATAGTTCTTTTCCTAGCACTTGTAGCTAAAATCAAATTTTTTTCATTAATGGCCAAGTCGAATGAATCGAATATGACTGCATTTTCTAAAATATCTTTTGCGCCCTTTGCTCTATGAAAGGCTTCTTCATTTATTTTTTTTCTAGGATTAACTAATGCTAATTTTTTAAAACCCATATTTTTTATAGCTCTTGCACAAGCTCCGATATTTCCAGGATGAGAGGGTTCAACCAAAATAAATTCGATATCTATATTATTTTTTTTAATCATTCTGCTCTAACTTGAGCAATAGTTTACAATTGTTTTGTGCAATCGAAAGAGCCTAAAATCAATATAGCTATAAAGGCAGCAAGACTAGCAGCCAAGGAGATACATAAATTCTCTCGTAGAATGGATAAAGTGAAAATTTATGAAAAAGGTCCAACAGATTTTGTTACACAGGTAGATACAATTGCAGAAAATATAATCATCTCCTCAATTAGTGAGGCTTTTCCTAACAGCGCTTTTCTTTGCGAAGAATCAGGAAGGTCGGGAAAAGATAATGCCGAATTGCTTTGGGTTATCGATCCAATCGATGGTACAACAAACTTTATTCACGGTTTCCCGTACTATTCAATTTCTATAGCTTGTTATGAAAATGACGTTTTATCACATGGAGTTATTTATGACATAACAAGAGATGATGAATATTTTGCATCAAAGGGGAAAGGAGCTTATCTAAATCAAGAAAGACTTAGAGTTTCTAAAATTAAATCACTTAAAAATTCTTTGTTATGTAACTCTTTCCATTCAGGCAAAATTAAACCCGAGTTAAACACCTTGGACGTGATAAGGAAACTATATAATCATAATTTGACTTTAAGACGAACAGGTTCGACTGCTATTGATTTAGCTTATGTAGCTGCAGGAAGGCTGGATGCTTTTGTAGGTTATGGGATGAAACATTGGGATTTTGCAGCTGGGGTATTGCTTGTGCAGGAAGCTGGTGGTTATGTTTCTAATTTTTTTGGAGAACCATGCGTAGATAATTCTCATCATTTAATTGCCGGAAATAAAAAATGTGTTGAGACGATTCTAAAAGATGTGAAAAGCTCTTTTAAATAAATCATGGCATCCCATCGTCAAATCTTTCCGATTTTCTGACTGCCAAATCGTCCGCAATCACATTTAAAGAAATTAGGGTATTACACACAATGTATATTGAAGAATAAGTTCCAGCGATTACCCCAATTATTAGAGCAATAGAAAAATTTTGAATTGCATCTCCACCAAATATCAACAAGGCAAAAAGAACTAATAAAGTTGTTAAAGAAGTTATGAGCGTTCTTCCTAACATTTGGTTTAAAGACCTATCGATAAGTGGAATAGCTTCTGATCTTCTTTTTTTTCTAAAATTTTCTCTAATTCTGTCTGATACAACTATTGTGTCGTTTAATGAATATCCTATTACCGCTAAAACAGCCGCTAAAACAGTCAAATCAAAATCTATAGAAAATAAAGAAAATAAACCCAAAACTATTAAAACATCGTGAATTAGAGCAAAAATTGCACCGATAGCAAATTTGTATTGAAAACGAAACATTATATAAATAGTCATTATTACCAGAGCTAAGAGCAATCCTAGGCCACCTTGATCTCTAAGTTCTTCTCCAATTTGAGGACCAATAAACTCTTCCTTTCTAAGATCATAGTCATAGCTCTCCTGTAAAACAGATTTGAGAAGTTCTGAGTTTGCACTTTCTATCTGTCCAGGTATTTTTATAATCACGTCGTTTTGAGAACCTGAAAAATTTAAAATAAAGTCATTGATATTTTTTTCTAATAGAAGCGTTCTAATCTCTTCTAGGCTTTTCAAGTTATTTTCAAGCTTAATTTCTAACAACACCCCCCCTGTGAAATCCAGACCTAGCTCTAGATTTTTAAATGTTAAAGAAATTAAAGAAGTAATAAGCAATAACCCGGAAATGATCAAAGCAATTTTTCTAAATTTCATAAATTGAATATTCATAAGTCTATATCCAAATTTTTTCTATATTACGCCTTCGACCATAAACAAAATATACAAGCATCCTCGTAAACAAGATCGCAGTAAACATTGAAGTTAAAATTCCAACTGAAAGGGTGATTGCAAAACCTTGAATAGGGCCTGTTCCAACAATATATAAAATCAAAGCTACTATTAGTGTGGTTAAATTCGCATCCACAATAGTAACGAAAGCCCTATCGTATCCTGATGTAATTGCTTCCAAAGGTTTTAAATTTCGTTGTAACTCTTCTCGTATCCTTGAAAAAATTAGCACATTTGCATCTACCGCCATTCCGATGGTTAGAACTATTCCTGCAATACCAGGTAAAGTTAACGTTGCTGACAAAATTGACATTATTGAGACAATTAATACTAGATTTAGAATAACCGCCAAGTTTGCAATAAAACCAAAACCTTTGTAATAAAAGACCATAAATATTAAGACCAGCGAAAGACCTAGAATTAAAGAATTTATACCAAGTCTTATATTGTCAGCCCCAAGCGAAGGTCCTATGGTTCCCTCTTCTACAAAGTTCATTGGTGCCGCAAGAGCTCCAGCCCTCAGCAATAAAGCTAGTTCAGAGGCCTCTGCGGGAGAATCTAGCCCAGTTATTCTGAATTGATTTGCAAGAGCAGATTGAATAGTTGCAAGACTAATTATTTTTTTATCATAAAAATTTTTAATTGAGCTCAATTCACTTTCATTTAAAGAACTAATTTTTTTTTCAACAAACAAAACGGCCATTCTTGTACCAACATTATTACGAGTAGCTCTATGCATTTGCGCCCCACCATCTGAATCAAGGGAAATGTTTACTTGGGGAAAGCCGTTTTCATCAAAACCGACACTGGCATCAGAAACACGATCTCCGGAAATAATTATTTTTTTTTCTAACTTTGTTTTTAGTCCTCGATAAGGAAATGTTTCTACTCTTGAAGCCAATGAATTATTTTTTGCTTCTAATCTAAATTCTAAATTTGCAGTTTTACCAATAATTTTTTTTGCCTCTGCTGTATCCTGTATACCAGGTAATTGAACCGATATTCTTTTTTCGCCTTCTCTTTGAACAATGGGCTCAGAAACTCCCAATTCATTTACTCTATTTCTTAAAGTAGTTAAATTTTGTAGAACAGCATATTCAACTGTATTTTCAATTTCTTGATCAGAAAATGAGAGTTCATACTCTGAGTTTTGAACAAGACTCACATCTAATATTCCTAAATCGGAGATTATTCTATTGAAATCTTCTTTTTTTTCTTCATCACTCAAATCTATAAAGATGTTATTTTTATCAACATTGATCGAATTAATTTTTATTCTTGCTTCTCTTAAGGAATTTCTTAAAACAGAAGAGGTTGATTCTAGCTTTGTTTTCATTAGTAAATCTGTGTCAACTTCCATTAGAAAATTTACCCCTCCTCTTAAATCAAGGCCCAATTTCATAGGTTTAGCATTTAGAGATTTAAGCCAATTTGGCGTATTAGCAGCCAAATTAAGAGCCACTACAAAATTTTCATTAAGTTCTTTTTGAAGAAAGTCTTTAAGTTTAATTTGATCTTGGTAACTTTTTGTTCTTATGAGAATAGATTTATCATTATTCTCAAAAAACAAATCATTAATATCTGCATTGCGTGTTTTATTTTTTAAATCTTCAATAAATTTCTCTGAAAAGCCGTCTCCAGCGCTTGAAGTAGTGATTTGAACAGAAGGATCTGGAGGGAAGATATTTGGCAAAGAAAAAATTATGCCTATTGTTAAAACCAATAAAACAAATAAAGTTTTCCAAGCTTGAAATCTCACTTCTCTATAAAGATTTTATTGTTCCTTTTGGGAGAACGCTGCTCACAGCAGACCTTTGAACTGTTAATTCTGAATTATTAGCTCTAATGGTTAAAAAATTTTCAGTAATTTTTAATATTGATCCAACAATTCCTCCTGATATAACTATTTCATCTCCGACTGATAAATTCTCAATCATCTCTTTCTGAGCTTTCATTCTCTTGTTTTGCGGTCTAATAATAAGAAAGTAAATAAAAAGAAAAAATCCACCAATCAGGATTAATTGAGGGCCTAAAAAAGAAGAGGATTGGGCAGTAATTAATTGTATTTCATTCATATTTTTCTCTGGTACCGAAGGAGAGACTCGAACTCTCACGCCTTTTGGGCACTCGATTTTGAATCGAGCGCGTCTACCAATTCCGCCACTTCGGCTTAATTAAATTGTAAAATCAATATACTACATGGATTTCATTATTAAATAGATTAAATTTTTGTGGATAATACCATCAAATAGTTATTTTAAAGAAGATGATAAATTTTCTAATAAGCCCTGAAGCCGAGTTTGAGACTGAAGATGTCAAAAGATTAGTCCAATCTCAAAAAGTCATATATGCACTTTCTACTGGATCATCATTTGACTTAAATGCTTTGATAAAAACTGCTAAACAAAACAATTTTTCTCAACCAAAAAAAAACAAAAAAAATTTCTTTCAACTTAAAGGAGCCAAAAGACTTTTTCCTTGGCAAAAGCCAAGAAGAAGAAGTCCTAGAGAATTACATCAAATCGCTAGTGACTCCAAAAGCGTAGACAAAATAATAATTCCAGTCGACGTTTTCTGGGGTAAAGCGCCTGAAAGACAAGATCATTGGGTAAAATTAATTTTCAGGGACTCGTGGGAGGCAGGATCTTTTTTAAGAAATTTACTAAAAGTAATTTTTAATGGCAGACAAGCTAGTGTTTTTTTTCATAAGCCTCTAGAAACAGAAGATATATTCAGTCAAAAAAGAAGTTCAGCTCATCTGGTACTTAAAACAGATAGGCTTTTGAGAGCTAGATTTCGAAAAAACAGGCAAGCTAAGATAGGTCCAGATATTTCTAACAAAAGAACACTTATACATGCGATTCTGAACTCATCCTCAGTAAAACAGGAGATTAAGCTTTCTTCAAATGGGTCAAAAAAATTAGAAAATAATGAAAAAAAGAAAGCTTATAAATATGCTTTAGAAATATGTTCTGACATTTCCTATCCTGTAATTTACCTCTATGACAAGGCATTAAATTGGTTTTGGAATAGTCGTTACGATGGACTTGAAATTTTAGGCATAGAAAAAATAAACGATTTGGCGGTTGAAAATTCTTTGATTTACACACCCTCTCATAGAAGTCACATTGACTATCTTGCTTTGTCTTATGAACTTTATACGAATAATTTAATGTTGCCCCAAATCGTTGCAGGTAAAAATCTTAACTTACCTTTTCTAGGAAGGATTCTTAGGAATGGAGGAGCTTTCTTCATGAGAAGATCTTTTGGACCAAACAGGTTATATTCAAAAGTTTTTTTTGAACACTTAAGAAAACTTTTTCAAAGAGGATATTCAATTGAATTTTTCCCCGAAGGAGGAAGAACAAGAACTGGTAGATTGCTTACTCCGAGACCTGGGATAATTTCTATGATTATTAAATCCTTCCAAGACATGGACGAAAGAAATGTTAAGTTTTTACCTATCTCCATAAACTATGAAAAAGTCTTGGAGGGAAAATCACATTTGAAAGAATCTAGAGGTCAGAAAAAGAAAAAAGAAAACTTATCATCAATTTTTTCTACTATTAGTGATTTTAGAAGTTACTTAGGCAATGCTTATCTTCAATTTGGAGAGCCCATAGACCTAAAATCTTTTCTAGACAAACATGCGCCAAATTGGCAAAAAGATTTAATAGATTTGAGCGAAGATACTGACAAAAAATCTTGGCTTTTTGAGGTCACTCCTCTGCTAGGAAATAAAATCATGACCAATATTAATAAAGCTACAGTCGTAACTTCCTCTAGTTTGTTTGCGTCGAGTATTTCAGATATTAGTGATAAAGAAATTGATAAAAAAAGACTTTCCTTTCGCATTGAAGTCCTTAAAAAGGTAATTGAAACTGCCAAATATTCAGAGTTAATAAAACTGCCAAATATTACCTCTGACGAAATAATTCAAAAAGTAAAAAAATTGAAATTTTATAAATATGATAAGCCTAAGGTTTTAAAAATAAGCAAAAATGAAAAAAGTCTTATGGAATTTTATAAAAATAATATCTTACATCTTTTAATTTTGCAGGCTTACGTTATGTATAAGTCTAGAAAAAAAATTATAAAAAACGATCTTATCAACGACTTTTTAGAAATTTTTCCTCAAATTAAAAAAGATTTCTTTATTGAAATATCTTTAAGCAATGCAGAGAAAAAAATTTGTAACATTTTAGAGAATCTTAAAAAAATAAATTTATTAAAGATCGATTCAAATAGTGAGATATCTTGGTCAGATAATGAAAAAGAGAAAGATGCTGCGGGAATGTTTGCATCTCTTTGGTTAGAAAGTTTTTCTGCCAATTAAAAAAAATTTTATATAATTTAAAAATGAAAATTACTTACCCTCCTGTCATTTTATTATCAGCACTAATGATACAAACTGTTCTTTATTTAACCTATCCAGTTCTTTTTAATTTAAGCATTATCTTTGGAATTTTTATCATTTTGTCAGGAATTGCTTTGGTTTATATTTCTTTGAAAAAACTCTCAAAGATGAAAACAACATTCATTCCTGACGGTAATCCCACAAAATTGGTAGTCGATGGACCTTTTAAAATTTCAAGAAATCCAATTTATTTGGGCATGGTTTTGATTTTATTAGGGACAGCCATATCTCTTCAATCATTTTCTTCACTTTTAGTAACAATTATATTTTTTTTAATAATTAATTTTACTTGGATAACTCATGAAGAGAAAAAACTATCCAAGATCTTTGGAGAAGATTGGCAAGAATACTCCTCTAAGACAAGAAGATGGTTATAGACTTTCTCTTCTATCAAAAACTTGAAAACTTATAACTTTGCCAACTAACTCAAATGATGGAATATGTTTAATTTTAGATTTATCTACTTTGTGTCTTTTTATTACAATCAAATTTGCTTTAGATTTTAACGACGCTTTTATTAACCTATCAGGATCATCAAAAATAGACTTTCTCAAAAAATGCATTTCTTTTTTTGCAAAAGCTTTATTATCCACTCCAAACATAGGATCTAAATAAATAATTGATTTATCTTTTATTTCATTTAAAACATCTAACGAGTTCTTTTTTTTAATTTTAATATTCTCTATTTTTTGATGTTTTAATTTTTCTTTGGTAAATTCATAAAGCCAGGACTCTTTTTCGAAGGCTTTCACTTTAAACCCTAATTCACTAATCAAAAAAGAATCAAAACAAAATCCCGCAGTAAGATCGTAAACTAAAAAACTTCTATCGAATTTAGAAAAACACCTTTGAAGTAGATTTTTATTATTTTTTTTTCCTAAAAGATTAGCAAAATTTAGACTAAAAGGCTTTGAATTTTTAATAGAAAGATCTTGCAAATATTTCTCTTCCTGACCAATCCAAATCACAAGTTTATTAAAGTTAAATTTTCTAAGTTCCCTAGGCGTTTGCAAAATCAAGTTATGTTTTTTAGAAAAAGTTTTAGCTTTAATTTTTGAATTCTCAGAAAGATAAGAAACAAAAGGCTCTTGAATTGATTTCATGTTTAACTATATTAATATATTCTTCACTAAGAATTGTTATGGTAAAACTTTTAGATACTGACATTAAAACTAGTGAAGTAAAAAATTGGAAAGGAATTAATATTCTCCATTTCAAAGGATCCAGTTGTTCTCAAAAATTAAGAATATTTTTAAACGAAAAAAAAATTAATTGGAAAAGTCACCATATAAATTTAGTTAATGGAGATAATTTTTCTGAATGGTTTTTAGGTATTAATCCAAGAGGTATTGTGCCTGTTTTGGTAGATGATGGAGAAGTTCATATCGAAAGTAATGACATCATTAAATACTTAGATAAAAAGTTTCAATCTAATTTACTTTGGCCTGAAAATTTCAAAGAAGAGATTGAAGAATTACTTGAAGAAGAGAATAACATTCATTTTGATTTAAGAAACCTCACAATGAAATTTGTAGCTCCAACTTTTCTGATGAAAAAAAAGGATGAAGACATAAAAAATTTTGAAAATGCTTCAAATTTTGTAGAAGGCTTAGAAGATAAAGAAAAAAAAATGCAACTTAGCTATCATAAAAATTTCATAAAAAACGATGGGGTCCAGATTGATTCGGTTGTTAACTCAATTAATATTTTCAAAGAGAAACTAAATAAAATCGATAAAAAACTATCGGAAACCAAATTTATAATTTCTAATGAACTAACAATTGTAGACATTGCTTGGTTTGTTTATTTGAGACGACTCGAAACGATAGGTTTTTCTTTCGAGATCGAGTATCCCAACCTTAGTAAATGGTTCAAAATACTTAAAAAAAATAAAAACTTTTTGAAAGAAACTTCTTTACCGCTCCCATTAAAAATTATTTCTTCTTTATATAAAATTTATCTTAGTGTGACTAATCAGAGTCTTCGATCGTTTTTAAATAAAAAATAATACTCCTGCTAAGATAAATCGGTAAATTACAAAGGGAATCAAACCTATCCTATTTACTAATTTGAGAAAAAAATGAATAGTAAAAATTGCAGTTAAAAAAGAAAAGAAGATTACTAATAACAGCTCAGAAAAATTTATGTTGTATTTGAATCCTAAGATAAAATTTTCTCCCAAAAAAATCATTGCTAAAGTAGGGATAGCTAATAAGAAACTTACTCTCAAAGCATCTTTGATTTGATATCCTAAATACAATGCCCCTATTATTACTACCGCTGTTCTAGAGGCCCCAGGTATTAAAGCAAGCACTTGGAAAAACCCAATTACGATTGAATCTTTCCAGTTAAGTTCGTACAAAGTTTTTTTACCTTTAAAGTTTTCAAAAATTAATAACAGAATTCCAAAAAATATCATAGAAAATATTATTACATCTTGAGTTCTTAAACTAACTTCAATTAAATCTCTAGAGAAAAATCCAATAAATAATATTGGAAGGGTGCTTATCATTAAGCAATTTCCAATATTATTGATCTCGTTAAATTTATAACTTTTTAAAATTCTTAATAACTCATCTCTGAAATACCAAATCACCGCTATCAGAGTCCCAAAATGTGAAAAAATATCTACAGTAATATCCTGATTAGGATTATTAAAAAACTCTGAAAAAAGAATTAAATGGGCGGAGCTAGATATAGGCAAAAATTCAGTGACCCCTTGTAGAAGTGAGAGAAAAAAAATATTTAAAATATCCATCTATTTATTTTTTCGCCAATGATCTTCGCCAGATAAATAATTTAGGGATAACTCTTCTGCCGAATAGAAATTTTCATCTTTCAATGCAAATTCAATTAACCCAAACATATTATCTGCTTTAGAATAAAAACCTTCATTAAGGTTATTCTTTAACGTTTCTCTTAAAAAGCCAACTCCATCGCCTACATAAAAAGTCTCTTCAGAGTTTTTGTCAATGTGTTTAGAAAGATCTTCATGATTAATTAAACTTTCTTTTTTAAGTATATTAATTTGATCTTTATTAAATTCGAAATGACCTATATAAAGTTCTTTCATATGTGCATTTGTTATTACAAAAACGTTATTCTTTCCCAGTTCGCTATTAGCCTGAAAAGCTAAATTCACTAAGCTTGAAATTGGTAAAAGGGGAATATTATTTGCGAAAGCTAAAGCTTGAGCAACTGAACAACCTATTCTTAATCCAGTAAATGATCCAGGACCATTACTTACTGCAATTAAATCCAAACTTTCTTTTTTAACATCTGATTGTATTAATAGATCTTCAATAAAATCTAAAATTACGAGCCCATGCTCATTTTCTCTGTCGGTTACTTTATGCTTTATTTTTCCATTTGATTTTAATGCGACAGAACAAAAAAGCCCGGAGGTTTCAATTGCTAAAATATTTTTAAATTTTCTCAAAGCTTCTAAATATTTCTTCACTCACTTCCTTAGGTGAATTTGCTCCGTTAACTTTTACAAACTTGAGGTCTGTTTTTTTCTGAATATCCAAATAATAGTCAATTAATGGGTCAGTTTGTTTTTTATAAACTTCTAATCTTGCTAAAACCGTTTCTGGTTTATCGTCATTTCTCTGGATCAAGTCCTCACCAGTAACGTCATCTTTTCCTTCAATTCTGGGAGGATTGTATTTTATATGATAACTTCTACCAGAAGCTTGATGTATTCTTCTTCCAGACATTCTTGTGATGATAATTTCGTCAGAAATTTTAATCTCAAGAACTAAGTTAATATCTATATTTAAGTTTTTTAAACCATCGGCTTGTCCGATAGTTCTGGGAAATCCGTCAAATAAAAAGCCACCTTTACAATCTTTTTCAGACAATCTCTCTTTGATAATTCCAAGAATTACCTCATCAGATACTAAATTCCCTTGGTCCATAATTTTTTTTGCTTGATCGCCCAAAGGGGTTTTATTGCTTATGGCTTCTCTGAGAATATCGCCAGTTGAAATATGAGGTATGTTTAATTTATTTGAAATAAGTTCAGCCTGAGTTCCTTTTCCTGCTCCAGGCGGTCCAAGTAATATTATCTTCACGATTCAAAAATTCCGGTTGCAACTGCAGTAGCATTATAATTGGTATCGGACATACTGAGACTGATGTATATCAAACCAATTTTTTTAGCAAATTCTGCTGATTTGCCTCTTAATTCTACCTCAGGCCCACCATACCTTCGTTTGATAACAATATCTTTTGGCCTTATTCCATTTGTAAAACCAGTGCCTAAAACTTTTGATACTGCTTCCTTTGCGGCAAAGTTCTTAGCAAGAAATGGAGCTTTAGCCACTAAACTTTTTTTTAAAAAAACATTAATTTCAGATTCATCATAAATTCTATTAAGCAATCTATCTCCAAAAGTGTCATAGGATTTTTTAATCCTGCTTATTTCTATCAAGTCGATTCCATTTTTAATTCGCATCTTTATTTAATCTAAAAAATTTTGAAGAGTTTAAGGGTTTTGTCGATATTGTATCTAACGAAGATCTCATTATATATTTAATAAATTTTTTTGACTGTTCATTTTCGAAAGCACCTTCCTTGAATCTTAAAATTGAACTACCTTGAGATACATAATTTTGATCTATTTTACTTGTTTCTTTTAATCCTTGACTAGGAATGAACTCATAAAAAGACTCTTCTTCTATCAATTTTCCATTGCAATCATGTGAAAGACTAAATTCGTATCCCAATTCTGATAACAACTGAAATTCAAATTGCCTTAGTTTAAATTCCTTCTGGGTAGAATCACCGATCTTTTCTATTTCTTTCATCAAATTTAATAAACTTTCAAATATTGCTTGAACAGGGGCCTCTAATTCTAAAGTTCTAATTATTATTTCATGTAGATAAAGATGAATTTTTAAATTAGTTTCATCAATAATTATGGAGTCAACAATTTCAGCAGCATAAAGATTTTTTAACTCTCCTTTTCCTCCGAATTCAATATCAAAGACAGCTCCTGGAGCTTTTATGCTTGAAAATTTACTTTTTTTTGTCTTAGCTGCTCTTACAACTAATTTAACAAGACCATATTTATCTGTAAAAAAAGTACCTATTAAACTAGTTTCTCTATAATTTGATGAATGTAAAAGTACAGCTTTGGCTGAAAACCTTGAATTTTTCAATTTTTTTTATCTAATTTATCAAAAAAAAAGGGAGGCTGTTAAGCCTCCCTAATTTTTAACTTAAAACAAAGTCATGCAGTTGTTCTAGTCCCGCGATAAATCCCAGGTTTTTTAACTGACTTATTTCGTAATGCGTCGTGTTTAATACCTCTGTATATTCCACCCTTAGCTTCTTGAGCATCAGAATTAGATTTATCAGAGTTTACTTTAACGCCTCTATAGTAAGTAGCCATATCGTGCCTCCAGTTTTCGTATCGATTTCGTACATACATCTCCCGACGTACACCCTTCTCAACGCGTTCCTTCGTTAGATATTCGGTCTCGTTCCCGCATTGGGTACTTGCTAACCTTTCCTCCCTAGGGAAGAAAGAGGTTTTCCTATCTTCCTACTTCCGTCTTTTGCATTTAAATAGTGCAAAAGATGAACGATTACTGTGCAATATTAGTACAAACCACCAAAAATTTCAATAGTCAATCGTATCCATATTTAGACAATAAATTAATATCATTAGTCCAATTTTTTTTAACTTTTATTCTTAACTGCAAATTCACCTTTGATTTTAATTCTTTTTCTAACTCTTTCCTTGAAGACATACCAATCGATTTTATCATTGCGCCATTCTTTCCTAATAAGATAGCTTTCTGACTTGAAGACTCGACATGTATGTTTGAGTGAATATGTTGGATAGATTTTCCTTCATCAATTTTCTCTATTTGTACATTAATCCTATAGGGCAATTCATCGCCAAGCCTGTTGATTGCTTTCTCTCTTATTATTTCCGATATGAAAAAAGACTTAGAAAACTCTTTTTCATTTTCTATAGGATAATGAAATTCTCCAGCGGGAATAGTTTCAATTATTTTCGAAAGCAATAAATCTACTTTCACTTTTTTTAGCGCTGAAACAGGAATGATTGCTTCAAAAGGATATTTTGAATTTAATTCATTAATGATTGGTAAAATATTATTATTATTTTTTACTCTATCAATTTTATTGATTGCTAATAATATAGGTTTATTTAATTCTTTAAGATTTTTTAAAATGCTATCTTCCTCTTTTTGCCATTTTCCCCTGTCTACTACAAACACCACTAAATCTACTTCCTCGTAACAGGCTCTGGCTGTTTTATTCATGTACTTGTTAAGAGCTCTTTTATATCCAACGTGAACCCCCGGAGAATCAAGGAAAACAATTTGATTATTTCCTTTTGACAAAATACCTAAAATTCTGTTTCTTGTGGTTTGTGGTTTCCTTGAAGTTATCGAAATTTTTTTTTGAAAAAGAGAATTAAGAAGAGTGGACTTTCCCACATTGGTTCTTCCAGTCAAAGATACAAAACCAAATTTTCTATCCATTTATGATTTTTATTTTTTTCATAACTTTTTTAGCTGCATCTAGTTCAGCATATTTTAAATTTTTCCCATAACCTAAACTTTGTAGATCTTCATTTATAAGACAAATCACAACAAAAGAATTTATTCTTTCATCTTTTTTAATTTCACAATAACTCGGTAAATTTAAGTTATTTTTTTGACAGTATTCTTGCAAAATGGTTTTACTATTTTTTAAGTCTGATTCCGAAAGCGACACAATTTCTTTTTTAAAAAAAATTTTAATTACTTTTCTTACGGGAATTAATCCTTTTTCTAAAAAAATTGACCCAAGAATTGCTTCTAGTGCATTTCCTAATAAATCCTCAGTAATTTTTTGGTTTTTAAATGACTCTCCTAAGATTATATAATCCTTTAATTGCAAATCTTTGGCTATTTTATTTAGCATCTCTCTACTAACTAATTTCGAACGCATTAAACTTAAAAACCCTTCATTTTTACTGGGAAACTTCTCGATTAAAAGCTCACTAATGATTAAATTTATAACTGAATCTCCTAAAAACTCTAGGACTTCATTATTTTCTTGAGAACTGCTTATATGAGTAAGAGCTTTAATTAATAAATTTTTGTCTTTGAAAGAATATTTCAAATTCTCTTCTAACACAGCTAATTTGCCCTTCATTTGATTACTTTGTTTCTGGATAAGCTTGGAAAGCTTCCATATGACGGCCAATGCAACCAAATCAGTTGAGCTTTTCCTGTAACATTTTTCTCAGGAACTAAGCCCCAACTTCTACTATCTAAACTATTGTCTCTATTATCTCCAACAACAAAAAAATAACCATTTGGAATAAACCAAGATTGGAAAAATTTTAATTCTCTTAAATTCGAACTACCAACATAATATTTTTTTGAGTTTTGTGTTTCCATATACACAGATTGATTTAAATTTGACTCAATCAATTTCTTCTCTATCTTTTTTCCATTAATAAAAAAATCTTTTCCTCTTATTTCTAATGTATCTCCAGGGATTGCAATAATTCTTTTTACATATTTCAAACCAAGATTTGAACAATTATTATTCAAGTTTTTCCATATATCGACCTGATTAGGCAAAGCCGAAATTAAACTACCTGCTGGATAAGCATCTTCTATCTTTGAAGTACAAGAAGTATGCGGAGGAGTAAAAACAATAATATCCCCTCTTCCTGGGGTATTATTTGAAAGTAGAGTTTTATTTCCTATAGGATTTTTTAAACCATATTTGAATTTATTTACTAAAACAAAGTCTCCTACCTCTAATCCTGGAATCATTGATTCCGACGGAATTTGAAATGGTTCAAATAGAAAAGATCTAAAAATTGTAATCAATGCAAGAATCAAAAAGAAAGATCTAGATTCCTTAATTAATTTTTGTAAAGAAAGAATCCTCCCTAAAAACCAAAAAAATAATGAGAAAGAAGTTAGACCAACTAAAATGTATCCAAAATCTAAATTCAGTCTAAAGACGCAGTAGAGACCAACTATTGCTAAAGGAAATGAAAAATAATTTATTAATTTATTATATTTTCCTTTAAGTTTTTTTTCAGAATAAATCCATAGACCTATTAAAGTGAATGAGGTTATTAAAACGAAATAAAATATGAAATAAAAATTCATTTAGACACTTTTAAGATTGAAAGAAAAGCTTCTTGAGGCACTTCAACTTTTCCAATTTGTCTCATTTTTTTCTTACCCTTCTTTTGCTTTTCTAAAAGTTTCATTTTTCGAGTAACATCGCCTCCATATAATTTCGCTGTTACGTCTTTACGAAACGCTTTCACAGTTTCTCTAGCCAAAATTTTGCCTCCAATTGCTGCTTGGATGGCTATGTCATACATCTGTCTTGGAATTACTTCTCTAAGAGATTTTGCTAATTCTCTTCCCTTTTGATCTGCCTTTGATCGATGAACCATAAAATTTAATGCATCAACTTTTTCACCATTTAGCAAAATATCGACTTTAACCATATCGCTATTTTGAAACCTTAAGAAGTCGTAATCTAAAGAGGCATATCCTTTGCTACAAGACTTCAATCTGTCAAAGAAATCTAAGACAATTTCGTTCATTGGCATTTCATAAATTAGTTCTATTTGACCTCCTACGTATCTTAAAGATTTTTGAATACCTCTCTTTTCTTCACATAAAGATATTACATTTCCAATAAATTTTTCTGGAACAAGCATCGTCGCTTTTGCTATGGGCTCTTTAACTTCGTTTATGTGATTTGGTTCTGGATATTTACTCGGATTTTCTATTTCCAAAAGGTTATTCGACGAATCGATAATCTGATATGCAACTGTAGGTGCAGTTGCAAGCAATTCAATGCCATGCTCTACTTCTAAACGCTCAATTACTATTTCCATGTGAAGCGTTCCTAAAAAACCGCATCTAAACCCAGAGCCTAAAGCTGAAGACTGTTCAGGTTGATAACTCAAAGCAGCATCATTTAATGACAATCTTTCCAAAGATTCTCTAAAAAGTTCAAATTCTGAAGAATCCAAGGGATATAAAGCAGCAAAAACTTGAGGCTTTATAGGCTTAAAACCTGGAAGAACTGCGTTGTGACTTTGATGGGTAAGAGTATCTCCAACTGGCGCACCTCTTATGTCTCTTACGCCAGCACAAACAAATCCAACCTCCCCAACACTTAATTGATTTTTTTCTTGACGCTTTGGAGTAAAAAAACCTATTTTTTCTGCCAAGTGAACATTTCCAGATGAATTAAATTTTATTTTTTCGCCTTGAATAATTTTCCCATTCATTACTTTCACTAAGGAAACTACGCCAAGGTATTGATCAAACCAAGAATCAATAATTAGCGCTTCTAAGGCTGAATTAATTTCTCCTTCTGGCGAGGGAATTTCATCGATAATTATATTTAATAGCTCTTCGACGCCATCCCCGTTTTTTGCACTGATACAAGGAGCATTACCAGCGTCAATGCCTATTATTTCTTCTATCTCCTTTTTTACTCTATCTGGATCAGATTGAGGAAGATCAATTTTATTTAAAACAGGCAAAATGGTTAATCCTTGCTCTATAGCGTTATAGCAGGTCGATAAAGTTTGAGCTTCTACTCCTTGTGAGGCGTCGATTAACAAAATAGCTCCATCACATGCGGCTAAGGAACGAGATACTTCGTAAGCAAAATCTACATGTCCAGGAGTATCTATTAAATTTAAATTATAGTTTGAGCCATTTTTTTTGAATTTAAGGGCTACGGATTGAGCTTTAACAGTTATACCCCGCTCTCTTTCTATTTCCAAAGAATCCAAGACTTGACTTTGCATTTCTCTATTGGACAAGCCGCCACATAGCTCAATAATTCTGTCGGCCAAAGTCGATTTACCATGATCGATGTGAGCGATAATAGAAAAATTCCTAGTGTAATCTAAAGAGTTATCCTCCATTTAAAGATTATCGCTTATTTTTTTAGTTTTATAGTAATAAAAGAACCATTACCATTCCTGACAATTCTGACAGCTAAGTTATCTTCAGTACTTAATTCAGAAAGAATTGAATTGTAATCTTCTAAATTTGAAACCTCTTTGAAGGCCATTGTAGTTATAACATCTCCAACCTGGATTCCAGCGTCTTTTGCAGGCCCATCTTTAACCTCTTCGACGAAAACGCCTGATTCAACTTTTAATTGTTCAACTTTTTCACTCGATAAGTCCATAACTGGTACCAATTTCAGGCCCAATAAATCATCACTTTTGTCTTCAGCAGCAGGGATAATATTTTCTGTTTTATTTTCTTCTAGGACTCCGACTTTGACTCTCATTTTTTTCTCTATGCCTGATCTAAAAATTACCGCATCAACTGTAGTGTCTGGTTTAATTCTTCCAACAATTAAAGGTAAATCACCTGAATAAATAATTTTTTGTTTGTTAAAACTTAAAATTACATCTCCATTTTTTAAACCAGCTCTTTCTGCGGGGCTGTCTTTTAGTACGTTTCCAATCAATGCTCCACGTGGATTACCTAATTTAAAAGAATCAGCTAAATCTTTAGTAACCTCTTGAACGCTTACACCTAACCAGCCTCTCGACACTACGCCATCACTTTTCAACTGCTCTATAATTTCTGATGCGTAATTAATTGGAATTGTGAACGAAATTCCCATGTAACCTCCGCCGCTTGAATAAATCATTGCGTTAATCCCTATAACCTCACCTTTAAGATTAAATAGTGGGCCGCCTGAATTTCCTGGGTTAATGGCAACATCAGACTGTATAAAAGGTATATAAGAAGTTCCTTGATCAGGAATACTTCTAGACTTCGCGCTTACGATTCCAGCAGTTACCGAAAAATTCAAACGATATGGAGATCCTATTGCTACAACCCAGTCGCCCACTCTTATTTCATCGGAATTGCCAAGTGATAAATAGGGCAAGGCTTCATTGGTATTAATTTTAAGAAGCGCGACGTCGGATTTTTCATCACTACCTATCAAATTAGCTTTGAATTCTCTTCTATCATTAAGACTTATGACTATTTCTGTAGCCTCCGCAACAACATGATGGTTAGTGAGAATATAGCCATCTTTAGATATTATGAAACCTGATCCGCCTGAACTTATTTTTCTTTCTCTTTGTTGTTTAGGTTCTTCAAAAGGAAAGTTAAAGAAATCATCAAAAGGAAAACCTCTTGGAGACCCGGGAAAAGGGCTATGTCTTGGCTGAGTTTTAACGGTTTTGGTAACGCTAACGTTTACTACAGCGGCTGAGGTATTTTCGACTAGCTCAGCTATATTAGGCAAGAATTTATCATCTGAGAAACTTAAACTTGGGATAATTAATATACAGATGAAAAGAAAAAAAAGGACTTTTCGCATTATTTATTTTTTTCTAAGAAAGTGTTTGATATTTTGATGAGCCTTTGATTTGGAAGATTTTCGCTAGAAAGATTGAGGATAAGTGGGGTTGAGCCTGATTTGGTATGAACTGTGACTCCGTTGTTTATCGTTCCAAGCCATTCTTGTTCTGGAATACGATCAAAAAAGACTTTTAATCTCACAGACTTTTCATCTCCAGGAATGAGATAATTTGCTTCCATGCTTGAGGATGAAGTAATTCTATAGTCTTTTAAATTGCCGTTAAATTGCGCTCCCAAATCCACTAATAATGCTTCATTATTGAGGGGAAGGATATTTTGTTTCGAAGAGATTGTAGATGAAGGAGAAGGCAAATTAAAAAGAGGTAAGGATAAGATAAAGAAAAAACCTATCAGATAACAACACGCCTTCATATAGGTCAAGGATAAAAATTGAAACTTAGGCCATGTTTTAAAAGTTTTTGTAGTTGATGTAGATTTGTTGATTTGAGACATTATTTTTTGAGAGAGGTCTAGATTTTGGTCTAGTAATTCGCCATGCATAGCAGCTTTATGTTTATTCATCCTCAGCCAAAGGCTCCTCAGATGTGAGTTTGATTGAATTTCATCTACTAATCTTTTTGTTTCAAAAGGGGTTATCTCCCCATCCATTAATAAAGATAATTTTTGCTCAAATACTTTACTCATATTAAATTTATCTCCAAATTAGACATGTTATATTTAGAAAAAGTTTTATCTAAAATTTCACGACCTTTGTGAATTCTAGATCTAACTGTTCCTATTGGGCAATTCTGAACTTCAGCTATTTGTTCATAGCTTAAACCATCAAATTCTCTTAAGCTTAAAGTAGATCTGATATCATCAGGAAGACCTTGTATTGCGTCCATCATGATAGATCGTAACTCCTCAGCTTCTAAAATATTTTCAGGATTTTCTGAAGTTGCTGCAGATTCAGAAAGTTTTAACTCCATTATTTCATCATCGTAAACTTCAGATCTTCTAGATTTAGTAGATAAAAAATTCTTTGCAGTGTTTATAGCAATTCTATAAATCCAAGTATAGAAGGAACTATCGCCGCGAAATTTTTCAATGTTTTTAAAAGCTTTTACAAAAGCTTCTTGGGCTATGTCTTGTGCAAGTTCATAATCCTTAAGAAATTTGTAAACAGAAAAAACTAACCTGTCTTGATATTGCAAAACAAGTACTTCGTAGGCCTTTTTGTCGCCTTTTTTGACCAAGTTTATAAGGCTTTTTTCTGAGTTCATCTCTATCCTTTTTCATTTGACATGTGCATTGTGCATAAGTTCAGCTAAATTTCACTAAAAAAATCAATTATTTTTGTTATTACATTTTGTAATTCTTTATCTTTACAAACTTTGCCATAAAGTATTGCATCAGCTAAGTCATTATCTTCCCATGAAAGTATCTCAAGATAAGACTCTAACTCTCTTGGGTTTAAGTTATTTAAGTTATTCTTCGAAAAAGGCTCAAGCACTAAATCTAACTCGTTTAGTCCTCTTCTACTTCTAAATTTAGCTTCTTCAATTAAGTCATTCATAGGTTAAATTTACTATTATTGATAAAATATAAGAGTATGGAGATATCTTCAAGTCACAAAACCATAAGAGTAGAAGGAAAAGACTCTCTAGAGTTTCTTCAAGGACAACTATCTAATGATTTAAATTTAGCTAATATAGACATTTTACAAAAAAATGTGATTTGTAACGTAAAAGGAAGGATCATTTCCCTTATATGGCTAAAAAAACAAAGTCAAGAATGTTTTGACCTTATCTTAGACGGATCAATAATTGAAAAAACCTTTGAAACATTAAAAAAATACAAAGTTTTTTTTAAATCTGAAATGTTTATTATCGACGATGTGTTAAAAAATGCTGAAATTGTAGATTCTGCCAAATGGAAATTAAAAAGTATTAACAATGGTTTATGTGAAATCAATGCTCTTACAACCGAATTGTTTACACCTCACGACCTTGGATATCAAAACCTTGATATTATTAATTTTGATAAAGGATGTTACACAGGCCAAGAAGTTGTAGCTAGAATGCACTATAGGGCTAAACTAAAGACTGGCCTCCTTCTTATTTATTCATCTGACTTAAACTCTATGAAAGAAGGTTGTAGCCTTTATGATCACGAAAATAAAGTTTTAGGCAGAATTGCCTCTAAATTTGAAACAAATAGTTTACTTTTTCTTAAAAATAAAAGTAATTTTAAAGATTTATATAAAGATTCAGGTGAAAAAATAAACTTCAAACAGCTAAAGTTATTTTAAATCCCATTTAATAGGCCCTTTGCCATTCTTAACTAAATAATCATTACATTTACTAAAAGGTTTTGACCCAAAAAAACCTTTATGGGCAGAAAGAGGAGAAGGATGAGAAGAACATATTACTAAATTTGTATTTTTATCAATAAAATTTGATTTTTTTTTTGCAAAATTTCCCCAAAGAATAAAAACAATATTTCCCACCAAACTTAGAGAACTAATTATATTGTCTGTTAATCTCTCCCAACCAATATTTTTATGCGATCCTGGATTATTTTTTTCAACAGTAAGAATGGAATTTAAAAGTAACACTCCTTGTTTTGCTATAGTCTCTAAATCCCCTTTTTTTTCAATCTTAATCTTTAAATCGCTTTCAATTTCAATGAAAATATTTTTTAAAGACGGTGGAAGAAGCTGATCATTATTAACAGAAAAAGCTAATCCGTTAGCTTGATTAAAATTATGGTAAGGATCCTGACCTAAAATTACTACTTTTACTTCATTAGGCTGAACAAGTCTTAAAGATCTGAAGATATTTTCTCTTCTAGGAAAAATTATTTTCCCTAATTTGATTTCTTCTTCTATTCTAGCTTGTATTGATAGTAGTTGCTGTTTTAAGTCATGATTTTTTAAAAAACCTTTCCATTTTTTTGGAAGATATTGAAGCATAATGTAATGCTAACAAACCCTATTTTTTTATCCACAGAAACTGTGGATAACTCTTTGGATAAAATGGCTCTATTGTTCTAAAGCCTTCATATAAAAAGGTTTTTTTTAGAATGATCAAAAATTGATCAACTAAAAAAATCCAATAAAATCAATACTTTAAGTAATAATGTATTTTATGATCTAAAAAAGTGCACTTTAAGTAAATTTTTTTGAATTAAGTGCTAATTTTAGTTTTTATGTGTGTAACTTTTTTGTTTAATAGTTAAGTTTTATCTAAAAGAATTTTTTTTTATCAATTAAAAATCTAAAAAATAAAAAAAATTAATTGATTTTTTTTGAAAGTATTAAATAGTTCCTATAATTTAAGTCGAACTCTAAAAAAATCACTTTAGATGGAATCCGCCATCTAAAATTAATGTTTCACCTGTAGTTGCAATAGCATCCTCTATAAAAAAGAAGACTCCTTTAGCTACTTTCTCAGGATTGCAGACCATACTTAAAGGAGTACTAGATTCAATGAAACTTTTTGTAGCTTCGTATGCCTCATCACCCAATCCTGACTTAAGCCACTCTCCTTCAATGAACCCTGGACAAATCGCATTGATTCGGATGGGACCTAATGCTTTTGCTAAAGATTTTGTCATCATAACTAGCGCCCCCTTTGAAGCCACATAAGCTATGGAACTTCCCACACCGATAACTCCAGCTATGGACGCAATGTTTACAACAGAAGCAATTGGACTTTTTCTCAAATATTTCTCAGACTCTTTAATCATCATATAAGGTCCAACTGTATTTGTTTTATAAATCTCAACAAAATCTTCTGTGGTCAGTCCAGACATATTTTCATGTGCGTTAAATACGGTTCTACCTGCATTATTTATCAAAGTATCTAATTTATTCCATTTTTCAATTGTCACATCAACAGTTTCACGACATTTTAAATCATTGGAAACATCAGAGACTAAAACTAGTGTTTCTGCGCCAAGATCGTTACATTCTTTTGCAACTTTTTCTGCCTCTTTCAAAGAACTAGAACATGTCAATGTTAGATTCCATCCCTTTTCTGCAAGCATTATAGCTACAGCTTTTCCTACGCCTCTACTTGCGCCTGTAATTATTGCTACCGGTTTATTCATCTTTAATTACTCTTACATTGATTACGCCTTCTAATTTCATAAGACCTTCTTCAACAGCGTTTGAAGGCTCAGAATCCGTGTCAATTACGTTGTAAGCAATTTCACCCTTACTTTTATTGATCATATTTAAAATGTTAAGGTTATTCTCAGCTAAAATTGTAGTTATCTGGCCAATCATTCCAGCAATATTATTATTTGATAGAGTGATTCTAAACTTTGACTTTCTGGGCTCAACTAATTCAGGAAAATTGACGGAATTAATTATATTTCCATTCTCTAGAAAATCTTTTAGTTGTTCTGCTGCCATAATCGAACAATTTTCTTCTGCTTGTCTAGTACTAGCGCCAATATGCGGCAATATGATGACATCGCCCATAGTTTTCGCTCTTTCTATAAGAGCTAAATCAGCAAAATCAGTCACATAACCCCCTAACTTGCCGGATTTTAATGCGTCAATCACATCTTTTGAATTAACAATCTCATCTCTTGCGAAATTAATCAATTTAAGCCCTTCTTTTGCGTTTTGTAAAAGATCTTTATTTACAAGATTTTTTGTTTCTTCAATAGCGGGAATGTGTAAAGTTAAGTAATCTGATTCTTTGAATACATCCTCTAGATTATCTCTTCTAGAAACCATATTCGGCAATTTCCAAGCGGCTTCAACAGATATTGCTGGATCATACCCAATAACCTCCATACCTAACATAACACCCATATCTGCTACTTTAGAGCCTATAGCCCCCATACCTATTACACCTAAAACTCCATCTTTTAATTCACGCCCTTTAAAACTTTTCTTTCCTTGCTCAATATGACCTTTCAGATCGCCTTGATCAACTCCTTGAATGTCATTTATGTAATTTGCTCCACTATAAATTCCTCTTGATGATAAAAGTAACCCCGCCAGTACTATTTCTTTGACTGCATTTGCATTCGCGCCTGGTGTATTGAAAACGACTATACCCTGATCTGAGCAGTAATCGACTGGAACGTTGTTAACACCTGCGCCCGCTCTTGCAATTGCTTTGATTGAACTTTCAATGTCGTTGTTGGTCAATTTATAACTTCTCAAAATCATAGCGTCAGGAGCTTCAAGATTTTCAGAAATTTCAAAATCTGAATCTTTCAGAAGTGAAAGTCCTGTTTCTGCTATGGCATTGTAAGTTTTTACTTTAAAATTCATACTAATTTGATTTTGAAAAAATCAATTCTATAACGCATATACTATGTCACCAAAACATTTTTTAAATTTTAAAGATTTTTCCAAAGAATTCCTCAATTCAATTATTGAACGAGGACTGGAATTGAAATCTTTGAAAAATTTGCCGAAAACTTTAGAAAATAAATCTTTGGGCTTAATTTTTGAAAAGCCTTCAACTAGAACGAGAGTTTCTTTTGAAATTGGGGTTCAATCACTCGGAGGAAACTCTATCTTTTTGTCAAGTTCTGACCTTCAAATCTCAAGAGGCGAGCCTGTTTCGGATACCGCGCGCGTTTTATCTTCAATGTTGGACGCTGTAGTAATTAGAACCGCAAACCACGAACTATTAGATATATATAGTCAAAACTCTTCAATTCCAGTCATAAATGGCTTGAGCAATTTATACCATCCATGCCAAATTTTGGCTGATCTCATGACATTCAAAGAATGTAATGGAGACTCAGAGATATCTAAGGTTGCTTGGATTGGAGATAGCAACAATGTATGTAATTCCTATATAGAAGCAGCAGAAATATTTAATTTTGATCTAAATATATATTGCCCTAAAGGCTTCGAACCTAATCCAGAAATAATGAATTCTAAAAAAAATAACGTTGTCTTAACTGAAACAAAAAAAGATGCATTAAAAGATGCAAAAATAGTAACTACTGATGTTTGGACTTCAATGCACTCTGAAAATCAATCATCAGAAAAAACTAATTTATTCAAAGGTTACTCTGTTGATCCAGCCTGTATGGAATTGGCTGATAACAGTGCAATTTTTCTTCATTGTTTACCAGCTCACAGAGGGGAAGAGATATCTATAGACATGTTAGATCATGAATCTAGTAAGGTTTGGATCCAGGCAGAGAATAGACTACATGTTCAACAAGCTTTACTGGAAACACTGCTTTTAACTTAAAGATTCGAGACTGTCTAAATATTTTAAATATTTCTTTTCGTATGATTTTTTTGGTTCAAATAATTTATCAACCTTCCAAACATCTTTAAGTTCGCTTAAATTTATGTAATTTGATCCTATGCCAGCTAAATAGGCAGCGCCCAATGAAGTACTTTCGATATTTCTAGGCTTAAAAACTTTCATAGATAAAACATCAGACAAAGTTTGTCCAAAAAAATTATTGGTCGCCATTCCTCCGTCTATTTTAATTGATTTTATTTTTGCACCGTCATTTTTTAGCGCGGTGACTAGATCTTTCGTCTGAAAGCATATAGCTTCTAAAGCAGCTAAAATTATGTCCTCTTTCGATGTCTCTAAAGAAAGGCCATTAATTGCTCCCCTCAAATCAGGCTTCCAATGTGGAGCGCCAAGTCCTGTAAAAGATGGAATTATGACAACTTCAGAGTTCTTATTTGCTGATTTTGCAAATTTTTCTGTTTCTGGAGCATTTAAAAAAAATTTCATTTTGTCCCTTAACCACTGAATTAATGAGCCCGCAACAAAAATGCTTCCTTCTAATGCATAAGTTACATCTCCACCTATTTTATAACCCACAGTGGAAAGTAATTTATTATTTGACCTCAAGATTTTAGTTCCTGTATTTAAAATTAAAAAACAACCAGTACCATATGTACTTTTAACCTCACCTGTATCAAAACAAGCTTGTCCAAATAATGCTGCCTGTTGATCGCCAGCCATACCAGAAATTTTAATTTCTCCGCCAAATAAAGACGTTGTGCCAAAATCATCTGCATTATTTTTTATATCTGGCAATTTTATTCCTTCAAGTCCAAAAATTTTTTTTAAATCATCGTCCCATTTAAGATTAGATATATTAAAAAGTGATGTTCTTGCAGCATTAGTTATATCTGTTGCAAAAACTCTTCCTTCTGTTAATTTCCATAACAAAAAACTATCTATGGTCCCAAAAAGTGTAGTGGATTTTTTGAATATTGATTTTGACTTATCCTTAAGCCATCTCAA
The DNA here is from genome assembly GCA_902536295.1 of uncultured SAR86 cluster bacterium. GTDB lineage: Bacteria > Pseudomonadota > Gammaproteobacteria > Magnimaribacterales > AG-339-G14 > AG-339-G14. Next base: position 20,779 of record CACAWS010000004.1, on the reverse strand, counting down.
TTTAGAAGCAGAAAAATAGGGGTCCAGTAAAAGACCTGTTTTTTCATTAATTTCTGGCTCTAAACCCTCTTCTTTCAATATTTCACAAAATTTACTAGTTCTTCTATCTTGCCAAACAATCGCTTTTCCTATGGGCTTTCCAGAACTTTTATCCCATCCTAATATTGTCTCCCTTTGATTGGTTATGCCTATTGAAATTATTTGATTTGATTTCAAGTCATATTTTCTTAAAAGTTGACGCAATGTTTTATAAGTTTTATCCCATATTTCTTCAGCATCGTGTTCTACGTAACCAGATTTCGGATAAAATTGTGTAATTTCAATTTGTTTCTGGTCTAGATATTTAAATTTAGAGTCATAAAGCACTGTTCTTGTACTAGTTGTGCCTTGATCGATAGAGAGAAAGTATTTTTTCATACTTTATATTTATATATAGTTATCCACACTTAATCCACTTAAATTTCATAAATTATTCTATTGCTTTTCTCATAAAAACACAGTATCTTGTGTAATTAAGTTTTTGCCCCACTATATATTGAGTTACAAGAAAAGTAACTAATCTGACAAATATGGACATTACTGAGAGAGAAAACGAAAAGAATAAAATAAATATAACAAGCGAAAGACCTTCTTCTGCTGTAGAGCCAGGAATTCTTAGAGTTATTAAAAGAAACGGCTCAGTAGTTAATTTCGATATATCAAAAATTGAAGTAGCTATTACAAAAGCTTTTCTAGCCGTTCATACTAGCGCAGCTGCGGCGTCATCCAGTGTTCAACAGAAAGTAAATTCTCTTGCAAAAAGTGTCCACGATACTTTTTCATCAAGAATGCCCTCTGGCGGAACAATTCACATCGAGGAGATTCAGGATCAGGTAGAGTTAGCCCTCATGCGATCAGAGGAATTAAAGGTTGCAAGAGCCTATGTTGTCTATAGAGCCGAGAGAACAAAAATAAGACAGGAAGAAAACACTTCTGCCCAAGAAATAGCTGTATTGAGCCCATCAGAGAGGACGGAAACGATAGCGAAGGAAGCCTGTGAAGGCCTGAGCGGCACTAATCCAGAGACGATAATACAAGAAGCAAATAAAAACCTTTATGAAGGGGCATCAGAAGACGAGATAAAAGAAGCGATGATTCTTTCTGCAAGATCCCTTGTAGAGGCTGAACCAAACTATACATATGCAACCTCAAGAATTCTATTAGACAGCTTAAGAACAGAAGCCTTGTCTTTTTTAAGTTTAGCCCCAAATGCAACACAGAAAGAAATGGAAAACCTTTATCCACAAGCGCTAGATGTGTTTATAAAAAGAGCAATTGAATTAGAGTTGGTTAATCCTGAATTAGGAAAGATGGACTTAAAAAAACTTGGAAATAATCTTAAGCCCGAAAGAGACCTAATGTTTTCTTATTTAGGTCTTCAAACTCTCTACGATAGATATTTCATACATAAAGATGAAGTAAGATTCGAGCTTCCTCAAATATTTTTTATGAGAGTAGCAATGGGCTTAGCCATTGAAGAAGAAAATAGAGAAGAAAGAGCAATAGAATTTTACAATCTTCTATCCTCGTTTGACTACATGAGCTCTACTCCAACTTTATTTAATTCAGGAACTATCCATTCTCAGCTATCCTCTTGTTATCTAACTACCGTCCCTGATGACCTAAAAGGGATTTATGATGCGTTAGGTGATAATGCTATGCTTTCAAAATGGGCTGGAGGTTTGGGCAATGACTGGACTCCTGTCAGAGGTATGGGCGCACACATAAAAGGAACGAATGGGAAATCTCAAGGTGTTGTTCCATTTTTAAAAGTGGTTAATGACACTGCAGTAGCGGTTAACCAGGGAGGGAAAAGAAAAGGAGCTGTTTGTTCATACTTAGAAACTTGGCATTTAGATATTGAAGAATTTGTAGAACTTCGAAAAAACACTGGCGACGATCGCAGAAGAACTCATGATATGAATACCGCGAACTGGATACCAGACCTATTCATGCAAAGGGTCATGGACGGTGGTAAGTGGACTCTTTTTTCTCCTAATGAAACACCAGATCTACATGATTTAACGGGCTCAGCGTTCAAAATCAGGTATGAAGAGTATGAAAATGACGCAAAGACAGGAAAGATCCAAGTTTCTAAAGAAGTGGAAGCCGAGGATCTTTGGAGGAAAATTATTTCCATGCTATTTGAAACAGGCCATCCTTGGATAACTTTTAAAGATGCTTGTAACTTAAGATCGCCACAACAACACGTTGGAGTAATTCATTCCTCTAATCTTTGCACAGAAATAACTTTAAATACTTCTCAAGACGAAATTGCAGTCTGTAATTTAGGGTCCATTAATCTTCCAAACCATTTAAATGAAAATGGAGATCTAAATGAAGAAAAAATAGAAAGAACTATAACTACTGCAATAAGAATGCTAGACAATGTTATAGACATAAACTACTACGCCGTTCCACAAGCAGAAAATTCTAATTTTAAACATAGGCCAATAGGATTAGGAATTATGGGCTTTCAAGATGCCCTATATATCAAAAAAACTCCTTATGCATCCGAAGAAGCTGTCAGCTTTGCAGACGAGTCCATGGAAATGGTTAGTTATTACGCAATTAAATCGTCTTCAGACCTAGCCTCAGAGAGAGGAGCATATTCATCTTACGAGGGATCATTATGGAGCAAAGGAATACTTCCTTTAGATTCAATTGAATTGCTTAAAAAAGAAAGAGGAGAAAATTATCTAGAGGTTGATACAGCTTCGAAACTTGATTGGGAAGGTTTAAGAAAAACTGTAAAAAAACAAGGCATGAGAAACTCTAACGTCATGGCAATTGCTCCAACCGCCACAATTGCAAATATAACCGGCCTTACACAATCGATAGAGCCTACCTATTCTAATTTATTTGTTAAATCTAATCTTTCAGGGGAATTCACAATTATCAACATGCACTTAGTAGAAGCGCTAAAAGAAATAGATATGTGGGATGAGGTAATGGTCTACGATCTGAAAAACTTGAATGGTAGTTTAGAAGGTATCAACAGAGTCCCCGACGATTTAAAAAGGCTTTTCGCCACGTCTTTTGAAGTTGAACCAAAATGGCTAATTGAAGCCGCATCGAGAAGACAAAAATGGATAGATCAAAGCCAATCTCTTAATCTTTACGTTTCAGAACCGAATGGAAAAAAACTGGATGTGATGTACAAGATGGCATGGCTAAGAGGTTTGAAAACTACTTACTATTTACGCTCAAGAAGTGCCACAACTTCTGAGAAATCAACTATTACTAATCTAGAGCTCAACGCTGTTGCTGCAAATCAAGGATCCGAGGCTCCTGAAGCCTGCTCAATACTTGATCCAGACTGTGAAGCTTGTCAATAAAAAGAGGTATTAAAATGTTATCTTGGGATGATTTTGATGAAAAAGAAAAAATAACAGAACAATCTATCGCAAAAGAAGTTCTTAAAAAAGAAGACGGCTTAACAGCTGCTAAACCTTCTGACAAAGAAGAAATGCAAACCTCAACCGAGGTTCCAGATTTAGATTCTTTGGATCTAGAAGCAGGTTTAGCTGATTTAGAAGGAGCCTCAGCAAGGGTAGATGTAAGCGAAAAGAAAATGATTAATTCAAGAGCCGACGTCAATCAGTTAGTGCCTTTTAAATACGATTGGGCCTGGCAGAAATATTTAGATGGTAGCGCAAATCATTGGATGCCTCAGGAAATTAACATGACTGCGGACGTTGCACTTTGGAAAGATAAAAACGGTTTAACAGAGGATGAAAGAAGAATCGTCATGAGAAATCTAGGATTTTTCTCTACTGCCGATTCATTAGTAGCCAATAATATTGTCCTTTCTGTATATAAACACATTACAAACCCAGAATGTCGTCAATATTTATTGAGACAAGCGCTTGAAGAAGCCATTCATACTCACGCCTATCAATATGTAATTGAATCATTGGGCATGGATGAAGGTGAAATATTTAATATGTATAAAGAGATACCCTCTGTGGCTAAAAAAGCTGCTTGGGCACTTCCTTTCACGCAATCTCTCTCTGATCAGTCGTTTGAAACCGGGACTGTAGAAAACGATAAAATTCTATTAAGAAATCTTATAGCTTTCTACTGTGTGCTCGAGGGTATTTTCTTTTATTGTGGATTCACTCAAATTCTTTCTATGGGAAACAGAAATAAAATGACTGGCACAGCAGAACAATTCCAGTACATTCTCAGAGACGAGTCTATGCATGTAAATTTTGGTATCGACATGATCAACCAAATTAAACTTGAGAATCCTCATCTATGGGATGAAGAAATGCAAAAACAAGCAGAAACTATGATCCTTCAAGGAACGCAATTAGAAATTGAATATGCCCAAGACACAATGCCTAAAGGAATTCTTGGCATGAATTCAGAAATGATGGCTGAATATCTGCATTTTATTGCAAATAGAAGGCTGACTCAGATAGGTCTTAACGAAGCGTTTCCTAATGCTTCTAATCCTTTCCCCTGGATGTCAGAAATTATGGATCTAAGAAAAGAAAAGAATTTCTTTGAGACAAGGGTAATTGAATATCAAACCGGTGGAGCGCTTAACTGGGATTAAAAACCCTCTAATAATTGCTCATAGAGGGGCCTCTTCGAAGGCCCCAGAGAATACTATACTTTCCTATGAAACTGCTTGGTTGGAGAATGCAGATGCAATTGAAGTAGACCTTAGAAAAACCAAAGATGGAGTATTTATTTGTGCTCATGACAATAATTTCAATAGAGTATCAGGTTCTACAAAGAATATTTCAGAGTCAACTTTTAAGTCCCTGTTGAAGATAGATATAGGATCATGGAAAGGACAAAAATTTAAAACACAAAGAGTACCTAAATTAGAAGAAGTTCTAAAAAGATTACCAAACCGAAAAATAATATTTATCGAAATAAAAGGCGTAACTAAAAGTTTAAATCAATTAATGAAATTAATTTCAAATTCAAATCTAAAAAAAAATCAAGTTCATTTTCTTTGTTACCTGCCTTCAGTAATTAAAAATATTAAAAAAAAATTTCCCACCCAAAAGGCTACTTTAAATCTAATTCCTTCTTTATTTGATTACGATGAGGAAAGAATAAAAGAAGAAATAAAAAATTCTAATTCAGATGGAATAAGCCTGCACGTAGACTCTAAACAATCAATTAAACTCATAGAAAAATTGAAGAATGAAAAATTTTTTGTACTTACTTGGACTGTTAATGATAAAAAATTTATGAAAAAATTAATTAAAAGTAAGGTCGATGGAATTATTACCGACTACCCAAAAAAATTAGCAAAGATTTTAGAAAGAATTAATGAACAAAAATAATTTAGTAAGCAGGTGCAATGGAATTTACTTTGGTGAAGGTCCAAGATGGCATGAAAATAAACTTTGGTTCTCTGATATGCATGGAGACAAAGTTTTCACATTAGATGAAAATGATAATCTTGAGACCGTCTGTGAAATTAAAAACCAACCATCGGGATTAGGTTGGTTACCTAATGGCGACCTGTTGATAGTCTCCATGTTAGACAGGAAAATTCTTAAGCTTTCAAATGGAGATTTAAGTGTGCATGCCGATTTGTCTGGAGAAGTAAAATATCAGTGTAACGACATGGTTGTTTCGAAAGATGGGATTGCATATGTTGGAAATTTTGGAATGGCTGATGCTAGAGATAAAGTAAAAAGCACTCATCTGATGATTGTCTTTCCCGATGGATCGTTTAAAAAAGGTCCAGATAATTTAGACTTTCCCAATGGCTCGGTGATTTCTGAAGATGGAAAAAAGTTAATTGTCGGGGAAACCTTAGGAGCAAGACTTACGAGCTTTGATATTGATTCGAAAGGCTTGCTTACAAATAGAAAAAAATGGGCTAATACTTCGTCACAATTTGGAATATCTCTCATCAAGTTTCTACGAAATATAGGGATTAAAATTTCTGAATCCGGCTCTGCAGCTAAAAATTTTCATGTACCTGATGGAATCTGCCTAGATGAAAATAATGGAATTTGGATTGCATCGCCGACCTCATCAGCTGTAGTAAGATTTGAGCAAGGTGGGAAAATTACAGATGTAATAGAAACTCCTAAAAATGCTTACGCATGTATGTTAGGCGGTAAAGATGGAAAAACTTTATTCATTCTCACAGCAAACAGTTCAGCTCCAGAAATCTGCAGAAAAAAAGCAGAAGGCGAAATCTTCTCTATTGAAGTAGATTATTCAAGCGCGGGAATGCCTTAAGATTTACTGATCAACTCAAACATCTTCGCAGCTTGACTATTACCCTCGGTACAAGGCCTTGCATCAGTCATATCAGAAATTTTCTCCCAATTTTCAGCAATACTATCTGCATTCATTTCATCTCCCGTTCCAAAATAAACACCCATAGTTTCAAAAGTCATGATTCTTGCAAATACTCCCGCGCCAGCTGCCATAACTACCCCTGTAGGAGCATCTTCAGAAACCATAAATGTTACAGCAGGACTTACGCATTCTGGTTGTATTTTTTCAATTACTTCAGGAGGCATTAAATCTTCTGTCATTCTAGTTCCAGCTACAGGAGTGAGCCCGTTACATTTAATATTATATTTTGCACCTTCGAGCTTTAATGTATTTATCAAACCTAAAACTCCCATTTTAGCTGCACCATAATTTGTTTGACCAAAATTTCCATAAACACCACTGGAAGAAGATGTAACTAAAATTCTTCCATAATTTTGTTCTTTCATTATGTCCCAAACTGCTTTACAACAATTTACAGTTCCCATAAGGTGAACTTCTAAAACAAGTCTAAAATCTTCATCGGTAACTTTAGAAAAACTTTTATCCCTCAGAATACCGGCATTATTAACCAAGATATCAACTCTGCCCCACGTATCAATTGTTTGCTTAACCATGTCTTCGACTTGTTTGAGATCTGTAACGCTAGCTCCATTTGCCATAGCTTCTCCACCTGCAGATTTTATTTCTTCAACAACTTTTTCAGCTGCTGAGATAGAACCTCCAGTACCATCTACAGCCCCACCTAAATCGTTTACAACAACCTTTGCACCTCTAGCAGCTAAGTCGAGGGCATGACATCTACCTAAACCTCCCCCTGCACCGGTAACAATTGCAACTTTTCCATCAAATCTTATAGACATTTTTTTTCTCCTTATCAGACTAGTTTTTTTATTAAAATAAAATTTATAAAAGAGTAATATTACTTCTATTTTTTAATTTAATAAATCAATAATAATGACTTTAAATATTCCAGGAAATACCCCAGTAATTGTTGGAGTTGCAGATATTATAGATAGAAGGAAAGAAGACGGTCCGGATCCCCTTTCTTTCTTAGTAAATGCTAGCGAACTATCATTTCAAGATACAGGAATAAGTAATCTTCATAGTTATATAGACGCTGTCGGTGTTGTACGATTTTCTGTGGATTTTTCTACAGCGACCAATCAATCAAATTTTGGATATAGTAATTTTCCTAGGTCGCTAGCAAAAAAATTGAACATAAATAAAGATATCTTTGAATTATATTCGGGAATGGGAGGCAATGCCCCTCAAGTTTTAATTCAAGAAGTTTCTAAAAGAATCTATAACAATGAAGTTCAATGCGCATTAATTTCTGGCGGTGAGGTTTTACAAACGATGATATCCAAACTTAAAGCAGGAAAACCCTTAGACTGGGAGGATCATCCAGGAGGAAGCCCAGAAATTGTTGGAATAAACGACGAAGGTTTCTCGTCAGATGAAAAAAAACACTTTATGGATCTTCCCTCAAATGTATATCCTATTTTTGCAAATGCATTAAGATCAGAAAAATCTCAATCTAGTAAAGAGCATTTAAAAGAGTGTTCGGAGTTATTTAGTAAATTTTCTAAAGTAGCAGAAAAAAATTCAAATTCATGGTTTCCAAAATATCGATCGCCAGAGGAAATCGAAAAAGTTACAGATTCGAATAGATTAGTAGGCTTTCCCTACACAAAATATTTAAATTCTATGATCAGAGTAAATATGGCTTCATCTATGATAATCATGTCTGAAAAACTTTCTAAAGAATTGAATATTTCTCAAAAGAAAAAAATTTATTTGCATGGTTCATGTATTTTGAATGATATTTGGAATGTTTCTAAACGCCCGAAACTTATCGAATCTCCAGCAATAAAAAAATGTGGAGAAGAGGTTCTCTCACAGGCACAAGTTTCAATGGATTCAATATCTTATTTTGATATTTATTCTTGTTTCCCTTCTGCGGTTCAGATTGCTATGAAAGAGTTATCTTTAAATTTAGACGATAATCGCCCGCTTACAGTTACTGGAGGACTTCCTTATTTTGGAGGGCCAGGAAATGCATACACAATGTTTTCTTCATCAGAGATGGTAAGAAAGTTAAGAAAAAATCAGAACAAATACGGAATGATTACGGCTAACAGTTGGTTTTTGACTAAACATGCAATTAATATTTTTTCCTCGAAAGCTCCTCCTGAGATTGACTGGAATCAAAACTTCCAAAAGCTCCAAAAAGAAATAGATTCAAGAGAAATTAAAAATTTTAATCAAACACCTAACGGTCTTGGTAAGATAACATCTTATACAATCGTACAGGGGAGAAAAAATTTAGAGTATGGTATCGTAATTGGTGAATTGGATGACAAATCCCAATTCATTGCTAACATTTTAGGCGATCAAAGTTTATTAAAAAAAATGACAGAACTGGAATTATTAGGCACCAAGGGAGAAGTGATATGCACTTCAGAGAGGAATATTTTTAAACCGGAAATTTTATGAAAGAAATTAATGTATTAGTTACGGGTGCAGCTGGTCAGATTGGTTATGCTCTTCTGCCTAGACTTGCAAGTGGCGAAACATTTGGTTCCAATGTTATTGTAAATTTACGTTTGGTTGAGATTCCTGAAGTTGTAGAAAAGCTCAATGGAACAATTATGGAATTAGAAGATTGTGGCTTCAATACTCTTGGAAAAGTCGAAGCATTTTCTGATATTTACAAAGCGGCTGAAGAAGTTGATTGGGCCTTGCTCGTGGGAAGCATTCCTAGAGGAATAACAATCAATGGTAAAAAAATTGAAGAGCGCGGCGACTTATTAAAAATTAATGGAGGAATATTCACTGATCAGGGTAAAGCGATTGGTAGTAAAGGAAAAAATAATGCAAAAATTCTCGTAGTTGGAAATCCTGCTAACACAAATGCTTTAATTGGCATGACTCATGCAAATAATGCAAGTCAGACTTGGATGGCCATGACCGCTTTAGATGCAAATAGAGCAAAAGCTCAAGTTTCAAGTAAAATAAATGTTCCAATTTCTGAAATTAATCAAATGATTATATGGGGTAATCACAGCCCAACTATGTATCCTGATTTGGATAATGCATTAGTAAAAAATGAAAGCGTTTCATCTATTATTAAGGACGAAGGATGGATTAAAAATGACTTCTTAGAAACTGTTCAGCAACGAGGAAAAGCTATTATTGACGCTAGGGGAGCTTCTTCAGCTGCCTCTGCAGCTAATGCCGCAATAGAGACGGTCAAAGCTACTTTAACCCCAACAAAAAATGGTGACTGTTTTAGCGCCGCGATTTTAAGCGATGGAAGCTATGATGTGCCAGAAGGTATAATTTATGGATTTCCATTAAGATCTACCAAGGAAGGTAAAATTGAAATAATTCAAGGGCTAGAAATAAATTCTTATGCTAAGGAAAAACTTGAAATTACCACTAGAGAATTATTAGAGGAAAAAGAAGCGGTTTCGGAGTTAATATGAAAAATTTTAGAGAAAGTGAAAATGTATTCTTAAAAGGTAACTGGTATCCCGTTGAAGAAACTTCCTCCAACAATCTAAATATTGTTGGAGAAATACCTATGGAATTAAATGGTTTATTCTTGAGAAATGGACCCAATCCTAAGGAGCCAATTGATCATAAGAATTATCACCCTTTTTTTGGAGACGGTATGATCCACGGTTTAAAAATACAAGATGGAAAGGCTCATTGGTATAAAAACAGATATGTGGAATCATCTTTTGGCTTTGGCCCTAATACTCATGTTTTAAAACATGCAGGAAAAATTTATGCATTAGTTGAAGGAGGAGTTTCTCCGGTTATTCTAGATAATGATTTAAATTTCACCGATCAAATTCCATTCCCAAAGAATGATAATAAAAGGTTTACTGCACATCCAAAATTCGATTCTTCTAAAAACGAATTACACGCTATAAGCTATGATTTTTCAGAATATTTATCAGATGTTAACCAAGTGCATTACCGTGTTGTCGATGGTTCAGGAGAAATTACGACTGATCTTCCAATTGTATTGAATTCAAAACCAATGATTCATGATTGTGCTATTACAAATAATTATGTTCTTATCTTTGACCTTCCGGTCACATTTAATACTAGCAGAAGAAATAAAGATGAAAACGCCTCGGATTATCCAGTAGTTTGGGATGATAATTACTCTTCAAAGTTGGGGCTTTTGAATAGAAATACAAATGAAATAAAATGGATTGAAGTGCCTAATTGCTTTCTTTTTCATGTAGTAAATTCCTATGAAGACAGTTCAGGTAAAGTTATTCTAGATTTTTGTAGATACGACAAACTTTTTGATTTTAATAACCCTCTCCCCTTTGGAAAAAAACCCTTTTTGACAAGATGGGAAATTGACACAATCAAAGAAACTTGTGTTGAAAAACTTCTTGATGACAGACCAATGGAGTTTGCAAGAATTCATCCTGATTTAGAAGGAAAAGAGTATAGATTTAGTTATATCTTAAACGATGGTGCATTAAATAATTTATTTAAATATGATTTCTTGAAAGATCGAAATGAAGTTCATCATTTAGGTGAACATAAAAAAGGGGCTGAACCAGTTTTTATTCCGAAAATAGATCAAACATCAGAAGATTCAGGATATGTTGTTGGATTTGTATATGATCAAGAAGTAGATAAAAGCGAGTTCATAATTATAGATGCAGAAAATTTTTCCGAAGAGCCTCTAGCGCGAATTCAATTGCCATCAAGAGTGCCTTTTGGATTTCATGGTAGTTGGATTAACTTAGATTAAAGCTACTTGTTTTTTAGCTGCGGAAATAGCACGACATCTCGAATGCTTTCTCTCCCTGAAAGAAGCATAATTAATCTATCTATGCCAATACCCACTCCAGCACAGGGTGCCAGACCGTATTCCAGAGCCTCAATATAATCTTTATCAAAATGCATAGCTTCTTCATCTCCTGCATTCTTCTCTTCGACCTGAAGATCAAATCTTTTAGCTTGCTCTTTTGGGTCATTCAGCTCAGAAAAAGAATTTCCTAATTCCTTTCCATTTACAAAAAGCTCAAACCTTTCCGCAATTGAACCGTCTTTATCTAAGGACCTCGCTAGTGGAGATATTTCTATTGGATAATTATAAATAAAAGTTGGTTTTATTAGATTTTCTTCTACAGTTGTTTCAAAAATAATGTTCTTGATATTTCCAACCGTATTGACACCCTCAAGTTTAATTGAATTTTTATCACAGAATTTTTTTAAAACATCTATATCTTTTAAATCTTCATTATTCAAAGAGTTGTGTTTTACAATCGACTCATCCATAGACAGTCTTTCAAATTCTTTAGAAAAGATCTTAGTATTTATTCCTGACAAATTTTCTATTTCTCTGAGCATGTTCTCTGTAAAATCCATTTGATATTGATAATCTACAAATGCTGTATAAAACTCTAGCATAGTGAATTCTGGATTATGTTTTGTAGATAAACCTTCATTTCTAAAATTTCTATTAATTTCAAAAACTTTTTCCATTCCTCCAACAACAAGCCTTTTTAAGTAAAGCTCTGGCGCAATTCTTAAGAACAAATCCATATCCAAAGCATTGTGGTGTGTAACAAACGGTTTTGCACTTGCTCCACCTGGGATTGAATGCATCATTGGAGTCTCCACTTCAGTAAAACCATCATTTATTAAAAATTGTCTAATTTCGTTTATTACTTTGCTTCTGATTTCAAATACTTCTCGAGTTTCAGGATTCGTTAATAAATCTAAATATCTTTTTCTATACTTTGTTTCAACGTCTGATAGCCCAAGGTGCTTTTCTGGAAGAGGCTTTAAAGATTTAGTTAATAAATTAAACTCACTAACTTGAACAGATAGCTCTCCGGTGTTAGTTTTGAATAACGTTCCTTTAACACCGACAATATCTCCTAAGTCGCTGTCTTTAAAAATTTCGTAATTATCGAGTGCATCTTTTCTCAAATAAAGCTGAATTCTTCCTGTCATATCCTGAATCGTACAAAAGCTTGCTTTCCCCATGACTCTTTTAAGCATTATTCTTCCTGCTACTGAAACTTCAATATTTTTGCCTATCAACTCTTCCTTATTAAATTTAGTAAATTCATCCACTAAAGATTTTGATAAATTTGATCTTCTAAAGTCATTAGGATAATTTATTCCCTGGTCCTTTAGAGACTCAAGCTTCATCTTTCTCTCTTCAATTAAATGATTTTCATCTTGAGAATCCGACATAATTAAACTCCAGCCTTTAAACTTTCTTCTATAAAAATATCAATATTGCCATCCAAAACTGCAGAACAATTTCCAGTTTCAGTTCCTGTTCTCAAGTCTTTTATTCTTCCAGAATCTAAGACGTATGACCTAATTTGACTACCCCACGAGATGTCAGCTTTAGTTTCTTCTAAATTTTTCATTGCTTCGTCTTGTTTTTTTAATTCTAATTCGTAGAGTTTAGCTCTTAATTGTTTCATTGCCCTATCTTTATTTTTATGTTGTGACCTATCAGACTGACATTGAACAACTACACCCGTTGGCTCATGAGTTAATCTTACAGCTGAATCGGTCTTGTTGACATGTTGACCGCCCGCTCCACTAGCTCTATAAGTATCAATTCTAATATCTGAGGGATCGATATTTATCTCAATATTGTCTTCAATCTCAGGAGATATAAATATGGAAGCAAAAGAAGTATGCCTCCTGCTTCCTGAATCAAAAGGCGATTTTCTTACCAATCTGTGAACTCCAGATTCAGTTCTTAACCAGCCGTAGCTAAATTCTCCTTCAAATCTTATTGTCGCACTTTTGATGCCAGCTACCTCTCCCGGTGAAACCTCAATTAATTCAGTTTTAAAATTTTTCTTTTCCCCCCACATAAGATACATCCTTAATAACATTTCAGCCCAATCCTGTGCTTCGGTTCCTCCAGAGCCAGCCTGTATATCGAGAAAAGCATTATTTGAGTCATTTTTCCCAGAAAACATTCTTTGAAATTGAAGGTCTGAAATCTTAAGTTCGACATTACTTAATTCATTTGACAAAGATTGTATTTCATCTTTGTCATCTTCCTTCTCTAAAAGAATTAAGAGTTCATCAAGATCATTTAGAGAGCTTTCTAACTCGTCAAGGGAACTTATTAATTTTTCTAAAGACGACTTTTCCTTTCCTAAAGATTGGCTTTTTTCCTGATTTTTCCAAAGTTCAGGGTTTTCAAATTCTTTTTTTATTGACTCAAGTCGTTTCTGCTTCGACTCATAGTCAAAGAAACCCCCTTAAATCATTAAGCTCGGCTTTTGATTCTTTTAATCTCTCTTGTAACGATCTATCCGTCATAAATATTAACTAGCATAATTGGATGAAATAAAATCAGCTATATCTTCATATTTATTATTTAGTTTTACAAATTTTTGCTGTTTTTCAAAAATATTTTTTAATTCTAATGGAATGTTTTCTTCGAAGCCTTCGACATCGTTAAAAACTTCCGGAAATTTTGCAGGATGAGCTGTTGCAAAAGTCAAAATACTTTCATTTTGAATTGAAGGACTTCCGCTTACTGCAGTAGCCGTGTGGGGATCTATTAGATATCCTGTTTCAGAGACAACCTTTTTGACACACTCTTTTATTTCTTGATCTTCTGTTTTGCTACTTGTGAAGAAGGAATTTATTTTTTTCCAATGTTTCAAATTATTAAAGTCAATTGAGTTCTCTGGAAAGTTATTCATAAGTTCGCTAACTTTTGCTCTATCTTCATTTAAAACATCAACCATTAATCTTTCAAAATTACTAGCTACAGATATATCCATACTTGGTGCTAATGACTTAATTGTTTTATTTTTGGAATATATACCTGATGAAAATAGTCTATGCAGGATATCATTTTTGTTAGTAGCAATATGGATTCCATTTAATTTAAGACCCATTTTTGTAGCCAACCACCCAGCATAAGCATGACCAAAATTTCCTGAAGGTATTGATGCAACATAATTTTTGTTATTCAAAAGATATCTTGCGTAAAAAAAATAAACACTTTGTGAAATTATTCGAGTCCAATTTATTGAATTAATAGAAACAAATCTAATTTTTTCGAATTTATCTTGATTTAAAAATAATTTTTTTACATATCTTTGACAATCATCAAAGTCACCTTTTATTGCCAGAGTATGAACATTAGCCGCACCTGAAGTTGTCATTTGCCTTTGTTGAACTTCCGATATTTTTTCATTTGGGAAAAGAATGTATATATCCAGATCTGTAAATCTCTTACACGCTTCAATAGCAGCAGAACCAGTATCTCCTGATGTAGCGCCTAAAATTACAATTTTTTTATTAATTTTTTCAGAAGCTTTACTGAGCAGGCCTGCAAGAAGTTGCATTGCAACATCTTTAAAAGCATAAGTAGGGCCATGAAATAACTCTAGTATATTTCCTATACGCTTTTGGTTCTGAATCTGAACTACATTTTTTATTCTAAACGTAGAGTAAGCTTCATTAATTATACTTTCCAAGTCTTCTCTGTTTAGAAAATCATCCATGAACGGATGAAGTATCTCTAATGCAAGTTCATTATAAGAAAGGCTTCCAAAGCTTGATAGCAAATCTGTTTTAAAAACAGGTACTTCATTTGGTAAGTAAAGCCCTCCATCAGGAGCTACTCCAGATGTGAGGACCTCTAGAAAATCAACTGATTGGGATCGCCCTCTTGAACTTGAATAAAGCATGCTTAATCTATAAATCTAATATGCTGAACAGGTTCCCTAACTTGAGATAATTTCTCCAAATCATGTATTAAAGATTTAGAAATCTTCTCAGAACATTCTCCTAACACAATAATTATTGGAATTATATTCTCTTGATTCTTATTTTCTTTTTGAATCAAATTATCTATAGATAAGCCTTTTTCGGCAATTAATTTAGATATTTCAGCTACTACCCCAGGTTCATCAGTCACCATTAATCTGAGATACCTACTAGTTTTAAAAGCATCAAAATCGCTGATTTCAATAGGATTAAGAAGGTTTGAGTAATCAAATATTTTTCCTTTGGCAATATCTAAAATATCATTTATTACGGATGTTGAAGTTGGATAGCCTCCAGCTCCAGGACCTTGATAGGCGGTCGAATTTAAATTCGCAGAATTAATTTCAATTACATTCGTTTCAAAATTTACGTTGGCGAGAATTTCATGCTTCTTGATAAAACTTGGAAAAGTACCTAAAAATAATTCATCTTTATTGTTAACCCCTATAGATAAAGGCTTAATTGAAAAACCAAGCTCTTTACCATACTCTAAATCCAAACTTTCAATCTTATCTATGCCTTCTTTATAAATCTTTAATGGACTAACTTCGCCATTAAAAGACAGAAAGGATAAAATTGCAGTTTTTTGTGACGAATCAGTCCCGTCAATATCAAAAGTTGGATCTGGTTCTGCAAATCCTAATTCCTGCGCCGATTTAAGGGCGTCTTCGTAGGTTTGATCTTCAAGATACATCTTAGATAAGATGTAGTTTGAAGTTCCGTTTAATATTCCCTTAAACCAATTTATTTTATTTGAAATTAAACCATCTCTTAAAGTTCTAATTATTGGGATACCTCCTCCAACAGAAGCTTCAAAACCTATATGAAGGCTTTGTTTAGATGCCAACTTGAATAACTCTGGTCCTTTTTCGGCAATTAAAGCCTTATTAGCCGTCACAAAATGTTTGTTGTTCTCTAGAGCCAATTTAGCTAACTCATAAGAAATATCAGTCCCTCCAATTAATTCAACAACAATATCAATATCTTTATGTAATGGAACTTTTAAAATATCTCTCTCTATTTGACCTTGAAAGTCATTATTTGCAATTTCCCCTTTTCTAGATCCAATGAGAGTCAAATTAATTTCTATATCAAAATTTGATTTTATTTTTTCTCTACTGGTAAATAGCAAATCTATAAAAGATGATCCAACGTTTCCAACTCCACAGAGCGCTATATTAATTTTTTTCATTTATCTAAAATATTTTCTTTAGATTTTTTAAAGCTTGTTTAGTTCTATGCTCATTTTCAATTAAAGAAAATCTTACAAAATCATCTCCATAAACTCCGAAACCTAAGCCAGGTGAAACCGCAATTTTAGCTTCCTTCAATAATAATTCAGAAAACTCCATTGATTTCATATTGAATTTTTTTGGTATTTTTGCCCAAACAAACATAGTCGCTTTTGGTTTTTCAACCTCCCAACCTAAAGCATTCAAACCCTCACATAAAACATCTCTTCTTACTTTATAAACTTCGCAAACTTCTTTTACAAACTCATCCCCTTTATTCAAAGCTTCAATACCTGCTACTTGGACAGGTGTGAAATGGCCATAATCAAAATATGATTTTAATCTTGCAAGAGCTCTAATTAATTCAGCATTACCACAGCAGAATCCTATTCTCCATCCAGGCATATTATAACTTTTGGATAAAGTGAAAAATTCAACAGCTATTTCTTTAGCTCCCTCTACTTCTAATATTGATGGAGCTTTATAACCATCAAAGCAAAGGTCAGCGTATGCCAAATCATGAACTACCCAAATACTATTTTCTTTTGCGATCTGAATAACTTTTTCAAAAAAATCTTTTTCGACGCATAATGCCGTCGGATTACTTGGAAAATTTAGTAGAAGCATCTTAGGCTTAGGAAAAGAAGTCTTTATAGCTTCTTCTAAATTATCAAAAAAGTTCGTATTTGGACCAATTGGAACATGTCTTATATCTGCGCCAGAAATCACAAAGCCAAAAGGATGAATTGGATAAGCAGGATTAGGAACAAGTATTACGTCTCCTTTATCTACTGTTGCCATTGCTAGGTGTCCTAAACCTTCTTTGGAGCCGATTGTAACTATCGCTTCAGTTTCATGATCTAAATTTACTCCAAATTTTCTTTTGTACCAGTCCGAAATAGCTAGTCTTAACTTAGGTATGCCTATTGATTGAGAATATCTATGAGTATCAGCCCTCTGAACGGTTTCAGTCATTTTATCTACGATAAATTTTGGAGTCTCTCCATCAGGATTGCCCATACTGAAATCAATTATGTCTTCCCCTCTTCTTCTGGCTTCCATTTTTAAAGTGTTTATTTGCTCAAAAATGTAAGGTGGAAGTCTATCTATTGATGCAAAATTTTTGTCTAATTCATTCATCATTTATTTCAAATATTCTATCAATTCATCAACTTCAATTAATCCAGGGATATTAAAACCATTTCCTGTGATAAAAGTAGGGGTTCCCGATATTCCAAATTGTTTAGCAAGATTATAATGGTCTTGGATAGGATTTGAATCGCAAATTTTATATGGAACAGATTTTCCTAGCTTTAATTCTGTTAATACTTTTTTTTGATCTTCCGAGCACCAAGCTGTCATCAGTTTATTTGCAGTTTCGCTTTGGAGACCCTCTCTAGGAAAAGATAGATAATTAACCTCAATACCCTTTTCTAAATAATTACTTATCTGGCTATGAAACTTCCTGCAAAAACCGCAATCTACATCGGTAAAAACGAAGACTTCATATTTTTTCTCATCGGGCTCAAAAGTTATTAATTTTCCTCTATCAATATCTTCTATCAAGTTAATAATTTTTTCTTTATCTCTGACATAAGATAAATTAACCAATTGTTTATCTTCTATTCTAAATAAATCGCCCAAGAAGATATGCTGAACTTCACGATCTAAGTAAAAGTATGTCCCATCTGACAACTCCACTTCGTAAAAATTCTCTAATTCAGATTTATTAAACGAAATAATAGTTAATTCTTCTGGAATTATTTTTTTTAACTTAGAAATAATCTCACTTTCTTCATTTTTATCTTGGCTGCAAGATATAAAAAATAAAAAAATTATTAAAAAATATTTCATTTAGCCTCTGGGGTGATGAGCGCCATGAAGATTTTGTAGTCTTCGTTTTGCGACTTCAGTGTAAATTTGAGTTGTATTCAAATCGCTGTGTCCTAAAAGCAATTGAACGACTCTTAAATCTGCCCCATTATTTAGCAAGTGGGTGGCAAAAGCATGTCTCAAAATATGAGGAGATATTTTATTATTTTCCAATCCAGCTTTTGTAGCATAAATCTTGATTCTATGCCAAAACGCTTGTCTAGTAATTTTTTTTCCTCTTTGAGAGAGAAAAAGGAAGTTAGAACTATTTTTAATTTTATTCTCTTCTAACTTTTTAAAATAGATTCCAATTAAATTAATTAATTTTTGACCCATAGGCACTAACCGCTCTTTTTGCCCTTTTCCTAAAACTCTGATGACACCCTGACGAAGATTTACATGAATAATTTCTAAATCGACTAATTCTGAAATTCTTAAGCCGCAAGAATAAAGAGTTTCTATCATGGTCTTATCTCTTATACCAATAAAAGTATTTTCATCTGGAGCATCGAGTAATTTTTCTACTTCATTTTCTGAAAGAGAAGAAGGAATGGATTTTACAAATTTTGGTGTTTCTATTTTTTCACAAGGATTAGATTTAGTTATGTCTTTAAGAATTAAATAATTATGAAAGGCTTTAAGCGAAGATAAATTTCTTGCAACTGATTTACCTTCCAATTTTTGACCAAATAAATAAGCTAAATACTCCAAGACATCTGAGCGAGATAATTCTTTATATTTAAGTGAATTTAATTCAATCCAATTAAAATATTTTTCTAAGTCAGATTTGTAAGAATTTAAAGTATTAGTGCTGAGCCCTTTTTCTATCCAAATAGTGTCTATAAAGGCATCGATCACTAGCCTTTCTTCGCTATTCATTATGGAATCAAATTTTTTCTTTAATTCGAGCCGATCTTCCTGATCTCTCTCTCAAGTAAAATAATTTAGACTGTCTAACTTTTCCTTTCCTTTTTACTTTAATTGATTTGATTAAAGGGCTATGTGTTTGAAAAGTTCTTTCAACTCCAACACCATTAGAAATTTTTCTAACAATAAAGGATGAGTTTAGGCCTCTATTTTTAACAGCTATTACTATTCCTTCAAAAGGCTGTGATCTTTCTCTAGTTCCTTCTTTAACGAGATATTCTACTAAAACTGTATCTCCTTGAGAAAAAGGGGTAAGGTCAGATTTCAACTGAGCTTTTTCAACGATGTCTACTGATTTTCTAGAACTGGTCATTAAATTTCCTCTAATAGATCGGAGATTCTATCAGAATCATAGCCAACTTCACTAAGAAATTCTTTTAAAATTTTGATATCTTGATCAGACATCTCTAATTTAGAAAATAAGTCTCTTCTATTTATAAAAGTTTTTCCTAAACTTTGTTTTCTTCTCCAATCAGATATTTTTTTGTGATCACCGCTTAATAAGACATCAGGAACGTTTCCAAATTTTGACTCTCTAGGTTTAGTAAATTGAGGATACTCAAGCAAATTTTTTTCAAATGATTCTTCAGATAATGAGTTTTCATCGCCTAAAAAACCTTCATAATTTCTGCATATAGAATCATGTAATGCTAAAGCAGCAATTTCTCCTCCGGAAAGGACATAATCCCCAAGGCTTATTTCCAGATCAACTCTTGAGTCTATAACTCTATGATCTATGCCTTCGTATCTTCCACATAAAAATATTAATTTGTCCTCTTTCGCAAGTTCTCTAGAAATAGATTGATTGAAAACTTGTCCTTGAGGGCTCAAATAAATAACTTTCGTTTTTTTGTTTGCTTTAGATTTACAGAAATCAATTGATTCTATTAGTGGCTGAGCTTTTAGAAGCATCCCAGGGCCGCCTCCATATGTTGTATCATCCAATCTTTCCTTATGATCTAGAAAATTCATAGGATTAACAACCTCATAATCTATTATTCCGTTATCTATTGCTTTTTTTGCAATACCAACTCCTAAAATTTCATTAAAGATTTTAGGAAATATAGAAATAAAAAATGATTTTTTAATCATCCCTATCCCAATTCACTAAAATCTGATTATTTTTTACTTCCTCAACAAAAACTCCAAATTCAAATGGAATTAAAATAGATTTCTTATTATTTTTATCTTTTATTCGCATTACGTCTCTTGATCCTGCTTCGATCATTTCTATTACTTTCCCAAAACGATCACCTTTTGTACTAATAACTTCCATACCAATTAGGTCTTTCCAGTAAAATTCATTCTTTTTCAGTTTAGGTAAATCAAGAGCACTAATAAACAAATCAGTATTTTTTAGCATTTCTATTTCTTCGATTGAATTGATGTCTTTAAATTTTAATATCAACGTTTTACCAGATTTTTTTGCAAATTCTTGTTGAATTATTTTTTTTTTCTTTCCAAGATAAAATTTTTTATATTCTTTTAAATTATCTTCTGGTCTGGTGTAGGAATTAACTTTAGCCCATCCTTTCAAACCGACAGGTTTTCCTATCCTTGCAACCAAAATGTATTCGTCATTTTGGGAACTCATCAGAATTTAGATTAATTAATCTTTTTTTTCTTCGGATTTCGAAGAA